>NZ_PIZV01000071.1 GCF_002835665.1 Chryseobacterium sp. PMSZPI
ACAAAAATTATGAACACAAAAAATGCGGTGCTGAAAAATGCACAAAAATTGGGAAGAGACCAACAAAGAGCAATTAAAGGAGGGGCCAAAAACCGACGTTATTGTATTACATGTATCGGGGAAAATGACATAACTACTAAAGAATGTTTTAATGATACAGATCCTAGCGATGATCAAGATGATAATTGCAAAGTTACTTATGAATAATTTTTTATAAAATAATCTTCGGCTCGGGCAGCGAAGCTGCCCCGAGCCGAATTGTATATTTTCAATGATAAATCAAGTCTAAATACTAACCAATCACCCCAAGCTCTTTTCCTATTTTTTCAAAAGCAGCAATGGCTTTATCAAGGTGTTCTCTTGTATGAGCGGCTGATAATTGCACTCTGATTCTCGCTTTTCCTTTTGGTACTACAGGATAGAAGAATCCGATTACGTAGATTCCTTCATCCATTAGCTTTTCAGCCATTTTTTGGGAAAGTGGTGCGTCGTAAAGCATTACCGGAACAATAGCAGCATCACCATCCGGAATATCAAAGCCTTTTGCTTTCATTTCTGTTCTGAAATAGTCTGCATTTTCCATTACTTTATCACGAAGTGTAGTATCATCGGAGATCATATCCAACACTTTCAAAGCTGCTCCTACAATTCCGGGAGCTAATGAGTTAGAGAATAAATAAGGACGAGAACGTTGTCTCAACATATCGATAATCTCTTTCTTTCCGGAAGTAAACCCTCCTAAAGCACCCCCTAAGGCTTTTCCTAACGTAGAAGTGATAATATCCACTCTGCCCATTACCTCATTCGCTTCATGAGTTCCACGACCTGTTTTCCCGATGAAACCTGTTGCGTGAGAGTCGTCTACCATTACCAGAGCATCATATTTATCAGCAAGATCACAAACCCCTTTTAAATCTGCCACAATACCGTCCATTGAGAAAACGCCATCAGTTACGATGATTTTGAAACGGTGATTTTTTTCAGAAGCTGCAATTAATTGTGCTTCCAGATCAGCCATATCATTGTTTTTATAACGATATCTTGCAGCTTTACAAAGACGTACACCATCAATGATAGAAGCATGATTTAATTCATCTGAAATAATGGCATCTTCTTCCGTAAATAAAGGTTCAAAGACTCCACCATTAGCATCAAAAGCAGCTGCATAAAGGATGGTATCCTCAAGACCTAAGAAATCTGCAATTTTTTTCTCCAATTCTTTATGAATATCCTGTGTTCCGCAGATAAAACGTACAGAAGACATTCCATATCCATGAGATTCAATCATATCCTGAGAAGCTTTCATCACTTCCGGATTGTTGGATAATCCCAGATAATTGTTAGCACAGAAGTTTAAAAGCTTTTTTCCGTTAGCTTCTATTTCAGCACTCTGCTGAGAAGTGATGATTCTTTCTCTTTTGTAAAGGCCATCATTTTCAATATTTTGAAGTTCATTCTGTAAATGTTGAAGGTATTTTTCAGAGATCATTTTTAGTAATTTTTTAGATGTGCTAATTTAATAAAAAGGCAGTAAAATATAGCCTTTTATAAGCTTAATTCTAAAAAATTGATTTCAAATTCAGTTTTAACACTATTAGTCTACAAATTTAGTAGGATAATATTTATATTTGTTTAAAATTTACTAAATATGAGATTGACACCGGTACAGAAAGCAAGAAATTTAAGTTCAAGAATTTTTAAAAATAACCATATGAAACCCGGGTACCCCATTATTCTTGAAGATTTTATAGACCCGGATAGCCCTGCGTTTAAAAAATGGAATTATGATTATTTCAAAGAAATTGCCGGTGATCATCTTGTCAATATATATGGAAGCGAACTTGATTCATTGGATAGAGTGGCCAGTAATCCTATCTCACAAACTACTTTTTCGGCATATTTGGATTTGATCAGCAGCACCCCTACCGAACACCGCCTTTTTTTGTTTAATCTGTTAAATATCAAGCCGGAACTTAAAAACGATATTTTCTATAATGATGTAACCAATGGTAAAATATTGAAATGGCTCCCTTTTATGTTTTTTGGAGGAGAAAGCTCCGTCACCAGGAACCATATCGATATTGACATGTCTCATGTATTCATTACTCAATTTCAAGGCATTAAAAAAATATGGCTTTTCCCTTGGGAACAATCTGATCTTATGTATAAACTTCCTTATAATTTTCACAGTCTCGCCAATATAAAAAATCCAAATTACCAGGAATTCCCCGCGCTACTCTATTTAGACGGCTATGAAGCCATCTTACATCCGGGTGAAACATTGTATATCCCTTCTGGTTGGTGGCATTATATCCAATATGAAACAGAAGGCTATTCTATCTCCGTCAGAGCGCTTCCCTCAAGCTCGTTAGAAAAGTGGCGTGGATTTAAAAATCTGGTATTTACTAGAAATTTTGACAATATGATGCGAAATTTATTTAAAGAAAAATGGTTCCAATATAAAGTAAAAAAAGCTCAGAAAAGAGCTATTATTGCCGCCAAAAAGCAAAGAAGCTTTCAAATCTGAAAGCTTCTTCAATATTGTCTGACAATTAAAGATATACACCATGGAAATACCCTATGCAATAACTTCTGCCGAGTATCCTTAATTAACCTCAACAACTTAATTCATCTTAATGGTTGAAATAAATTTTTATAAAATTTAAACAGGCCCTTAATATTTAATGAATTTAATGTTTTTCTCTTTCACCGTAAAAATATAAGTTCCCGGAACCAATTCTGTAATACCAATTGCTTTTCCAGGCTGATAAATATCTTTTCTTATCAATTTTCCGTCTATAGCATGAATAGAAAATTCGGTAGCCTTATCTACTCCTTTTAAATAAAGTTCATTTTTTGCAGGATTAGGATATAAGCCAAAACCATCTTTGTCCACAGAGGAAACACTTAAAGTATTATCCTGAGTTACGGTAGAGTTCTTTTCAATGATCTGATATTCGTAATTAAACTGAACACTGGCTACAGGAAACGATACATTTTCAGCAAAATACTGATTATTGGAAGTATTATTTAACACCAGATAAGCCGTTTGCCCCCCAGTCCCGTTTACTTTTATAGGTAATGGCATTTCAAAAAAGCTTACAGTAGGGCTACTTTGGGCCTGAGAAACGGTAAACACAATTTGGTTACTAGCCTGTTTCCATTTTATGGTATATGTCGGATAACCTTCACCATAAATCCAGTCATTAAAAAATTCTGTAAAATCCTTTCCGGTAGACTGAAGCAATGAAGCATTAAGGTCTGAAGTTTTTACATAATTATAAGCCAGAGCCGGCCTTGCGTGATAATCTTTAAGCGCCTGATAAAAAGCTGTATCTCCCAGAACCCATTTTAACATTCTTAGAACATATCCTCCTTTAGCATAAGATAAACGCCCGTCAAATATTCTGTTGACATTAGACAATCCTGTATCAGGAACATATGTACTTCCACCAACACTTCCCGTAATATAACTCAATTGTCCCTGTAAATAGTTCATAAATTGAGAATTGGTCATCAACAGTTTTTCATTAGCCAAATGCTCCCCAAAAGTAGCGAAACCTTCATTTAACCAGATATCATTCCAGGTATTGCATGTCACCTTATCTCCAAACCATTGATGGGCAAGTTCATGAGCAATAAGATCTTTCCCCCAGCTTCCTACCGACGACATAGTCTGATGCTCCATTCCACCACCGTTGATATATTCCATATGACCATATTTCTCATCACGGAAAGGATATGCCCCAAAATACGTTTCAAAAGTATTCATGATTTGTTTGGTCCATTCAATATTCGCTAAACTGGTAGTATTGGCATTGGTAGAGGGATAAATATAATTTACGAATGGAAACGGAGGATTTCCAATGACATCAACTTTCTTTACATAGTTGGTAATCCCCAATGCTATCAGATATGCAGGAGTCGGATACATTGTTCTCCAAAAGGTAAGTTTCTGACCATTACTGAGATTTGTTTCGGACATTAATTTTCCATTGGCTGCCACATTATATTGTGAAGGCGTGGTAATTTTAAAATCAAATTTTTCAATTTTATCATTGAGACTTTGTTTTGTGGGAAACCAATCTTGTGCACCATAAGGTTCATTTAATGTTGAAAGAATAGGTGTTCCGCTTTGATTACCAACCATAACCGTATTATAAACAGGATCCGGAGCCCCTGAATAGTAAATCGTCAGCGAATCTAATGTATTAGCAGGAATTGAAGCCGGAAAATCAATTTTTACTTCTTTGGTGGGCAACTGTTGAAAAGCTACATTCGTTCCATGATACTGCACCTGGGAAACTGCCAGAGTGTTCGAAAGATCAAAATAAATACTTCCCATACTCTGTGTAGGTTTAAAATGAGAAGTCGCAGACCCCGATATATTATTAACAGCGGGATCCAGTGATACATCCATCCTTTGATATCTTAAATCATAATTAAGCGTATTGGGGTTCACATTACCGGCAGCCATTTTATTTGCAAAGGACTTCATTTCCTTTTTCACAAATCCTTTCTTTTCGATATTTTCGTTATCTTTTTGCCCATAAAAAGACGGAGATATCAACAAACCCAATAACAAAATATAGATTTTATTCATAATTACAAATTTATAAGATTCAAATATAAAAAAAACCTTTTAATCAATGATTAAAAGGTCATTATAATATATAAAATTGAGCAACTTTATAGTTCTAGAACAAATTTTGGAATCTTTTACATTCTTTTCTTCATCATATTTACCAAACCTAGTACTTTATTGGATTAATTTTTTAATTATTATCTTAATATTCTATTTAGATAACGATTTAGTTTGAGCTTCCTCTAATTTTTTAATTCTTTCCTGTTGCTCTTCAATACGCTTATTTTGTTCAATAGTGTACAAGGTAAGCTCTTCTATTTTTTGCAAAAGCTTGATTTGAAATTCCCCAACATTCACACCTTCTTTTTCCATTACTTTTGCAGAGGCAATTTCAGGAAGATGCTTTTTTTCTTTAATATGCTTTTCAACACTTTTCAGATCTGGAAGTTTGTAATCTGTTTCAAAAACAAAGTCTGCTGTGGGAGTATTGGTAACTTTAATTTCTTTAGCTTCAAGTTTATTAGCAACTGAGACATTACCGTTTTCTTTCCAACTCAAAATATTAAATTCATCACCATTAGTTCTCTTAACTCCTAAAGCTCCACCTAGCCAGCCATAAAGTAAGGGACCATCCAACAAAGAATTATCACTATTATATCTTTTATATTTCAATCCATGAGATGGGTCCTTCCCACTAAGCTGAATAGGAAATTCGGAAGCCACATTGATTCCTCCTACAACATCTAATTTCGCTTGAGGATCGTTAGTTCCAATACCTACACTACCGGTTTCTTTCCAACTCAAAATATTGATTTCAAGACCATTTTCTTTCTTAATTCCTAAAGCTCCTGATGACCAACCATAAAGATAGGGACCATCCAACAACGTATTATCGCTATTATATCTTTTATATTTCAATCCATGACTAGCATCACTTCCACTGAGCTGAATAGGAAACCCGGAAGCCATATTGATTCCTCCCGCTACGTCTAATTTTGATTGAGGATTGCTGATTCCAATACCTACATTCTCCGTTTCCGGATTAGTCGTTGCCTGAATTTGTCCTTGAGGAGTTTTTAACTGAGCAAAATAGAACCCAGGAACACTTAATAAGAGAATACTAATTTTCTTTATCATAGTTTTTTATTATTCCGCAAAAATACTTTTTTAAATATCACCTTCAAAAGGATATAATATGAACCTTGTCACCATAAAAAAGTACAATATCATAAAAATAAAAGACCTTCTAATCATTGATTAAAAGGTCATTATAATATATAAAATTGAGCAACTTTATAGTTCTAAAGCAGGTTCCAGAATTTTTTCCATTCTCTTTTTCACCATATCTACTGATCCTGCATAATTATTTACCATTAAAGAGAAAACTAACGTCTTTCCTGAGTTTGTTTTCAGATAACCAGCTAATGTTTTTACTTTATTTAAAGTACCTGTTTTAGCAAAAATTTGTCCATTTCCTTCTCCAAGGAACATTCTTTTCAGTGTTCCGGATTGTCCTCCTACCGGTAAAGACGTCAAATAAGACTTATAATATTTCTCATCCATTAAAGAAGTTAAGAACTTCACCTGAGAAATTGGAGTTACATTATTACTTCTTGAAAGTCCGCTTCCATCCATATAGTTTAGACCATTCATATCAAAACCGGCATCTCTCAAATGTCCTGTTACAACCACTCTTCCGGATTCCGAAGTCTGATCTCCCATTTTCTGGAATCCTACAGTTCTCAATAAAGCTTCTGCTAATGAATTATCACTGTGTTGGTTGGTATAATAAATAATATCACCTAAAGTCGGAGATTTATAAGCTGAAATCATTTTTCTACTTTCCGGAGCCGCATCTGTCATTTTAGGAGTTACCTTTCCGGTTACAGAAATTCCGCTTTTCACCAATGTTGTTCTGAAAGAGTTAGCCAGATATGCCGGAGCATCAGGAATTTTTGTTGTCAAGATACCATCTCCATCATATTTTTCGGCATACACCATTTGGTGAGCATAAGGAGAAACATAGAAAAACTTCTTTTCTGAAGTAAGACCACTTTTCTTTACAATCAGTTTTTCGTTTGCCGGATTAATTCCGCGGGTTGTTCCTACAGGCAAATAATAATTGTTATTCTCTAGCCATACAACATTTTCCGGAAGCATTGAGATATTGCCTTTGAAAAGCGCTGTCTGAATAATAATATCACCGTTTACCTTTCTGATACCTTCTCGCGAAAGTCCGCTTACAAAATCTGAAATAATGTCTCTGTAAGACGATGCTCCTGCTTTATTAGTTCCTAAAGACGGGTCACCACTTCCTATGACATAAAGATTTCCATTCAAAGTTCCGTTTTCATCAACAGTACCTGAATATTCCAATTGAGTCATCCAACGATAGTTCTCTCCTAATAAATTCATTGCTGTTTCAGTGGTCAGCAATTTGGTAGTAGAAGCCGGAACCAGTGGAGTACTTTCATTGTACGAAGAGATAACCTTCTTCGTTTTCGGATCATACACTACGAATCCCCATGTTGCATTTTTAAGCACAGGATCCGCCATCATTGTGTTTACATTAATATCTACAAGTTCTTTGGCAGACAAAACAGTTCTTTCCACCGATGCCCCAACAGGTGAAGGTAGATTTAAACTATTTTTTTGATTGTCGTAAGCCTGAGAATAAAGAACAGTAGAAACGGTAGATTGAGCCAGGAAAAAGCCAGAAGCCAACACCGCTACACTTGAAATATATTTTCTGAAATTTACCATCTATCCTTTTTTTGTTCTATAGTTTGACCCTATAAAAAATGATAAGTTAAATCATTCAATAAAAACGCCAAACACTTAATCAACGTCCAAAAGTAGAAATTATTGTTAGAAAACGGGGTATAGCCCTCTTATAAAAGAGTGTAAATTTTGTTAAAAATTGTTAAAAATCCACGAAAACATCTTTTTTAATACTTTGATACGCAGTAATTTCGTCAAATTCTTTCATACTTATCAAAACCATATCTTTGAACTTCTCGTAGTTTTTACCACGTGGTAATTTGAGTAAAATTTGGAATTGATATAAATTATTTAGCCTTGCAATTTGGGCTCTTTCAGGACCTAAAACACAGTCTTCGGGGAGATATTTTCTTAAAATAGAACCCAGGAATTGGGACGCACGGTCTGCCTTATCCTCTCTTCTGTGTTTCAATTCGATCATAATCAGCTTTGTAAACGGCGGATAATGGAACTTCTGACGTTCTGTAAGGATATATTTATAGATCTTTGCCGGATTATTCATCTTGATCAGTTGAAATACAGAATGATCAGGATTATATGTCTGAATCAGGATTCTTCCTTTGCCGGAAACCCTTCCTGCTCTTCCGGATACCTGGGTAATCAGTTGATATGCTCTTTCTTCTGCCCTGAAATCCTGTACATATAATAAAGAATCCGCTTTGGGAATTGCAACCAATTCAATGTGATCAAAATCAAGACCTTTGGAAATCATCTGCGTTCCTACTACAATATCCGTTTCGCCTTCTTCAATTTTCTCATATAGCTTTTCATAGGCAAATTTCTTACGCATAGAATCTACATCCATTCTATCCACTTCATTTTCAGGAAACAATTTGGAAACTTCCTCATGAATCTGCTCTACACCTACTCCTCTTTCATTAAGATTTTCAGAATTGCATTTTGGACATGTTTTGGGTTTCGATGCTCTTTGTCCGCAATAATGGCATTTCATCTCATTGGCAGCCTTATGATACGTCATCACAACATCACAGTTGGAACAGTAATTTACATAACCACAGGTTTCACATTCAACAACATTAGCATAACCACGACGATTATGAAGAACAATAGCTTGATTTTTCTCGTCCACTGTCTTTTTTATCTCATCAATGAGTCTCAACGAAAAGTTCCCGGAAACTTTTTTAGATTCCTGAGCTTCTTTGAAATTGATCAGCTCATATTCCGGAAGGTTTACATTCCCAAATCTCTCATCCAGGAAAATATATTTCATTTTATCTTTTCTTGCCCTATAGTAACTTTCTACCGAAGGGGTTGCAGAACCCAGAATCACTCCGGCTCCATACGTACTTCCAAGCACCAATGCGGCATCTTTAGCATTGAAATAAGGAGTTACTTCTCTTGGTTTATACGCAGAATCATGTTCTTCATCCACCACAATTAATCCTAAGTTTTGGTAAGGCAGAAATAGAGCATTGCGGGTACCAATCAGAATACGGATATCATTTTGTTTAATTCTTCGCCAAACCTCTACCCTTTCAAAATCTGTTAGTTTTTGGTGATAAAATCCAAGTTGCTTCCCGTATTTTTTTTCTAATCTCTGAGTAATTTGTTTGGTAAGGGAAATTTCAGGAAGTAAAAACAAAACATTTTTTCCTTCTTGAATACACTCTTCAATTTTTTCTAAATAAATATGTGTTTTCCCGGAAGATGTTACGCCATGAAGCAGAACATTTTTTCCTTCTTCAAAAGCTTCATCAATTTCGGATTTCGTTATTTTTTGCTGCTCGGAAAGTTCTTCAAGCTCTTCAATTTCTCCTTCATAGCTCTCAATTCTGTCTTTCTGCATGTAGTATTCTTCTGCAAGACCTTTGTCTGCCAATGCTTTGAAATGGGAACTTCCAAAATAGCCATCTTCAAATAATTCTGCTTTTTTGATAGGAAGTCCAGGGTTTTCTGTCTGCTTCTCCAAAATAAGAAGGAACAGATCTTTTTGCTTAGGAGCTTTATTTAATTTCAAAAGAATTTCCGTAAGATTCTGATTACCCAGAACAGCTTCATGAATTCTTACATAGGCAACTTCTTTTGCTTTGTATTTTTCAGCAATTTTTTCATCAATCTCGATATATTGCAGATCAATCAGTGAGTTGATGGTTTTGATAATTTCCTTTTTAGGAATAAATGCTTCAATATCTGTCAGGTTGATCAACTGTCGTACTTCCAAAGCCTGAATCAGATACATCTCATTCACATCCAGATTTTCAAAATCGACAACAATCCCGGGTTTTAACTTCAAATAGGTTTCACTTTCCAGTTTTAAAGAAGATGGAAAAGCAAAACGATAAATTTCCCCAAGTCCACATAAATAATAATTGGAAAGCCAATTCCAAAAGCTAATCTGCTCTTCAGGAAGAATCGGTTGATCATCCAAAATACTAATCACGTCTTTTGCTACAAAATTTTCAGGAGCATTGTCATGAAGCTCAAAAACAAGTCCTGTATAAATTTTTTTACCTCCAAACGGGACTAAAACCCGCATTCCGGGTTGAATTTCGGATAGGAGTTCTTCCGGAACTTTATACGTAAAAGATCCTTTTAGATTAAGAGGTAAAACAATTTGAGCGTACTGCAAGGGAAATATTTAAAGTGTAAAATTAAATTTTTCTTTAGAGAACTGCAACTTTTAAAAATGCTCTGGGATATTATTTGATCACCTTCTGACCTGTAATTTTAATTAAGAAATCTTCCTACTCAAACTGTTATACGTTTATTATGAATGATATTTTTGAAGATTTCCACTTTGTTTATTAAAAAAGAAACTGTGTAATTTCATACCAAAATACAGATGTAAAGAACCCTACTATAATACTGAATCCAATGATCAGATTGGTCAACTTCGTATTCAATCTGAACTGCTCTGCAATAATGCTCGAAGTTACCAAAGTTGGCATCGCCGCTTCAAATATGGTAATTTTTGCAATATCTCCTTTTACTCCCAGCAATAGAGCCAATCCTAAAACAATTGCCGGAGCCAGAATCAGTTTATAAAGCATGGAAGCCGACATTTGAGGGACCAGTTTTTTCCAGCCATTAAATTTTAACTGTAGTCCCACCGAAAATAAAGCTAAAGGACTTACGGTAGCTGCAAGCTTATCAAAAAACGGTTCTGCCAATGTAAAATCTATAAATTGTGATAATACTAAAGCAGATACACAACCAATCAACGGTGGAAATGTAATCAAACGTTTCAAAATAAATACTGCACTTACCTTTCCTGATTTGCTCCCTCCTTTCACCGCAGCAATAATTCCTAATGTTGAGAGGGCAAAGAACATGGTTTGGTCACAAATGATAGCGATACTTAGAAGCTTTTCACCATAAAAAGCACTGATCAAAGGAAATCCAATGAAAGACGTATTGCTGTAGCCACTTGCCAACTCTAAAGTACTTCTTGACCTCCTAGAATAGCCTTTGCTTTTGCTATAAAACATCATGTAAAAGAAACAAAAAACAGAAATCAAAAAAGTAGCAACAATAGGAAACAGCATTTCTGTTGTCCATTGTACTTTCGGCAGATATTTAAATGAAACTGCCGGTAGAGCAAGATAAAGAATCCAGGTATTGATACCTTTATGGGCATCGGGGTGGATAGATTTTGTTGCTTTGAATACCATTCCTGCAATAATGCACACCGCAATCAGAACAAAATTCACCATAATTGTAAAAAATATAATGCAAATTTACGGCTGATTTTTGAGTTGGAGAGGGAAAATTTATATTTTTTCAGGTATAATTTCTTTCAACCTATCTCTCCTTCAGCTTTCCGGGAATTCTCTGACATTCCTCCTTATGGAATTCAGTTCTTGTTAATGTACAAAAGCTTTTTCATTTTAAATCTCAAAGATTTAATTTCTATTTTTAACTATTATAAAAATTATAGTTAATTATAATTTATACTATTTTTATAATAATTAAATCCATCGGATATTTGTATCATTAATTTAATCAAGCAACAAATGAGATAATCACTCATTAAAATAAAACATTTGTAAAGTTATAAATAACAACCAATATCATAATATTTTTAATACTTAAAATTTCAAACTATGAATATTAATATTTTTAAAGAAACAAGATTAGGTACATTATCTCTAAAGAATAGAATTGCAATGGCTCCTATGACCAGAGCAAGAAATGAAGATGGAATTCCTAAAGATTTCAACGCAGAATATTACGCACAACGTTCCGGAACGGGACTTATCATTACAGAAGGAACAGCAATTTCACCGACCTCAAAAGGAGTTCTTCATATCCCCGGGTTATATACTGATGAACAAGTGGAAGGCTGGAAACTTGTAACGGATGCTGTTCATCAAAAAGGAAGTAAAATTTTCACTCAATTATGGCATGTAGGACGCGTCTCTCATGTCACCAATCAACCGAATGGACAGGCTCCCGTCTCTTCATCCGATATCCAGGCCGGCGAAACGCATGCATGGGGGTATGATGAAAATGGTAAAGAAGGTTTTGTTATCAATTCAAAACCTCGTGCATTAGCAACTGACGAAGTTAAACAGATTGTTCAGGATTTTGCATTGGCTGCAGAAAACGCTATCAAAGCCAGATTCGATGGAATTGAACTCCATGGAGCCAATGGCTACCTCATCGAACAATTCCTGAATCCTTTTGTCAATAATCGTAAGGATCAATATGGAGGAAGTATAGAAAACCGTTCCCGGTTTTTACTTGAAATTGTAGATGCCACCATTGCTACCATCGGAGCCGATAAAGTTGCGATCCGACTGACACCTTATGGAGGATTATATGAAATGCCTTATTATGACGAAATAGAAGCTACTTATGAATATCTGGCGAAGGAACTTTCTAAAAGAAATATTATCTACGTCCACATTATGGATCAGAAATCAAGAGGAAGTTTTGCATTGCCTGAAGGCTTTATGGAACGTTTTCGTACATGGTATAACGGTATTATTATCCTTGCCGGAGGAATGGATAGAGAAAAATCCGAAAAACTCATCAATGAAGGGACAATTGATATTGCTGCATTCGGAGAAGCCTTCATATCAAATCCTGACCTGGTAAAACGATTAGAAAATAACTGGCCTTTAACTCCTCCTAAAAGAGAACTTCATTATGGACTTACCATGGAAGGATATCTGGACTGGGAAACTTACAATAAATAAACAACAATCAAATTAACATTTAAATAATTTAAAAATGGAAACAAATGTAAATATGCAACAAACAGTAGCTGATCATTTAGAAATATTAAGCCAATTATCTTCAAAAACTGCTGTCGGAAGCTTTCCGCTTGCTCAGTTTTTGAATGCACCAGGCAATGAAAAAGTAAGAGATTTCTTTTTTACTCCTGTGACAGAAAAAACGCTTGAAGGAAAAAGAATTGCCGTAATTTCATCAGACGGTTTTGAAGAAATCGAGCTAACAGGACCAGCATGGTATCTTCGCCAATTGGGAGCTCAAGTAGATATTATTGCCCCTAAATACAAACCGGCTCCGGCTAATTTTGGATTAAGCATGCCAGAAGAAATGTCTCAGACCCATATTATGGCTATACAATACTTACAACCTGTAGGATGGATTAAGGTAGACCGTACTGTTGATCAGATTAAAGTAGAAGATTATGATGCCATTTTCATTCCGGGGGGAGCATGGAATCCGGATAACTTACGTCATGACCAAGAAGTAGTAGAATTTGTTAAAAAATTCAGTGCTTCAGGTAAATTGGTATCTGCCATTTGTCATGCAACCGTTGTACTGATTAATGCTGAAATTATTAAAGGTAAAAAACTTACCGGATACTGGAACATCCAGATTGATTTGAAAAATGCAGGCGGTATTGTATCTGATGTACCGGTAGTGGTAGATGGAAATCTTATCACGAGCAGACACCCTATTGATCTTGCTGATTTTTCAAAAGCAGTAGAAAACTGGTTGATTGAGAATTAAGATATTACAACAGGCGATTGTTTAAATTTCACTTAGTATTGACGAAAGCTACCATGATGGTAGCCTTCGTCTTTTTATTATATTTTTTAAATAATTTTCTCGCGGATTAAGCTGATTGTGCAGATTCATACTCTGTAAAGTTTGGATGATAATATGAGAACCACCGAAATTTTATTTATCAATTCTTTAATGTATTCCAAAGACTCATTACTTCAATCTTCTCCAAAGGTTTTGTAAGATTAATCTTTCTTGATGTATTAGGCAGGAGATCAAAAAAGTTATCACTGAAATGGGTATCTCCAATTAAGTAAACGTCTTTTGCTAAAACATCTGTAGATATTTCAATTTCCGTCGGAGATAATTTCTTTATTGTAATAGTAGGTTGAGGGAGTTTTAAATCTTTTGGTTTTTTAAAGAAGAATAACTTCTCTGACTTTAATGAGTTACTTCCAACAACAATTTTTAAAACAGTTTTTGACAAATCAAATTTTGAAAAGTTTTCTTTTTTTATCTCCAGATGTTTCTCAGCTGAGTTCGCCAGCAATTTAGATGTCGCCCCCGCACCCCAGAGAACCTTACCATCAAAATCTACCAATTCCATCTTTGAATCGATCTGTAGATCTTCAAGCAAATCATTGATACAGTAAATATCATACGACTCCGTTGTTTCTGAAACAGATATTAACAGCGGTTCAAAGCTTCTTTTTGCCTGATAATGGAATGCTTTCCAGTTTCCAAGATAGTCTATAGACGACCATGAGACTACAGGCCAGCAATCGTTAAGCTGCCAATATAAAGTCCCCATATTATAAGGCCTTGAACGACGATGAGCCTCAATGGCAATCTGCATTCCTCTAGCCTGCAACAATTGGGAAACATAATTATATTTAATAAAGTCTGTTGGAGTCTGGTAATCGCGTTTCATGTACTCATTAATGATTTCCCAGCCTCTCCCATGCTTTTCATGGGCTTTAATGGTTGTGTTTTGTAAGTTCAGATCCGGAGTTCCTGAAAACATTGATTTTGCAGTCTCTAAAGTTGGCATTCCCTGAAAGCCATATTCGGACATGAAACGCCCTACTTTTTCGTTATAAATTTCAAAAGGCTGTTCTCCCCACCAAACGCCCCAGTAATGGGAGTCTCCCTCTGTCAAACTTTCCTTATGCCCCCATCCGATGGAAGGAGAGCTTGGCCAATATATATTTTTATCTGTTGTAAGATTTTCTTTTAATGTATTAGGAATCACATCATGAAACAGTTTTTTATAATCCTTCCACACCTGTATGGAGTCATTTTTTGAATATTTAAACTGTTTTTGATATCCCCAATTGACAATCGCTTCATCAATCTCATTATTTCCGCACCATAAAGCAATTGACGGATGGTTTTGAAGTCTGTTAACCTGATCTTTTACTTCTTCTTTTACATTATTTAAAAAAGTTTCATCCGCAGGATAAAAGCTTCCAGCAAACATAAAATCCTGCCATACCAGAATTCCGTTTTCATCACAAGCCTTGTAGAATTCATCATCTTCATAAATTCCGCCTCCCCAGATACGGATCATATTCATATTGGCATCTTTGGAATCCTTGATCAATTTTTGATATTTTTCTTTGGTAATTCTTGGCGAAAAGCTGTCTGCCGGAATCCAGTTCGTACCTTTAATATACAATGGATTTCCATTAACTTTAAAATAAAATGACTTCCCTTTTTCATCCTTCTGCTGAACCAACTCCACTGTTCTTAAGCCTAATTTCAAAGACTTATAAGACAGAGCTTTCGAATCTTTTTGCAATGAGAGTTTCATATCATACAGATAGGCTTCTCCCCAACCATTGGGCTGCCAAAGTTTAGGATTTTGAATGGTAAAAGGAATGTCGATCTGATTTTGTCCTTTTTTTAACTGAACCTGATTGGGCTTATCGTTAATGACAATCGTATATTTCCCTTCCCTATCTGCTAATATTGAAGTATGGATATTTAAATCTGCTCTTTTAGTGGATAAATTTTTCTGCTCGACCTTTATGTTATCAAATTTTGCATTATTCCAAAATTCAAGTTTTATATTTTTCCAAATTCCGGCAGTTACCAATCTTGGGCCCCAATCCCACCCAAACTGATATTGGGCTTTTCTTACAAAACTTCTTGGTGATTCCGGCATCGTAAAGGGAACTTTTTTAGCAAATTCTTTTCCTGTATTGACTGCTGATTTAAATTTAATTTGTAATAGGTTATCTCCTACTTTAAGATTTTGTTTTACAGGAATTTCCCATATCCTGAACATATTGTCTGTTTTCTTCAACAGTTTTCCGTTAAGATAAATTTCTGAAAATGTATCTAATCCGTTAAAAATCAAATTGACATTTTCATTCTTTACTTCTTTTGAGGATATAGTAAAACTGGTTTGATAATCCCAATCTTCATTTTCTATCCATTGTACTTTTTTTTCATTTTCATCTTTGAAAGGATCCTGAATGATTTTATTATTCATCAAATCCTGATGAACAGTCCCCGGAACCCTAGCAGGAAGCCATTTATTATCTTTTGAATTTTTGAATTGCCAGTTTTCAGAGGATAAATCTCTTTCTGAAGATTGTGCAAAAATTACATTTTGAATGAAAAGGAAAGCAAAAAAGATAGTTTTATTCATTAATAAGTTTATTTACGATTCTATGGATTCCATATTTAATAAGTTCAGTATTAAAATTAATAAGTAATCCCAATCTTATATCAGTTTGTTTTAAGTAGGTTAGTAACTGTGAGTGAAAAATCGGATGCAACTCCAATACAGATTTCACCTCTATAATTACTTTATTTTCTACAATCAGATCAATTTTATAAGCATTTTCTACTATTATTTCTTTATATTTTAACGGTAAAGATACCTGTTGTTTTACATTGAAACCTTGCAGTTTCAACTCGTAAGTCAAAGCAGTTTCATATGCGTTTTCTAGCAGACCAACTCCTAAGTTTTTATGTACTTCTATAGCGGCGCCTATTATTTTATAGGATAGTTCGTTTTCGGTCATTCATTTGTGTGTTTTTATAATTATTATTTATTTTTTAAACGCAAAGGTTCTTTTTTTATGATGTTATATTTTAAGGGAGCTAAGATTGATCAATTTACAATTGATTTCATGAAGCGAACGGTTTTATCCTAAAGCTTCGTCAACGGCTTTGCCACATATATTACAATCTATTTTAAAACTTTGCGTTTAATGGAATAACAATTCATCTTTTAAATTATTTTCATAAACGAAACAATCTCAATAATTCTAGATAAATGAAATGGTCAATTGACTATCTATTATTTGGTCTTTAAAGCCACAACTTCATCAGCATTAGCAAAAGCTCCACCATCTGTAATTGCAGAAGAATGGAAATAACCGGCTTTTGTCAATGATCTTATTTCTTCAATATTTGATGAGCGAAGCCCACCACCAACAAGAATTTCAATTCTTCCATTGGAAAGTTCAACCAGTTTTTTAAGATTCTCTTTTCCTTCAGATACATTAGGTTTCTGGCCAGAAGTTAGAATTGTTTTAAATCCACAATCAATTACTTTTTCTAAGGAATCCTTCAGATCATTAGCCCTATCAAAAGCACGGTGAAAAGTACAAGGAAATGGCGCTGCCATTTCTACCAAAATTCTGTTCTGTTCCCTATTGACCTCATCATTGGCATCCAAAATACCAAATACAAAACCATCAACCTTTAAAGATTTTAAGTGAGTCAAATCATTTTTCATTTGTTCAAACTCTTCATCTGAGTAGGTAAAATCTCCACCTCTCGGGCGAATCATTACAAAAATCGGAATGTTTATTTGCGCTCTAAGCTCTTTAGTAATCTCAAAGCCAGGGGTTGTCCCTCCTTCGCTTAATCCATCGCATAATTCGATTCTGTCTGCTCCGTTTTCAAAAGCAATGATTGCTGATTCCGGATTAAAACATGCTATTTCTATTTTTGACATTTTTTTATAGAATTAATTAAACTTCGCCTCTTTCTGCCATACATCTGCAATTAAAAAAGAATCATTTTCTTTAATCACTTTTACTTTAATCGGATATTCGGCTTTAAGTTCTTTATCGGAAAGAAGGGCATCAAACATGAAATGGTTTTCCTTTTCAGAAATCAGTTGACATTTTGTTACTTTTATTTCATTCCAATCTTGTCCTGCAATTAAAAACCCAATACCTATTCCGGCCTCTTTTGTATCAAACTTTGCTTTCCATTTTTCCTGAAATTCTTTTTCAGTAAGACTTCCGTCTATGTCCAAATCAACATTGGTAGCATCTGTTTTATAATCGAAATAATCTTTAGTTGTTATTTTCTGCATCATCTTTTCCTGTGCAATGAGATCAGCTTTAAAATAATCTTCGATGCTTTTTTCCAACCATCTCTTAGCTTCTTCTGCTTCTTTAATCTGAGGTTCGGTTTTCTGAATTACTTCTTCTTTAGTCTGAGGTTTGATTTGAGTTACTTTCTCCTTCTTTTCTTCCTTGCATGCGATAATTAAAAACAAGGAAGCAACAATCGTTCTTTTCATATTTTGTTTTGGATCTATAAATTTTGGCTAAAGCCGATAGAGTATGAGCCTGTGATAAGTTTAAGAATTTTATTTCCTAAATCAATTTGTCGTTTTTTATTACGAATAAGTTTCACCATTAAGGTTCTTAAGATTTTTAGAATATTAAGTTTGAGCTCCGCTTTAAGGCATGTTGCTTATAAAAAATCTTTGATTTTTTCTTAATTACCCTCAACAACTTAATTCATCTTAATGGTTCAAATAAATTTTTAATAAAATGTAAACAGACTCTATGATATTTACAAAAACAGACTTTAACCTGTTTTATATTGATATTTTACTATTTTAAGGCAAATTCCGGTTTTTCCAGACGGTTACCTTTTTGATCGTATACGGCAAAATTAAACCCGTCCTGGATACAGTACGAACCGTATTCCCCTTTTTTATTAATGGCAATAAAGCCTACCTGGATATCTTTCAGGTTTTTATTTCTTCTCTGATTAATTTTTACAATTCTATCCACCGCTTCTTTACAAGCTTCTTGTGGATTTCTGCCTTGTCTCATCAACTCTACAACAAGATGAGTTCCTACAGTTCTGATCACCTCTTCACCATGTCCCGTTGCTGTAGCTGCCCCTACTTCATTATCTACAAATAAACCGGCACCAATAATTGGTGAATCACCTACTCTTCCGTGCATTTTGAAGGCCATTCCGCTGGTAGTACAAGCACCTGAAAGATTTCCCTGAGCGTCTAAAGCAATCATTCCTATGGTATCATGATTCTCAATATTGGCAATAGGTTTATATTGGCTTGTTTTCAACCATTCTTTCCATTCTTTTTCTGATTCCGGGGTAAGAAGATTTTCTTTTTTAAAACCCTGCGAAATAGCGAATTGTAATGCACCATCTCCTACCAACATTACGTGAGGTGTTTTTTCCATCACAGCTCTGGCCACAGAAATTGGATTTTTTATATACTCAAGACATGCCACAGAACCAATGTTATAATTATCATCCATGATACAGGCATCCAAAGTCACTCTTCCATCTCTGTCCGGACGACCTCCGTAGCCAACACTTCTCTCCTTGGGATCCAATTCTACAATACGAACCCCTTTTTCAACAGCATCCAAAGCTTTCCCTCCCTTTCCAAGGATAGTCCAGGCTTCTTCATTGGCTTTTAAACCAAAATTCCAGGTAGAAAGAACGATGGGGTTGTTGACCGCTTTGGCGTCAAGATGTTTCGGTGATTCAGCAGCCATCAGATCCAATGGACTTATGGCGAGTGCCGCCGTTGCCACTCCCAGTTTTTTTATAAAACTTCTTCGGTTATTGTTCATGGTATCTTAATTATTAATGCCCAACAAATCTAAAAAAAACTTCCATGAAATCCTCAAACAAACAAGGAATATCCGTGTATTATTTTTATTTATCTTTACTGCTGTAATGGACTTATTTAAAACTTTCAGGAATATTGCGTTCTTTCAGGAATTATCTGATGAAGAAATTAATATCCTGGCTAGTATCAGTACCCCCAGACTTCTTCACAAAAAAGAGAAGCTGGCAGAACCAGGCCAGTCCTTTAACCATTTATTCATCATGTCTCATGGACTATTGAGATTTTTCTTCGACGATGAAAACGGTATTGAAAGCAATCTTTTTTTACCCTCAGAAAAAGAAGCATCCATCATGGCAGCTCCGGAATCATACTCTGGAGAAACCGAAAGAAAGTACACTATAGAAGCTGTTATCAAAAGTCAGGTCTTTCTCTTCAATAAAAATGAATTCGAAGATATTGCATTTCAGCACAAAGGCATTTATAATGTATACCTTAAATCTTTGAAGATGATCATTACCATATCAAAGACCCGTATAGAGCAATTTTGTTCTACTTCTCCACATTCCCGTTATGAAGAGTTTCTGGAAACAAGACCCTTTACATCTCAAAATGCTAATAGAAAGTATATTGCTAATTTTCTGGGCATTACTCCCAATTCACTTTCACGAATGACAGCCCGTATTCATAAAAAAAGGAACGAAAGAAAAAAATAACTTAGGAATACTTTTTCTCACTTTATTCAGCCTAATTTTGCTTCATCAAAATACTATAACACAATTCATTAAAAACAAAAATGAGAAAAATATATCTTAAAAACACAACCTATTATTGAATAAGCTTTAATTTTCATTACATTTCAAAATAACCAGAAACCTGGTTATCTCCTTTTTACATTCAATATCATTTTACCCTATACAATTATTTTATGCAAAGAATGACAATACTTCTTTGCCTGTTGTTATCATGCAATTTGGTTCAGGCATCCACAGGCAATTTAGAAGATAATATAGCAAATGCTGCTTCATGGTTAATTTTACTTGTTTTACCTGTTGCAGGAATTTACCTTTTCTGGAAAGTTCATATCTATCCGGAAAAAGTAGCTGAGAAAAAGAATCATCCTCAGCTGAAAGCCATAAAAAGTATGTGCCTCCTTTCCCTTGTTTTTGGAGGCCTTTTATGGCCGGTTGCTTTAATCTGGGCCAACTACGAATATGAAACCCCGAATGATCAGACAAAAGACACAAATCTTATCGAAGAAGAAGAATTTATAACAACTGAAAATTAACAAACATGCTGGAATTACTAGTCGCAATATATGCCGGAATATGCTGGCTTCTCATCAAAAAACTAAAACTGATCCCCTGGACATTTACCACACAAGTGGTTGTATATTCACTACCGATTTTCGGTTCTATAGCTTTAATACTAAGTTTAAATTATTATTGTCCTATAACCTCCGACGTGAAAGTAGGAAACAGAAGTGTAGATATCACCACCCAGGTTCTCGGGAAAGTCAAAAAAGTATATGTAAGCACCAATCAGGAGGTCAAGAAGGGTGATACACTATTCGTTTTGGATAGAGAGTCTTATGTACAGGAAATCAAGTCACTGGAAGCTAAACTAAGCAATATGAAAGCTACTGTAAGCTCTTATAATACAGATATATCCGCTTCCAGAAAAAATATCGTCGGTTTACAATCCCAACTTGATCTGGCTAATAAAAGAGTAGCTCAGTATCAGGAGTTAGTAGATGCAGGAGCTGCCAATAAATTTGATCTGGAACAAGCTATCACCAATGTACGTGATCTGCAATCCCGCATCAGTGCTGCCCAGTCTCAACAACAGTCTCTGGAAACAAAGTCTACAGCATCTTACGGTGGAGAAAATTCCTCTGTTTCCGAAATTCAGGCAAAGCTGGACCAAGCCAAATGGAATCTTTCTCAAACTGTGGTTTTAGCTCCTACAGACGGTATTATTCCCAATGTACAATTGAATGAAGGTGCTATTATGGCTCCTTTTAAATCTGCTTTTGTTCTCATTCAGAAGCAACAGTCTGTCATAGGATTTTTTGCTCAAAACGAATTGGAAACCGTAAAATCAGGAGATGAAGTTGAACTAGCCCTTAAAACAGAGCCCGGAAAAGTTGTTAAGGCCAAACTGGAATATGTTATTGATGCAACTAGCCAGGGAATTATGAATAATGCCGGAGGAATGCTTGGAGGAAACGGATCTGTTGCAGGACTTCCTGATACTGCCAGACAATTGCCGGAAACGGATGGAAAACTTATTGCCAAATTTATATTGGAAGATCATCAAAAACAGCTTACTGTAGGTGCAAGAGGAACTGCTGTCATCTATTCTGATCATATCAAACCATTGCATCTTATCCGAAAGGTAATGGTACGTGTGAACAGTAAAATCAACTTCTTAATTCCTAAACTTCATTAAAATGTACAGAAAGTTAATTGTATTGGGAATACTTTCCATAAGTTTAAGTTCTTGCATAGGTTATCAAGAGCCTACTAAAGAAACTATGGATCAATTGAAAGAAAGAAGTGAAATTGTTTTTCATATAGAAATTCCGGATGAATGGATATTTGACAGACAGGCGAATTCAAAGTCACTTTCTTACGACTGGATCACCATTCTTAAAACACCTCAATTGGATACTTTGATTGATGAAGGAATGTTGCATAATGCAGATCTTATCATTGCCAAAGAAAAGCTTAATCAGGTTGAACTGGCTATGGAGATTGCAGGAAGCGATCTTTATCCAAGTGTAAATGCTGTTGCCAATACATCTAATAATCTGGTGAGCGATACTCAAATCCGGCGCCTTGCATTAAAAGCCAGCTGGGAAATAGACCTTTGGGGCAAAAACAAATCATCACAAATGGCCAGCACAAGCAATTATTTTTCTGCAAAACATCAGAATACATTACTACATCAATCTATTGCAGGAATGATCGCTAAAGCTTATTACCTAAATATTGCAGGGAATATTCAGGAAGATAAAATTGAGAGTTACATTCAGAAATCCAAAGACCTGGAAAAACTGTATACCATTCAGAAAAAAGTGGGAACAGCCAATGCTCTGGACCTCTCAACTATTTCAGCAGAAATTATTTCTCTGCAGGGATATCTGGAAAAGGTTAGAAATGCAAATGCTCAATCCAAAAGATCATTGGAACTCCTCACCGGAAAATATCCGGAAGGAAAACTTGCCACCCAAAATTTCTTTACTCCTGTGAAAAATGATATTCCTGAGTCTTTTCCTCTTCAGCTTTTGGAAAACAGATCAGATATACAGGCAAGTCAGTTTCAAATAGAAAAGGCTTTTTATGAAGTACAACAGGCCAGGGCTGCAAGACTTCCTTCGTTGAGTATAAGTTCTTCTCTGGGAGCGGCAGGAAGCAATGTGGAATCCATCAATTCTTTATTTTCAAGCCCATTATTAAAGGTAGGCAGTGGGTTGGTTTCTCCTCTATTCAATAATGGAAAATTAAAAAAGAATGTAGAAATAAAAAATTCACAACAAAAACAGACCGTTGAAGAGTACGCAAAAACTGTTCTAAATGCATTGAATGAAGTGGAGTCATCGTTAGCTAATTTACATTCTATTGAAAAGCAGATTACTTATAATACTCAGGCTATAGATGAATTGAAAAATAATATTGAACTCACACAAAAGCAAATAAAAGTAGGTTCAAGCAATAGTTTCGTATTGATCCGTAAACAACGGGATCTTCTTAAAAACGAGATAAACCTCATCAATCTGGAACTTCAATACAGGGTTGAGCGCATCAATCTTTATATGGCTTTAGGTGCTGAAAATTTTATATATTCATAGTTTTATACTTCAAAAGGTTGTAGATCTTTCTACAGCCTTTTATTTTTTAATTACCCATCAAGCTTTGCTCCCTCCAGTAGCTTATTTGTAGGAATTTATAATATTCTCGCATTCTATGATAAAATTTATTTGCTTTTTATCATAGAATGCGAGAGTTTTATAGTTCTTTAGTGAGGTAATTTATCTCTGAAATATCCATACACCCATGTTCCGGTAATAGCACTCAACAGGGTAACAGATACTGCTAGTGCTCCTGTTCCGATCTGGGCAAAGAGTGGTCCCGGACAAGCTCCTGTAATGGCCCAGCCAAAACCAAAGATCAGTCCGCCATAAATCTGACCTTTATTGAATTTTTTAGGAGTGAAGGTAATGGGTTCTCCGTAAATGGTTTTAATATTGAATTTTTTGATCAGCCACACTGAAATCATTCCTACCAAAACAGCACTTCCGATGATTCCGTACATGTGAAAGGACTGGAGTCTGAACATTTCCTGTATCCTGAACCAACTAATCACTTCCGCTTTCACGAAAATAATTCCAAATATCACTCCTGCTGCAAGGTATTTCAAATTGTGATACCATTTGTGCTCAAACCAACTCTCATTAACACAAATCACATCCTGATGACGAATATCCTGTTCTTTTTCTTTTATCATTACTTAATTCCGTTTTAAAATTAAACTTATAGGGAAAGGATTACGGGCAAAATGAGATTTGCCATGATAAATCCTCCTATCATAAAGCAAATTGTTGCAACTAAAGACGGCCATTGTAAATTGGAAAGTCCCATAATGGCATGCCCACTGGTACATCCTCCTGCGTATCTTGTTCCGAAACCGACTAAGAAGCCTCCTACCACCATCATGATAAAACCTCGTAATGTAAAAAGACTTGTAAAGCTCATCAGCTGCATAGGTACGAGATTGCTATAATCTGTAATTCCATATCCTGCTAATTCAGCTTGAAGATTGGGATTAACGGTAATTTCTGCAGGATTTAGCATAAAATTAGCTGCAATCATTCCTCCAAAGAAAATTCCAAGGACAAAAAATAAATTCCACAATTCTTTTTTCCAATCGTATTTGAAAAAATTCACATTTGCCGGTATACAGGCTGCACATATGTGTCTCAGTGAGGAACTGATCCCGAAAGATTTATTTCCCATAATCAACAAAGCCGGAACGGTGAGCCCAATCAGCGGGCCTGCAATATACCAGGGCCATGGTTCTTTTATTATCTCCAACATATCTATTCTTTTATTCTAAATCTATTTAAAAACTTTAGTTTGGCATACAAAATCACTTTTAGGAACGCCTGTTGAAGCTATTGCTTTAAAACCACCTTCAACTTCAGTAAAATTCCGATAGCCTCTCGCCTGAAGAATACTCGCCGCCATCGTACTCCTATAACCACTTCCACAATGCATATAGAAATGTTCTTCAGTATCTATTTTATGAATCCATTCGTTGATATAGGCTAAAGGTTTGCTGTATGATTCGTTCACATGTTCTGCATTATATTCACTCTCTTTTCTTATATCGATAATCTTTACAGTCTTATTTTTTATTTCCTGTTCAAATTGTTCTGCTGAGATTCGATTTACAAAGTCTATTTCTTTTCCACTCTCCTTCCAGGCTTCAAATCCTCCTTTTAAAAATCCTAAAACATGATCAAATCCTACCCTGCTCAAGCGGGTTACAGTTTCCTCTTCATCTCCTTTTTCCGTTACCAACAGGATGGGTTGATTTACATCTGCTACCAACGCACCTACCCAAGGTGCAAAATCACCATTCAACCCTATATTAACAGACTGCGGTATAAAGCCTTTGGCAAATATAACATTGCTTCTCACATCTAAAATTAAAGCCCCTGAAAACTCTGCTGATTCCTCAAACTGATCTGGTGAAAGTCCGTTTAATCCTCGCGATAAAACTTCATCAAAGCTGTGATAGCCTTTTTTATTCATCATCACATTCATTCCAAAATAAGGTGGCGGAGGTAAAAGTCCATCTGTGACTTCTTTAATGAAACTTTCTTTATCCTTTTGATTAAGGGCATAATTGGTTTTCTTCTGATTTCCTAATGTATCTACAGTTTCTTTTTGCATATTTTTACCACATGCCGAACCTGCTCCATGAGCCGGATATACTATAATTTCGTCATTTAAAGGTAAAATTTTTTCATATAAACTGTCATACAACAGTCCGGCCAATTCTTCCTGCGTCATATTTGTTGCCTTCTGTGCGAGGTCCGGGCGTCCTACATCTCCTAAAAATAAAGTATCACCGCTGAATAATGCTTTTTCAACTCCATGCTCATCAATCAACAGATAGGAAGTACTTTCCAGTGTATGTCCGGGCGTATGAAGAACCTTGATTTTGATATTTCCAATTTCAAAAATCTGGTTATCTTCAGCAATTATTGCATCAAATTCCGTCTTTGCCATAGGCCCGTAGACAATAGGAGCTTCTGTTTTTTTACTTAAATCAATATGTCCGCTCACAAAATCTGCATGGAAGTGTGTTTCAAAAATATATTTCAGTTTTACTCCATCTTTTTCCATTCTTTCAATATAGGGTTGTGTTTCTCTTAAAGGATCTATGATAGCAGCCTCTCCGGCTGAAGTAATATAATATGCTCCCTGAGCCAAACATCCTGTATACATCTGTTCTATTTTCATCTTATTCATTTTTGATTTTGTTATTTGATACAAATTTCCCGCTTTCCGTTTTCCTGTACAGCTACTTTTGTTACATAAGAAGATTTAAAAAAATATTTCTTTAACTATAATATAGATTCCCATGATTAGGATAAACCATCCGAAAGCAGGCTTTAGCTTTTTACCCTCAATTTTCTTTGATAATTGTGAACCAATCAGAATTCCTATGATGGCAATGGCTGCAATAGCTACCAGTATATTCCAGTCTATTTTTGTATCGTTGACTGATGAAAAGAAACCGATCAAAGAATTTAAAGAAATAAGTAATAATGAAGTTCCTATTGCCATTTTCATAGGAACTTTTAAAAGATTAACCAATGCAGGAATGATCATAAAGCCTCCTCCCGCTCCAACCAACCCTGTCAGAATACCAACAACAATTCCTTGTACCATTGCCCATATCGTTTTATTTCCTTCCTGTTCTATCACTACAGCTTCTGAAGAAACTTTAGTTCTGATCATTTTGTATGAAGCAAGAATCATTAACGCCGCAAAAATCAAGAGTAAAAAAATATTTCGGGTCAATATAAAATCTTTTATACTGAAAAGTTCTTCAGGAATTAAAGGCAGCAAATAGGTTCGGGTCAAAAAGATTGAAATAATGGAAGGTAATCCAAATATAAAAGCCATTTTAAAATTAACCAAGCCTTTTTTGAAATACGACCATGAACCTACTACACTGCTAACACCTACGATAAAAAGTGAATATTCTGTTGCAATAAAGACGTCTAATCCAAAGAGATAAACCAGTACAGGGACAGTTAAGATACTACCGCCGCCTCCTATCAATCCAAGAGAGATTCCTATTAAAACTGATGCTGCGTAACCAATAATTTCCATTTTCTAAATCAACTAATTCTGATGCAAAAATGGAATTGTTTTAATGAAGCTACAGCTACTTTTGTTACATAAGGATATAATTAAACACTAATGACTCCAATTATTTCACAAATAACTCTGGTACTGAACACAAAGTTCCGGCAAATCTTCGATTTGCCGGAACTTTGTGTTGAATTAAATTGAGAGTATTATTATAGATTAAGCGTTTTCAGAAGAAGTATTTTATTTCTTCCGAGTTTTACTCTTCCTTCTTCTTCCAATTGTTTAAGGAGCCTTGATACCACTACCCTGGCTGTTCCCAGCTCATTAGCAAGCTGCTCATGAGTTGTCTGTATGGTATCTGATCCTGTGAGTTCAGATTTTTTATGAAGAAGATTCAGTAAACGCTCATCCACTTTTTTGAAAGCAATGGCATTGATAATATCCAATAATTCTTCAAAACGTTTATGATAAAGCCTGAAAATATAATCCAGCCATTCCGGATGTTCTTTAATGAATAAAGAGACTTTGTCTACAGGAAGGAAAAGGATTTCTGCATCTTCTTCTACTTCTGCCTTTACAATACTTTTTTCATTATGCATACCACCCAGAAAAGACATAATGCAACTTTCTCCTGACTGAATATAATATAGCAAAATTTCCCGCCCGTCTTCTTCTGTTCTGATTACTTTAATCATTCCTTTCATCACAATAGGAATGGAACGGATGGAAGCATTTTCATCCAAAATAATATCACCTACCCGGTAATTTTTTGTTATTCCGTATTGATATAACTTCTCTACAAGGTCAGGTGAAGATGAAAATTCTGAAGAAAGTGTGGTATCCTGCATAGTATTTAATCCTAATCAGTTTAATTTACGCCAATTTCATCAACAAATAACCATGCTTTTGAATCTGCTCCCGGGTTTCCGGCCGGAATAATCCCTGCATTTTCAATAGATATTTTCAGGTATTTTGCGTTTTGTGTTCCTACATTCAACCTGATTTTTCCTTTAGCATTTTGAATTTCTTCTTTTCCGATCTCTTTAATCAATTTAAAGTTTGTATTATCATCGGAAACAAAAATTTGAGCAGATTTCGCAAGGTGAATCCAGCTTCCTTTATTTTCCAAAGTATTAAAATAAACTTCCGAAAAATTGGTTTTTTGTCCAAAATCTATGGTTGCCACAACATCTTTTCCATTGAAGCCTAGCCATGTTTTTCCTAACTGTCTTGTGTTTCCTATAATTCCATCTACAAGGGTAAAAGCTCCTCCAAAAGAATAATTTTCACTGGGCTGCTGCTCAAGGGTTATTTTTTTACCTGTTGTTTTAGATACTGTAAATTCCTGGGAAGAAACAGCACTTTTCAACTGACCTCCTTCAAAGTAAGCGGATTTAATTGTTAAAGAGTTTGGAATCGCAATCGGTGTTTGATAAATTTTAGAATTAATCGTAGGTGTTGTTCCGTCTAAAGTATATCTGATACCGTTTGAATTCTGTGAAGTTGACAATTCATAGGCAATTCCTCCATTATTAGATGGAGTTACTTTTCCTGAAATGTTATAAATACTCTTAGCATAATTCACATTCATTTTATCCAAAACATTAAACTGACCAATTACCCTATTCTCAAATTCTTTATAATTTTTAGGATCCGAAGTTCCCCAACCTACCTCGGAAAGAGCCATTAATCTTGGGAATATCATATATTGAACCTGCTTAAAATCTAAAATATATTCTGTCCATAAGTTAGCCTGAACTCCCATAATATATTTTGCCTGCTCTGCATTCAATTCGGCAGGAATCGGATTATATGAATAGACTTTTTCCAATGGTGTAAAGCCTCCAAAAGCATTTGGCTCTGACTGTGGATCACCTTGATAATGATCAAAATAACAATATGCTCCCGGTGTCATTACAGCAAAATGTTTTGCTTTTGCAGCTTCAATTCCTCCGTTCACTCCTGTCCAGCTCATTACGGCAGCATTCGGAGCTAGTCCTCCTTCCAGAATCTCATCCCAGCCGATAATCTTTCTGCCTTTACTATTCACATATTTTTCAATTCTTTGAATAAAATAACTTTGTAAACCATGTTCATCTTTCAGATTATTTTTCTTGATCAATTCCTGGCAGTGTGTACATTCTTTCCATCTTATCTTCGGACATTCGTCACCACCAATATGAATGTATTGTGATGGAAACAGTTGAATAACCTCATCTAAAACATTTTCTAAAAATTTAAATGTTTCGTCTTTCGGACAGAAAACATCATCAAAAACGCCCCATTTTGTAGCGGGCTCAAAAGGTCCTTTGGTACAGGCCAATTCAGGATATGCTGACAACGCTGCTAAAGCATGTCCCGGCATTTCTATTTCCGGAACAATCGTGATATGTCTATCTTGTGCATATTTAATTACATCTTTGATCTGATCTTGGGTATAAAAATAAGGTCCATAAGGTTTCCCGTCAAAGGTATTGTCAACGTAAGCTCCTATCATGGACTCTTTACGTTTTGAACCTATCTGAGTCAGTTTTGGATATTTTTTAATTTCAATTCTCCATCCCTGATCATCCGTTAAGTGCCAATGGAATGTATTTAATTTATACATTGCCAGATAATCGATGTATTGTTTCACTTCATCTACCGTGAAAAAATGACGACAAACATCAAGATGCATCCCACGCCATGCAAACTTAGGCTGATCTTCTATTTTTACAACAGGAAGTTTTTTATCTGTCTGGTGTTCTTCAAACAATTGAATCAAGGTTTGAAGTGCCAAAAAATATCCTTGTTTGGTATAAGACTTTATCTGAATTTGTTTTGGCGAAATTTCAAGAATATAGGTTTCTTCTTTTCCTACCGGCATCTTTGGCAATTGTGAATAAACAAGCTGTGCATCAGCTTTTTTTACCTCTTTTAAGGGTAAGATTGAAGCCAAGCGTTTCTTTAAATATTCAGTTTCATTTTTAGGTAAATCATTGCTTATACTCAACACAGAAGGAATGGAAAAAGCTCCTTCACTTACCTGAATATTTTGAGGATAAGGAATTAAATTCAATTTATTTTGGGCAAACATTAGATTCAAAAGCAGTATAAAAAATATAGAAAGTGTTCGTCTCATGGGATACGGTTAAGGTTTTAGCGAAGATAATTATTTTCTAAAACTTATTGACTCATTTTAAATAATTAAAATTGATTTCCATTAAAAATCACTATTTATTTTCTAAACCGTTAACAATCATTAAAAGTATAGTCGAACAGATAAATATTTTTCTAATTTTACAAAATATTTATTCCATTTATTTCAAAGTTTTTTTTTGTGGTTTACTTTTTGATAAGTGTAATTTCAATAAAGGAACAAACAATTAAAAATACAATGAGAAAAAGCATTTTATTCGCGGCCGGATTATTATTTTCAGTATCTACTCAAGCTCAGCTTCTGGATATTATAAAGTCTACAGTTAAGAACAAAACAGGTGTTGATCTTGATAACCCTGTAAAAACAAAAGGTACGACAACGACTAATTCTACCACAATCACTCCCACGAATACATCTAACGGAAGCTCCACTACTTCGCCTGTAAATCTTGGAAGTCTTACTTCTACACAAATTTCATCAGGATTAAAGGAAGCTTTAAATATTGGGGTAACGGATGGTGTAAAGAAACTTGCTCTAACTGACGGATTTTTCAAAAATGAAGCAGTAAAAATCTTAATGCCTGAAAAATTAAGAAAAATCGATACTACATTACGTTCCATCGGAATGGGAAGTCTTGCTGATGAAGGTGTAAAACTATTGAACAGAGCTGCTGAGGACGCTGTTACAGAGGCTGCTCCTATTTTCACCAATGCGATTACTTCCATGACCATTACGGATGCTAAAAATATTTTATTGGGTACTGATAATGCAGCTACCAATTATTTACAAAGCAAAACTCAAAGCCAATTATTTACAGCTTTCCAGCCCAAAGTAAAGGCTTCTTTAGGAAAAGTAGGTGCTGATACGGTATGGAAGAACCTGATTTCAAAATACAACACATTCACAGGCCAATCTGTAACGACCGATCTTAACGAGTATGTTACCACAGAAACCATCAATGGGGTATTTAAAATGGTTGCCCAGAAAGAAAGCGGAATCAGAAATACTCCTGCTATGAGAACTACAAGTATTTTACAGACGGTTTTTGGAGCTCAGGATAAAAAATAAAAGATCAAGCAATTATCAGGTCGCTCCTACGGAGCTTTCCTACATAATATATTACATTCTCTATGAATATGCCGCTCCTACGGAGCTCAATTTCAAAAAGAGTTTAAAAAGAAAAGCAGTAAAGACAAAACCTTCACTGCTTTTTTATGTTATAATTATTTTTTCTTAATCGGCTAAAATTGCATTTCAGGAATCTCTCCTTCAATAATCAGATCAGCTTCTGTAGCTTTAATAATGTCTTCTACGGAAACGCCAGGAGCTCTTTCCACTAATTTGAAACCTTCCGGTGTAACTTCTAGTACGGCTAATTCTGTAACCACTTTTTTTACACAATTCACTCCTGTAAGAGGAAGGGTACATTTTTTAAGGATTTTACTTTCTCCTGCTTTATTCACGTGCATCATGGCAACGATAATATTCTCAGCAGAAGCTACCAGATCCATAGCTCCTCCCATCCCTTTTACCATTTTTCCGGGGATTTTCCAGTTGGCAATATCTCCATTTTCAGAAACTTCCATTGCTCCGAGAATGGTAAGGTCTACTTTCTGGCCACGAATCATTCCGAAGCTGAAAGCAGAATCGAAGAATGAACCTCCATCTAAAATAGTAATAGTTTGCTTTCCTGCATTGATGATGTCTGCATCTTCTTCTCCTTCGAAAGGGAAAGGTCCCATTCCCAAAACTCCATTTTCACTCTGGAATTCTACGGAAATACCTTCCGGCACATAGTTGGCAACCAAAGTGGGAATTCCAATTCCCAGGTTTACATAATAACGATCTTTCAGTTCTTTTGAAATTCTTTTGGCAATTTGTTCTTTTGTAAGCATAATAAAAACTTAGACTGCAATTTAATTATTTTCACTTGAATATAAAAGGGCTTTATGAGACTGGAAATTGGAAGAGGGAAGCTGAAAGTTAATTTCGGTTATTTATAATGATTGACAGCCTATGTCATCATTAATTTTTGCCTTAAGATCGATAAAAAGGATGAATCGTTATTCTTTTATGACCTTCACTACTCCCGGCTTCAAAACTGCTTTATTCCGAACTGACGTTAAAATATCAAAATGCACAACAGGTAATATCATTACTTATATACAGAATGATTCCCTCCCTCCAGTATCCGCCTTTTAATCTTCCTCAACAACAGAGCGTTGTCATTAATAATTAACATCGTTAGTAAAAATAATATGATTAATTTTGCAGCATTATTTTTGTAAAAATGAAAACACTTTTAAGATACCTCAAACCTTATCAATGGTTGATCATTATTTCTTTATTATTGGCAACCATCAATCAGGTTTTCTCTTTATTTGCTCCGGCCATTACAGGTAATATTCTGGATCAGCTGGTGACTCACCCCAATTTTTTTGATAAAGAAAAGCTTTTAGCCAGAAACCTTAACGAATATTTATACGGAACTTCTGTTTATCATGGTGCCTTTTATTTTTTAGGCTTACTCATTGGAACAGCGATGGTAAGTAGAATTGCCAAAGCTTTTCAGGATTATGTTGTGAGTGTTATTACACAAAAATTTGGAGCTAAAATCTTTACAGACGGCTTGCAGCATTCTATGGCATTGCCTTACCAGGAATTTGAAGATCAAAGAAGTGGTGAAACACTATCCATTTTAACGAAGGTAAGAGAGGATTCTGTGAAGTTCATTACCAATTTCATTAATATTTTCTTTGGAATTTTGGTAAGTATTATTTTCGTTTCGGTGTATGCCATTCGCTTACATTGGTCGATTATGCCGGTGTATATTTGTGGTATTTTCCTGATCGCTTTTATTACCAATTTATTAAGTAAAAGAATAAAGGTAATTCAAAAAAATATTGTTTCAGAAACCACATCTTTGGCCGGAAGTACTACAGAAAGCTTGAGAAATATAGAAATCGTCAAAAGTTTAGGGTTAACGAAACAGGAAGTTATCCGTCTGAATAACAACACTTACAAGATTCTTGGACTTGAACTCCGAAAAGTAAAAAGTATTCGTTCTTTAAGTTTTATTCAGGGAACGATGGTTAATTTCCTGCAACAAATGATTACTCTGACTCTTTTATTTTTAATTTTTAAAAATATTGTGACTCCCGGGCAATACCTCTCTCTAATGTTTTATGGTTTTTTCATTTTCGGACCGATGCAGGAAATCGGAAATATTATCATTTCTTATCGTGAAGCTCAGGCTTCTCTTAATAATTTTGATACTTTAATGAAAAAAGACGTTGAAGAAAAGCCTCTTCATCCCAAACAAATAGGAGCGATTGAAGAGCTTGAATTTAAAAATGTTTCTTTCAAACACCAATCGGCTCAGTATAAGGCTTTAAATGCAATTTCTTTTGATGTTAAAAATGGAGAAACCATCGCATTTGTAGGGCCAAGTGGGTCCGGGAAAAGTACATTGGTAAAATTACTGGTAGGACTTTACAGACCTCAGGAGGGGAATATTTTCTATAATTCGATCAATGGAAAAGAGTTTGATTTTGATGAATTGAGAAATCAGATTGGTTTTGTAACCCAGGACACCCAACTTTTCGCAGGAACCATCAAAGAAAATCTTCTTTTTGTGAATCCTAAAGCTACGGAAACAGAACTTGCAATTGCTCTTCAAAAATCCAGCTGTACAGCACTTCTTGAAAGAGCTGAGAAAGGTATTGAAACCGTTATTGGTGAAGGTGGATTGAAATTGAGTGGTGGAGAAAAACAAAGAATCGCCATTGCACGAGCTCTTTTAAGAAAACCTCATTTATTGATTTTTGATGAAGCCACTTCAGCGCTAGACAGTATTACTGAAGAAGAAATCACGTCTACAATAAAAGAAATTTCAAAAGAAAGAGAGCAGATCACAGTACTTATCGCCCACCGTTTAAGCACAATTATGCATGCCGATAAAATCTACGTTCTGGAACGCGGACAAGTGATAGAAACCGGTTCTCACGATCATCTGATTGCTGAAAAAGGGCTTTATTATGCGATGTGGAGACAGCAGATTGGAGAAAGGAAAACCACCGTTCCACAATCGTAGAAATAAATGAATAATGATGGCGACAAAGTCGCTGATTATACTGTATTATATTTTGCCACAAATGCACGAATTCTTTTTATTCCTGCAGTCGTGGCGTTTAAAAATCTGCGGAATCTGTGGGAAACTTTTATCTTGAGATTCTTCATTCCGCATTGCTTCATTCAGAATGACAGCACTCAAATAAACATTAAAAAGAATTCAATTTACTCAATAAAAAAGCGCTGAATGTATATCCAGCGCTTTGTTTTTCTATGATAAGTATTATTTTCCTTCAGGAATTTAATCTTTTTTTCTAACCGTTCTCTGCTCAATTCTCTTCTCGAATTTTTCTCCCTGAAAAATTCTTTGAATCATAATTCCAGGAATATGAATCTCGTTCGGATCCAAAGCTCCCGGTTCTACCAATTCTTCTACCTCAGCAATGGTAATTTTCCCTGCACCGGCCATTGGGTGGTTAAAATTTCTAGCAGAGCCTTTGAAAATCAAATTTCCGGCATGATCACCTTTCCAGGCTTTTACGATAGAAAAATCAGCATCAAAAGCATGTTCTAAAATATGAGGTTTTCCTTTGAATTCTTTTACTTCTTTCCCTTCTGCAATTTCAGTTCCGTATCCTGCAGGTGTATAGAAAGCAGGAATTCCGGCCTGAGCTGCTCTGCATTTTTCTGCCAAAGTCCCTTGTGGTGTAAGCTCTACCTCCAATTCTCCTGAAAGCATTTGTCTTTCAAATTCTGCATTTTCTCCTACGTAAGAAGAGATCATTTTTTTAATTTGTCTTTTATGAAGCAACAATCCCAATCCGAAATCATCTACCCCTGCATTATTTGAAATGCAAGTCAGATCTTTCACATTGCTCTCTACTAATGCATTAATTGAATTTTCAGGGATACCACAAAGTCCAAATCCGCCAAGCATCAGTGTCATTCCATCTTTAATTCCTTCGATGGCCTCCTTTGCATTTTTTACTCTTTTATCTATCATGAAATATTAGATTTTTCTGTTGGCTAAATTTAATAAATTTTCTTTTATATCGGAAGATCATAAATATTTAGAAAATTCTTTATTTTTCAAATGATATTTCGCCACATTTAAAACAATTATAATCAAACATTTATCGAAAAAACCGAACAAGTCTGTTCATTTCTTTATTCATTTTTCGTCAAAATGATTTATATTTGAAGCTGTAAATTCAGAAATGCTGTATATTTTACTACACCAAATGTATTTAAACACAATTTCAATATAATATTATTTTGTGGTCTCTGGACCATATCTTATATTTTGCCCTTCGGTTATCTATTTTCAATATAAAAAATTACATCAATTATACATAAATCAAAAGTTAATAAAAAAACATGAAAAAATTATTTACGTCTGCTCTACTTGCTTTAGTACTTAGTATCAACGTATATGCACAGGAAAGAACTTATTTCGATGAAAACTGGGAAAAGACCACTCAAGATAAAATGGAATATTATCGGGAGACTACTGCCAAAGGTAAATTAACCCTCATTAAAGATTTCTATAAAAACGGAACGCTTCAAATGGAAGGTCTGGCTTCCGATACCACTCCAAGCAGTGAAGTATTTGACGGAAAAGTGACATGGTATACGCCTGAAGGAAAAGTGATGAGTACCGTAACCTATTCTAAAGGAACTCAGGTGGGACCATCTCAGACTTATGATGCTACAGGAAGATTAATAGAAGATCTGGTTTACAAAGGCGACGGTACTTTTAGCGGAAAATCTTATGGTTACAAAGATCCGGATAGTGAATATTATTATAACTCGATTACAACCTATGAGAATTCTATACCTTCTCACACCATTATATACGATGAGGATATTAAAGGAATCCGAACGGAAACCATTATGGGCAAAGACAGCAGCTATGAAAATAAATATTATGGTGAAAAAGGTAAATATATTGGTAGTGCAAAGTCTGAATCCGGAGAAAATACTCAGGTAGACTATTACTATAATCCGATGAGGGTTTCCAAAATTGAAAAATATAAAAGTGACGGTAGTATAAAGGAAGGCGTTGTATATTCTAAGACCGGAAAAATTCTACAGGAACAGAAAAGAAATAAAAAAGACGGTTACAAAACCACTTATGACGAATCCGGAAAAAAAATAGCTCATCTTGTTTATCAATACGATAAAGAAAATGACGTGTATACACCTATGGATGGCGAGGATCATCAATTTAGTTATGATAATAGCTACACATCATCCATTGATGTTTACCAGAACGGTTCCGTTATACTGAATAAGGAGTTTGACGAAAACGGGAAACTTTTAAAAGAAACAAAATTAAAGGATGGTACTACCCAGGAAATTAAATATTATGCTCCGGAAGGAACATTAAAATCAACGTTAACATATAAGGACGACATGCCTTATAACGGTACATCACATGAAGGATTAGACGAAAACCAATATAAAGATGGTGTTTTGATCAATAGAAAAACATATTCGGAAGAGAAAAAACTGAAGTCTGAGAAGAAGTTAAACTCTAAACAAAATACTTACGAAGCTACCGTATACGATAATAAAGGAGCTATTCTGTATACTTTCACCCAGCCTATCCAAGGAGATGATTTTGATTACACTTTTACAGCACAGATTGTACAGTATGTAAAAGGTAAACCCACTTACAAAGCATCTGTAAAAAATAATACTCTGCAAAGCGGAAAAATCAAGCTAAGAACCTACAATGGCGTAAAGGAACTTGAAAATAATGGAAAATGGATTTTATTAAAAGTTTACAATACGGAAGGAAAAATCGTTCAGGATTCTAAATTTCTCATCAATACCGGAGATGACTTCTTCTCTGGAGAGAATGAAACGTTAATTTCGGAAGATCTTTTGTATAACGATTTTGAATAGTATACAAATCATTCTATCATAGTAAAAGCAACTTCATTTTTATGGGGTTGCTTTTTTTATAAAGATGAGTTCTCCTTATGAATGACTTTTTATCTCTCGCGGATGGTGCAGATTTTTTGTAAATCTCTGCGATCTGTGTATCTGCAGGAAGTTTGAATAGAAAAAGGCCATCATTTCTGATAGCCTTCGATATAATAGATCCTCGTTTTTATTGTATAATCAGTTTTAAAGTAAATAATTTTCTACCGTGTACTTTAACGAAGTATACTCCTTTCGGAAGATTTTCATTCACCAAAGAGAAACGTTGGTTATTGATATTTTTGGATACATAGAGAAGTTCTCCGGAAGCAGATACCAATTCAATTTTCTCGATCGGATAATCACTCTTAATAAAAGTAGGTTCACCTGGTTTTGTAGGATTTGGATATAATACTACATTTCGCTCTGTACTTTTTGCTTCATCAACTCCTAAACTTGATGAGGTCACCTGAAACTGAACTCTGTTTGAAACTTCAGTATAAGAATCATTGGTAAACATCACCATATAATAGTTACCTGGTGTGGTTGGTACGCCATTTACATTTCCTGTAATAGTTTTGGTTCCTTGTGTAATGCCATCAAAGTAAGTGTAAGAAACAAAATTATCGTCAGGAGTTTGGATATTTTGAGGATAAATTCCCAGCCAGTCTTTTATAATACCCGGAGAATCTGTCCATGATGCCGTAATATTTTCACCCAACGTATAAACGGGTTTATTGGTCCATAATTCGGTAACGATATCTCCTACTTTGAAGAATACTTTATCCCCTATTCCATTATATCCATCTTCCAGTAAATACTGAGCATAGTAATATCCTTTTGGAAGTCCCGTGAAATTAAGGGTTCCGGAGGCTGTTGTCACATAGCTCCACTTTATGGCAGCAGTACTTCCAGGAGTTTGTCCCATTTTATAAATTCCGATCCAGTCTTTTTGTAAATTCGGACCATTGGTGAAGTTTATGGTAACGGTTCCTCCCACTGGGTATGTATCGGCAGTTGCCTGTAATTGTACTTTTGGGCCAACATAGAAATTTTTTCTTGGTGTAATTTCTGTATATCCGTTATTGGCAAAGAAACCTGCAAAATATTGTCCTTTAGTGGCGATTCCATTATTGAAAGTCGCTGTACCCGCTGTCTGTCCGCTCGTATAAACATATGCCTGAGAAGTGGCAGAAGCCGGAGTTTGTCCTTTTTTATAAATCCCAATCCAGTCCTGCTGATTTCCGGGACCTCCTGTATAAGTTCCTATTATGGGTTCGTTTTGGGTATATTCAGTTTTATTTAAAGTAAATGTTGGGTTAGAAACCACGCTTCCGACGATTTCAAATTGTTTTACATCACTCCAATCACTCCACTCTAAATTTCTATCTCTATAACGAACTTTTACATAATAAGTTCCGTTCGTAATCGAATTTGTCGCTAAAGTAGCTTTAGTAATATCTACTCCTGCATTTAGGTTTTTCGTAATATCCGGATTGCCATTCCCCTCTTTTCCAAACCAGTTTTCAAAATCACGATAAAATTCTTTTTCAATAACTGAAAAGTCGGCAGCTTTACTGATCAAAAACTGTGTTGTATTTAAAAGTTCTCCGTTGGAAGACGTGAATGCACTTCCATTCAATGTCAGAGGTAGAGTAATTGGCCCCGAAAAAGTATTGGTAATTGATGGTTTTATCGGTTTTGGTTGATTTTTATAACGGTGGAATGAATCTACCAGTTCATTATATTTTTTAGTATATTTTCCTCCAATTGAATAACATTCTACATCTACTTTCCCGCTTGCGACATCCACTTCAACAATCTGATATGTCCAATCCGTCAATGTCTTCTGAACATCATCAAAGTCCTGTTCGTTAGACATACCCCAATATTGATCCCAGGCAGTTCCTCCGGAAATAATTTGATAATTAGGGGTATTTTTCAATTGTCCTCTGTGGTACAGATGATGGTGAGCACCTACATGCATCAGATATTTGTTTGAAGTCACCAAAAGCGGCACAGCATTGTTTCTTACCCATGTAGAAATATCACCTACATATTGCTCTGCCTGATAAGGTCTATGACTTAAAGAAATAATCCAGTCTACGGTAGAATCGTTATTCGCGGCATCCAGCACTTGTTGAAGCCATGTTTGTTGAGCTGCCCCTGTATGTTCGGAACTTAAGCTGATAAACAATACATTACCGGCTTGTTGAGCATAGTAATTTTCATTTCCTGAACTGATATTCTTGTATTTAATTTCATCAATATAAAAATGAGCATAGTACGACTCCATACCTTGAATTCCTCCTGCCACCGGTGCATATGTTTCATGATTTCCTACTGTTGTTTGGATAGGAAGGTAGGGAGACAATTTTATATTCTTTTTAAAATGAACATTTTCATAATGATCTAACGTCCCAACATCTACCTGGTCACCTACCATAAAAGTAAGGGCAACATTATCGGACGGATCGGTATCAGCTCCAAATTTTTGTTTTAGTTTTTTGAAAGCATTTAAAGTAAGCGTATCATATCTTGGCTCTGCCTTGATCTGGTTGTCTCCCATGATCAGGAAGCGGATTTTTCCGTCTGCTGTAACTGCTTGCCCTGGTAGAGGAAGCGTTCTGAAATTGTAAATAGCAGACTCGTTAGCTCCTGTTTTTATCTTATAATAATACTTTGTATTCGGTTGCAAGTTGGTAATTTTTGCCGTGTGATAGTAATAATTATTATTGTATCCTGTATCCGAAAAGATGTTGGTTGTTCCTGTTACGGTTACATTAAGGTTCGTTGGAGAATTTCCATAGATCACTGTTGTTTCATTGTTGGAAGAGGTCTTCCAATTGACGATCATAGAATTCGGAGTCGGGTTTTGTAAATACGGAAACAAAACTTGTCCGAATGCCATTTGGACCGCGAAACAAAAAAAGAAGAAATAATGTTTCATAATTATGTTAATTTAAAATAGGTGTAGAAATGTAGAGTTTGTAAATCAATGATTTAAATAATCTTTATTTTGATTTTCATTTCGGGCAAAAGTAGGTTACGTATATAAACTCTGTCTGATGATAACTTAAAGAAAATGTTAATTTTTTAACAAAATCGAAATTTAAAAATTATAGTTTTTAACACATATATTATTTGGTATATTCAAAAAGTATTTTGTACATTTGCATCCTGTTATTCAACCTCTGACGAAAAACGTGTAAGTTGCTTAGCTTTAACATTTTATTTTATTAATAATGGATTTATTAAAGTACGTACAAGACAAGTACATTGCAAAAAAAGAATTCCCTGAATTCAAAGCAGGTGATACAATTACTGTGTATTACGAAATTAAAGAAGGACAAAAGACTAGAACTCAGTTCTTCAAAGGGACAGTTATCCAATTGAGAGGTACTGGATCTACAAAAACTTTTACCATCAGAAAAATGTCTGGTGATGTAGGTGTAGAAAGAGTATTCCCTATCAACATGCCTGCACTTCAAAAAATCGAGGTTGACAGAAGAGGTAGAGTTAGAAGAGCTAGAATCTACTACTTCAGAGATCTTAGAGGTAAAAAAGCGAGAATTAAAGACGCTGCTTACAAGAAGAAATAATTCAGACAACAATAAATGCAAAAAGAGGCTGTTTACTTATGTAGACAGCCTCTTTTTATAAAGTTCCGATAAGTAATTAAGGATCAAGTGCAAAAGCCGGAAATTAGTACAAAATCTATACACTTTATTGAACAAACAGATCATTTTTTAATCGCAAAGAAAGATGATTCAAATGCTTTATTTTAGGGAGCTAAGAAGTGTGACTTTGTCGCTGAAGAAGCTTAGTGGATATGCATTCGCTTAGAAAGAATCAATGAAATTGATTCCATTCTTTGCTCCCTTGAAAATACAAAATAATATGCTAAATCTTTGCGTTAAATTAAATTCCATAAATACAAATCCGTGATTAATGATAGATTATTCTGTATACGGCTTTCCTTTTCCAGTTTCCAGAAACAGCTTTAAACTACCGAGAAACTGCACCCAGCCATTGGCGCATATATCATAACATTCAACAGCTGAATTCAAACCTATATGGGTAACTTCCATCAATGTTGCCTCTCCCTTCTGTTCTATCTCCCAAACTATAGTGGTTCCAATCCATTCTGTTTGATTCTTTAATTCCGGAAGGGCTATCCGAGAATCCTCAACATACCAGATAATTTTTGAGTGAGCAATAAGCTCTTTTACACGCATTGTTTTATGAATGCTTTCCCCAAATCTTATCGTAAATACATTACCCACTTGCGCGGATGACCCTTCAAACATTTCAGTCCACCAAAGAGGGATTTTATGCGTCAAAGCATCGTATGCTTTATCTGTTGGTGTTTTTACTTCTATTGTATGAGTATAATTCTCTACATTATTTTTATCCATGGTTTCCATAAAGCTTTGTATTTGATTATACAATTTTATGTAATTTATTTTTCAATGAACTTTTCATAGGACAAGAAATATTTTGTTGGAGGTTTTATTCATTTTTCAGAAGGTACTGTAGTGGCGTAGATCCCGTATGTTTTTTAAAAAATTCTATAAAAGCACTATCAGAAGAGAAATCTAAAATATAAGCAACCTCACCTATTGAATTTCCTTCCACCAACAACTCAATGGATCTTTGAAGACGCCATTGCTGCCTCCAATCCTGATAAGATAATCCTGTTTCTTTTTTAAAAATGCGCGTGATTGTTTTTTCCACAACTCCGATTTTCCCTGCCAGATCTTTTAACATGGGTGGTACAGATACCCGTTGAGTCCATTCTTCCACCATCTTTTTAAATCGAATATCATAGGGCATTTTCAGCTCCAGTCTTTCTTGAGGAGCTACAATCATTTCATTCCAGAAAACGTTTATAATATTTTCTTGTTCACGATTTAGAGGAACCCATTCCCAAAAACAAATTCTTTCAATAATTGCTTTTAATAAAGGATTTACATGTAAGACTTTAAGACTTGAACCCATATATTTCTCAGCATCAATTGCATCAAAATAAATAGACCTGTATGCCACAATATTCCTAAAGTTAACCCGGTGAATTTCATTAGCCGGAATCCAAAGCATTCTGAAAGGAGGCAAAACAAACTGCTTATCAGAAGTCGTTACCGTCATACATCCTGATGGAGCATACAACAACTGAGCTTTTATTTTATGAGCATGAAACCCGGAATCATGCATCACCATATCAGAAGCAATCCCTACTACTCTTTCCGGAATAGCATCTGCATCAAACTCTTCATTTTGTTTCAGTACAGCCATGTCTTATTTTTGATATTTTTTGTTTTTATACCATTATAAATATACTTCGAATTTTTCAAAACTTTGCAGAAAAAATGAAAAAGACAAATCCACTTTGGCTGTTAACTCTGCTTGTAATGCTTCCTCAGTTTGTAGAAACCATTTATAGTCCGGTTCTTCCTTTGGTACAGGAGCAGTTTGGAGTGAAAGAAGAATCCACAACTTTAACCATAAGCTTATATTTCATTGCATTCGCACTAGGGGTAGCTTTTTGGGGAATACAATGTGACAGAATCGGAAGGAAAAAATCATTAGAATACGGATTGATCACGTATGGAATCGGAGCGCTGGCAGCTGTACTTGCTCCTGACTTTTCAATTCTTCTTATGGCAAGAGTCATTTCTGCATTTGGGATTTCGGTAGGTTCGATTGTTACCCAAACTATTTTACGTGATACGTATAATAAAGAAAGTATTAGCAAAGTATTTTCCTGGATTGGAATCGGTTTATCCATCAGCCCGATTATCGGGATGATTACAGGCTCTTTACTCGGTTCTTCTACAGGATATCAGGGAGTATTTGTACTGTTGTTTTTGTTAGCTGTTTTATTTTATCTTCTTTCCGGAAAGAAAGTTACCGAAACCCTTTACACTCGAAAAGAAATCAATGTCAATATTGTATTTAATCTTTTACAACGAATGCTTAAGGACTATAAGATCATAAGATGTTGCTTATTGATTATGTGTTTTAATGTTTTGTTATTTTCTTATTATTCGTTGGCTCCTTTTCTATTTAAAGAGCAGCAATATTCATCCTATGCATTTGGGTATAGCAGCATCATACTGGCTTCAGGCACATTTGCAGGAGCACAACTTAACAGATACCTTCTAATGAAGAATTTCCAACCCTCTTTTTTAGTAAAAATAAGCACACTTGGCGCTTTCACAGCTTCAATATTTGTCTGGTTATTAACGGGAAAAGGAGTCTATTTTATAATTCCTTATTTTTTCATCGTGATGGCTTTCAGTATGGCTATTCCTAATATTTTAAGCACCGCACTGATAAACTATAAAAACGAAACCGGAAGTGCAGGAGCATTGCTGGGACTTATTTATTATGTACTGATAGGAAGCGGATTGGTAAGTATAGGATTTATTCAAAATTTGGGAATATCATGCCTCATTTTTTCAGGGATTGGAGTAATTACTTTACTGGTATTCAAATCAAAAGAAAAAACCGTTTAAGCTATAAACGGTTTTTTCTTTTTTACTGTTTTAATGTAATATATTATAATAAACAATCCAACTACTAATGGGATCATGTAAAGGCACAGGAATATAAATGGCCAGCACCAAAGATGCCAAAATCCACCACGAATGGCTTTGGAAGGATCTTTTTTATCAAAATACACGGTTACATCATTAGACCATTCTCTGCTGTTACTGCTATAATCAGTATAAAGGGTATACGAATGATTGGAAGTATCATAATATGTGATAACCGGAGAATACATTTTGGTGTATTCAATCTCATTACCATCCTTCGACCAGCTTTCTTTATACCCCGTAATCCTTGCTTCCGTTTTGACTCCATCAGATACTAAATTGATATGCCTGTAAATTGTACTACAATAATAATATACTCCTCCAATCCCCATTACCAGAAATGAAAGTATAAATATAATGGAGAGAAAAACTACCAAGAAATTATTACTTTTCACCTGTTTATTTTGGACTTTCATATTACTTTTCATTCAATTTTCTTTTCAATGTAAAAACCAACATTTTTGTAAATACAGACGTTATTTTTCATTCTGAAATTGTCGGACTTGTTCAGTTATTTAATAAAATCATACAATGCATCAAAAAATTGAGAATAGACTTCTATATGGGGCAGATGTCCCACATTTTCAAGCTCCACCAACTTTGAACCTGTGATTTCACGTTGTATCTTCTTTCCTAGCTCCTGATATTGCCCCATTTTGGATTGTAACTCTTTTGGAGCTCTATCTTTACCTATGGCAGTCCTGTCTCTTGTTCCAATAATGAGTAAAGTGGGCGTTTTTATATTTTTAAATTCATAGCAAACAGGTTGATTATAGATCATGTCTGTTGTAAGTGCTGCATCCCAGGCTACCAATGGGTAGTCTTTATGCAACGTCCAGCCGGCAATCAGATCCAGCCAAGGCTGATATTCCTCCTTCCATTTATTATCATAGTAAAACTTTAACTGATAATTTTTATAGGTCTCAGCTGTATTTTTTAACTCTGACAGATATGCCTGATCTATGTTTTGATAGGTTGCAAAAGTTTTATAATCCTCAAGCCCGATTGGATTTTCCAAAACCAACTTCTGAACCCTTTCCGGATATAGTAATGTAAACCTGGTTGCTACCATTCCTCCCATCGAATGGCCCAGAACAATCGTTTTTTCAATTTTCAATTCATCCAGAATTGCTTTTGTGTTTTCCGCCAATTGAGAGAAAGAGAACTGATACGATTGTGGCTTGGATGATTTTCCAAATCCTATTTGATCCGGAATAATTACCCTAAATCCTTTCGATGCTAAGTCTCCGGCAGTTCTTTCCCAATAAGCTCCATTAAAGTTCTTACCATGGAGAAGCATAATCGTTTTTCCATTTGCCTTTTGAGGTTGTACATCCATATAGGCCATCTTCAGGTCGTTATTCTGGGATTTTAATGTGATAAAATGAACTTCATAAGGATATGGATAATCCGACAATACTGCATCTAAAGGTCTTACCTGTGAAGACATAAGACCAGATGCCGTAACCAACATAATAACCATCGCTGCATTTCTGAAATATTTCATGAAAATTGATTTTAGATGGTTAAAATTAAAAAAACCGTTCCTTATGGAGCGGTTTTTTAATTGTTATTTTGTATTTAAATATTATTTTTAAGATAATTCCGGCATTGGAATTTCTTTCTCTTTCTTAGACGGCAGGTTCATTAAAACAATAGCAAAAAGAATCAATACAATTCCTACCCATTGTATTAAAAAAACTTTTTCCCCTAATAAAACAAAAGCCATGGTTACTGAAACCGGTAATTCTAATGAGGAAACGATACTTCCTAACCCCAATCCTGCATTTGGAAAACCGATGTTGAATAAAATTGGAGGAATAATTGTTCCAAACAAAGCCAGAACGATCCCATAAGTCCAAAAAATTGAATAGTTAAAAGGATGAATATGCTCCGTATTTTCCGTGAAGTTCAAATACAGCGATTTTAATCCATCAAAATACATAGGCCCTATCTGAGCAAAGAATAAGAATGCAAAAACAATAATAGCCCCACCAGCAAGCATTGTAAGACTCTTTCTGAAAACAGGTAAATGAGTTGCAATTGTATTTGAAGTAAACATCGTCAAGGTATAAGAAGCTGCCGCCATTAATCCCCAGAATACTCCGTGCCAATCCAGCTCTATTTCCATATTAATAAGGTTAGTAGCCAATACGGTTCCCAACAATACGATAATCACAGAAATTACTTTTCTCGCATTCGGTAATTTTCTTGTCAGAATACTTTCCACAACGACACTAAACCATACAGACTGCATCAGCAATACAATCGCTATGGAAACATTGATGTATTGAACAGCAATATAATAAAACAAACTCGTCCCTCCCAGGGAAGTTCCTGCAAGCATCAACATTCTGACTTCTTTAGAAGTAGGTAATGGAAGTTTTTGCTTTGAGGTTATTGTTTGAATAAAATTAAGGATCAAAAGTCCCACTAAACCTAGTACGAATTGAGAAGTCGTCACTTCAGAAGTTGTAAAACCGTCATGATATGACATTTTTACAAACGTGGCTAACATACCGTATATACTAGCTCCAATTCCTACAAATAAAACACCTTTTAGTATATTTTTCTTCTTCATAATTTTTTTACAGCCTGCAAAGTTACAACTTATAAATTAAAATTAACAGGAGAGTTCGATGTGATAGATAAATAAAATCACTATAAGCTTTATCACGAAAGAACCATGTCAAGGTTTTAAACCTTGACATGGTTCTCTTTTTAAAAAACAAAAAAGCCGCTCAAACGAGCGGCTCCTTATTTATAAATGGTTCAAAGATTATTTACCTTCTTCCATTTTTCTTTTCAACTCTGCTAATGCATCGATATCTCCAAGAGTAGATCTTTCTTCGTTGTTAGAAGAAGAAGATACGTTTCTAGAAGAAGCTTCTTTTACGTTTTTCTTCTCTTCGTCTCTGAAGATCCCTGTGTGAGAAACTACAACTCTCTTGAATTCTTTGTTGAATTCAATTACTTTGAATTGAGCATCTTCACCTTTTTTGATTTTAGATCCATCTTCTTTCTCTAATAATCTTGAAGGGCAGAAAGCTTCAACCTCAGCATCTTCGAATTGTACAGAAGCTCCTTTATCGTGAACTTCTACAGCTTTACCAGCGTGGATAGTTCCTTCAGCATATTTAGTTTCGAATTTATCCCATGGGTTCTCAGTCAATTGCTTGTGACCTAGAGATAATCTTCTAGCTTGGATATCTAGCTCAAGAACTACAACATCTAATTTATCACCTACTGCACAGAACTCAGATGGGTGCTTGATTTTCTTAGTCCAAGAAAGATCAGAGATGTAGATTAGACCGTCGATACCTTCTTCTAACTCTACGAATACACCAAAGTTAGTGAAGTTTCTTACAGTTCCTACATGCTGAGATCCTACCGGATACTTAGCTTCGATGTTTTCCCATGGATCTTTAGATAATTGCTTGATACCAAGAGAAATTTTTCTTTCTTCTCTGTCTAAAGTTAATACTTCAGCTTCAACTTCATCACCTACTTTTACGAAATCTCCAGCAGATCTTAAGTGAGTAGACCAAGACATTTCAGAAACGTGGATTAATCCTTCAACACCTGGAGCGATTTCTACGAATGCACCATAGTCAGCAAGAACTACTACTTTTCCTTTTACTTTGTCACCAACTTTTAAGTCAGCAGAAAGAGCATCCCAAGGATGAGCTTCTAATTGCTTCATACCTAATTGGATTCTTGTTTTCTCATCATCGAAATCAAGGATTACAACTTTTACAGTTTGTCCGTCCTCAAGGATTTCAGATGGGTGGTTCACTCTAGACCAAGAAAGGTCTGTAATGTGGATCAATCCATCTACACCACCTAAGTCAATGAATACACCGTAAGAAGTGATGTTCTTAACAGTTCCTTCAAGAACCTGACCTTTTTCAAGTTGAGCGATGATTTCTTTTTTCTGACCTTCGATATCTGCTTCGATCAATGCTTTGTGAGAAACTACTACGTTTTTGAACTCAGGGTTGATTTTCACAACTTTGAACTCCATAGTTTTTCCTACGAACTGATCGTAATCTTTAATTGGCTTAACGTCAATTTGAGAACCTGGTAAGAATGCTTCGATTCCGTGAACGTCAACGATCATACCACCTTTAGTTCTAGACTTAACAAAACCGTTAACGATTTCTCCAGTTTCGTGAAGTTCGTTTACTTTATCCCAAGCTTTAAGCGTTCTAGCTTTTCTGTGAGATAATTGTAACTGACCAGTTTTGTCTTCTCTTTTGTCAACCATTACTTCTACCTCATCACCTACTTTTAGGCCTTGGTTGTAACGGAATTCGTTAAGAGAAATAACACCTTCAGATTTGAAATTGATGTCTACGATAGCTTCTTTATCAGTTAATCTTACAACTTTACCAACTAAAACGTCGTTATCGTCCAGGTTGTTTAATGATCCGTTGTAGATCTCTTCTAAATCGCTTTTTTCTTTTCTAGCATCAGCATCAAGACCAGATTCGAAAGAATCCCAGTCAAATTGTTCAGGTGCTACGTTTTGGTTTAATAATAATTCTGCTGAATTTGTCTCTTTTGACATAATTCTAAATAAATTTGTATTCCTTCTCTTTCAACGGTCTTAACAAATGTGATTGAAAAATACGGAAGTTATTAATATATACTATTTTACTTTCTTAGACCTTTAGCACAAAAAGTGGGTGCAAAGATATGATTTTTATTTGAGATAAGCAATAGTTTTGTATTTACTCTCCAACCTCTTAAAAAACTGATTACCAATAAGATTCACTAACGACTATAGGAAAACATTTTACGTCATACTGAAAGGCTTCGTGAACTGCGTTCGTAGACTTTTAGTCTATACTCATGACAATGTATAATTAAACACATAGTATTAGAGTTGTCATGCTGAGCGGAGTCGAAGCATCTCTATTTTATAATAAAGAAAACAATTTATAAAAAGTTGAGATTCTTCACTACGCTTCGCTCCTTTCAGAATGACAACCCTCAAATTCAAAGAAGAGCAATAATTTTATTCACACTCAAACGCTCTAATTCTCCCACTCTAAAACTCTAAAACTCTCAAACCCTCAAACACAAAATTCACTACCTTTGCGCCATGGAACTACAATCAATTTATCAAAAGCTGCAGATTCAGGATATGAATCAGATGCAGAAATCTACTTATAAAGCTTCTGAAAACAATACGGACATTGTACTGCTCTCTCCTACCGGATCAGGGAAAACGCTTGCTTTTTTATTTCCGGTTCTCAGAAATCTGAAAAAGGATGTTCAGGGAGTTCAGGCATTAATATTGGTTCCTGCCAGAGAACTGGCATTACAGATTGAACAGGTTTTCAAATCAATGGGAACTGATTTTAAGGTTTCTGTTTGCTATGGTGGACATGATAAAAAGATTGAGGTCAATAATTTAATTGAAGCTCCTGCTGTTTTAATCGGAACACCGGGAAGAGTGGTTTACCATTTAAGAAACAACAATTTTGATCCGAAAACTATTAAAACATTGGTTCTGGATGAATTTGACAAAGCTTTGGAATTAGGTTTCCATGATGATATGGAGTTCATCTGTAATTCTTTAAAAGGACTTTCTCAAAGAATTTTAACGTCTGCAACTGCAATGGACGAAATTCCTGCATTTACAGGTTTAAAGGATGAAAAAGTAATCAGCTTCCTTAAAGAAAACGATGTTAAACCGGACCTTCAACTGAGAAAAGTAATGACAATTCCGGAAGAAAAACTGGATACTCTTTTTAATCTGGTTTGTAAAATCGGAAATAGAAGGACTTTGATCTTCTGCAACCACCGTGATGCAGTAGACCGTATTTCCGAGCTTCTTCATCAAATGGGAATCGATAGAGAGACCTTCCATGGAGGCATGGAACAGGATGAAAGAGAACGTGCTTTACTGAAATTCAGAAATGATTCAGCAAGAATCCTTATCACAACGGATTTAGCTGCCCGTGGACTTGACATTCCTGAAGTGGAATCTATTGTTCATTATCAACTTCCTCCGAAAGAAGATGCTTTCATCCACAGGAACGGCCGTACAGCAAGGATGAATGCAAAAGGTTTTGTCTACCTGATTATGAATGAGGATGATAATTTTCCTTTCATCAAGAATGATACTCCTGAAGAAAGTGTTGCCGGATTTACTAAAGTTCCGCAAAAAACTCCTTTCCAAACGATTTACATCAGTGCCGGAAAAAAAGATAAGGTCAATAAGGTGGATATTGTAGGATATTTGCTTAAAAAAGGAGAGTTACAAAAAGAAGATGTAGGTGTTATTGAAGTAAAGGACACTACTTCTTATGTTGCCGTTGCCAGAAACAAGGTGAATACTGTTTTAAGAAAGCTTCAGAATGAAAAACTGAAGGGAAAAAAAGTGAAAATGGAAGTAGCTTATTAAACTTAGCTGAAACCGCCTATCTGACTTATGAACCACAAAAGTCACAAAAGATTTAAACACTTAAGTTATTTAAGTTAACTGTTTTGCGAATATAAAGTACACATAAGTTCATTGCAAACCTCTGGTTTTCGAAAACACAACAATTGAAGATAATGACATCCCCCTACCTTTGAGAAATGGTGGAAATTCAAAGAATTTTTAACGGGAAGTTTACAAGTTTACAATATTACAAAAGCGCTTTAAAGTTTTGTTTTGAAAATCTAAAGCGCTTTTAATATAATCTATTATCGTTTATTTTATCCCTCTTACTTTCATCGGAAAAGTGTAGACCGATTTTGAAGCGGTGATGAATAGAATATCATTATTTTCTCCTCCGAAAGTCACATTGGATGTCCATTTTTCAGGAATGGAAATATGGTAAATCTTTTTTCCGTCACGATTAAAAACATGTACACCGTCTCCGGTTAAATAAAGGTTACCATGCTTATCCAAGATCATTCCATCCGAGCCCATTTCACAGAATAGTTTTTTGTCGGATAATCTTCCTTCTCCCAAGATATCATAAACATATGTCTTTCCTGCATCAATATCCGAGATGTACAGTTTTTTTAGTTTTTCACTGCCTGTGATTCCGTTGGGTTGCGTAAAGGTTTCCAGCTTAGTGATCTTTCCTTCTTTACTTCTGTAATAGAGACTTTTATGTGGTAATTCTTGTTTAAAATTAATCCAATACTCTCTCTCGTATAAAGGATCTGTGAAATACATTCCTCCTAAAGCATCATTCCAGACATCATTGGGGCCGTTGAACCTTTTTCCTTCAAAATCTTTGAATAATACCTCTACTTTTTTATTTTTTGAAATCTTCCACATTTCCCCCTGATCATCCGAACAGGTAATCAGGAAATCATCTTTATCAAAATGAGTTCCGTTTGCTCTTCCTGTTTTATCTAAAAACTCGATGATCTGATTCGTTTTCCAATCCCAATAATAAATTTTATCATTGGGCTGATCGGTAAAATACACATTACCTTCCTTATCTGTTGATGGACCTTCCGTAAAACTGAACTTATCTGAAACCATTTTCGGTTGTACACCTTCATAAAACATTTTACTACTATTTACTGATTGGCAATTTACTAATGCGAAAACCAAACCAATCATACCTATTTTACAAATGTTCTTCATACTTCATTTTTAAACCTGCAATGTACGATATGCTTTACAGGATTCAAAAACATTTTCTCATTTTGATTCAATACAATGCTAAAAATAAAATGTCCCAATTGTACTATTTTATAAGTAGATCATATTAGGAGTCATTTAATATAATCCAGAGCTTTGTACCAAAGGAAATGATAAGGTTTTTATTGTAAAAAAACAATATAAAATTCAAAAACAGCCCTGTATAAAAATACTACCTTAATACTTTTATAGCATAGAATAATGAGTGCAGAGTCCAACAATATCAAATCTTTGGAGATTGAAAATGAAGATTTTAGAAACTCTGTGGGAACCATGGATGAAACCGGAAAAAGGAAATGGATATTCCCCAGAAAACCCAAAGGTAAATATACCAATTATAGGAACTATACCAGTTATGCTTTACTTGCTCTTTTCTTTGGATTGCCTTTTGTAAAGATCAACAACAACCCTTTCTTCCTATTTAATGTTATTGACAGAAAATTCTTTATCATTGGGCAGCCGTTTTACCTTCAGGATTTTTTCATTCTTGCTCTGGGAGCGGTTACTTCTGTTATTTTTGTCATGTTGTTCACTGTAGTTTTCGGAAGAATTTTCTGTGGCTGGCTATGTCCACAAACCCTATTTATGGAAATGGTTTTCCGTAAAATTGAATACTGGATTGAGGGTGATAGAAATAAACAAATGAAACTCGACCGACAGGAATGGGATGCTGAAAAAATTAGAAAAAGGCTTACCAAATGGTCTGTATTTATCCTTATTTCTATGGTGATCTCAACTTTCATGTTTATGTATATCGTAGGCTATGAACAGGTGTTTCAGATTATGATTGAAGGACCTGCAGAACATCCTTTAAAGTTTATAACGATGATTTTTTTCACGATGACTTTTTATTTTGTTTTTGCATGGCTTCGCGAACAGGTATGTACTCTGGTTTGCCCTTACGGAAGACTCCAGGGAGTATTAATCGATAAACAAACCATTAATGTTTATTATGATTTTAAAAGAGGGGAAGGACGTTCGAAATGGAGAAACAATGAAGACAGAAAAGCAGCCGGTAAAGGAGACTGTATCGATTGTAATCAATGCGTTGTAGTCTGTCCTACGGGAATTGATATCAGAAACGGGCAACAATTGGAATGTGTTAACTGTACAGCCTGTATTGATGCCTGTGATGAGATTATGGATAAAGTAGGTTTGCCTAAAGGACTGATCCGTTATGCCACTGAATCTGAAATTGAAAATCAGGAGAAATTCAAATTTACTTCGAGAATGAAAGCTACTACTGTCATTCTGGCTCTGTTAGTTGGTTTCCTTGGCTTTTTAATGTATGACCGTGGTTCTATGGAAGCGAAGTTTATTAAACCTGCAGGTTCTACGTTCTTTATTAAAGAAGGTAAAATCACCAATACCTTCATTTATACTCTTCTGAATAAATCGAATGAGAAAAAAATTCTGACGATTAAAGTCGTGAGTCCTGAAGATGCTGAAATCACTTATTTCGGATCTGAAAAAATCATTCTGAAAGGAGACCAGATCTTAAAAGGAAATATCAATATCTCTTTCCCTGAAGATAAGATCAAATTTTCAAAACAAAATATGGTCATTGGAGTCTTTGATGAAGAAGGAAAAATGGTGGATTCATTTGAAACTACATTTGAAGGACCATTTAAACTGGCGTTGTAGGTTATAGGGATTAGGGATAATGTCAATAGTGAATTTTGCTTCGCAAGTGAATCGTGAATTTCACAGGAGATTCATAAGACACCACTAATCCCTTCATTAACAAGCAACAAAAAACAACCAGCAACTTTAAACCCTAAACTTTAAACTTTAAACTTAAATAAATTTTGCTTCGCAAGTGAATCGTGGATTTCACAGGAGATTCATAAGACACCACTAATCCCTTCATTAACAAGCAACAAAAAACAACCAGCAACTTTAAACCCTAAACTTTAAACTTTAAACTTAAATAAATTTTGCTTCGCAAGTGAATCGTGGATTTCACAGGAGATTCATAAGACACCACTAATCCCTTCATTAACAAGCAACAAAAAACAACCAGCAACTTTAAACCCTAAACTTTAAACTCATTAAGCCTTATATTTCCTCATAAACTGCGTAGGGGTCATTCCGGAGCTTTTCCGGAAGACTCTTACAAAGTATGAATATTCTTCGTATCCAAGTCTGAAGGCTATTTCAACGAGACTTTCATCAAGATACATCAGCATCCTTTTGGCTTCCAGCACTACCCTTTCCGTGATAATCTCTGTCGCTGTTTTTTGAACAACAGTCTGTACAATCCTGTTCAGGTGCTTGGGAGAAATACCTAATAAAGAGGCATAATAAGCCATTGATTTTTGTTCTGTAAAATGTTGCTCAAGTAAATTTTCAAAATCCTGATAGTGTTTAAAATAAGAAAGTCCCGCAGAAGAAGCCTGAGTATCAAAATCTCTTGAAAATAATCTTGTTGCATTGATAAAAACCTGAGACATTAAGGAGAGAATCAACCCTTCCCGCATCATATTTCTGGATTGATATTCTGTTCCCAGCTTTTGAAACAAATCGATATTTTCTTTCAAATCATCAGCTTCCAACTGGAGTTTCCTGGGAAAAGATATGGATCCGAAAAAGGGAAAGTTTCTCAATTTTTGATTCACATAATGCATTTCATAAAACTCTTGGGAACAAAAGAAAATATATCCTTCTATATCTTCGGACAGCTCCCAACTATGAATTTGTCCCGGTGATAAAAAGAAAAGACTACCTTCTGAAACATCATATTTCTGGAAATCAATTTCATGAACTCCACTTCCTTTGGTAAAAAGTACAGCCGCATAAAAGTCATGTCTGTGGGGTTTCTCTATATGCCTATGCCCCAAGACCAAATGGTCTTTCATCGTATTAAAATAAAAGTCCGAGGTATTTCTTTCGGCTTGAAAAAGGTCGATATGAAGAACGGAGATTGGGTTCATTATTCTATTTAAAATAAACAAAAATGGATTGATCTCCATAAAAGTACTGTAAATAAAGACAAACTACAAATACTTAATACAAAGAGACAAACAAAATATTGATGTTGTAGTAAGCTAAAAGCCTTCCAAAAGATGAGGATTATCAGGACTTTGAAAGATATATTTGGATGAAAGTTTAAAAAATTTTTATCTTTGAAGTTTAGGAGTAGTAAAATGAAAATAAATTTACCTGATAAACTGTATTATTCTATAGGAGAAGTTGCTAAAGCATTTGACGTAAACACTTCATTAATACGATATTGGGAGCAAGAATTCCCTATTATCAAACCTAAAAAAAACAGAAAAGGAAACCGCTACTTCACTCCTGAAGACATCAAGAACCTACAGATGATCTATCATTTGGTAAAAGAAAAAGGTTACACCTTAGACGGAGCCCGCGTCGCTTTAACCACCAACAGTAAAATTTCTGAAACCATTACTCTTATCGACCGATTAGAGTTCGTAAAAGCCGAGCTTATTAAATTGAAGGAATCTTTGGGAGATAAAGAGGAATAAGGCTGCAATATTTGAAGTTTGCAGTATTTTAAAATATAAAAACCACCGTTCTATTGCGGTGGTTTTATTTTGATTGGATATTTGTTTTTATTCTTGACACGAGCGAGATGCTCGGGTCAACGGAGGAAATTAGATCAATTATCATAAAAAATCATCCCAAGTATAACAGTGAAATCCTCACTGCTAAAAATAAAACAACTCTTTTTATCTCCATCTATTACTGATAGTTTCACATTTTTTAAATCCGAATATTTCATTCTTTTTACCACTTCCGGTAATCCCTCAAAATAGTTTCCCGAATAAATACTGTAATCGAATCTGTCATTATAAATTTCATATAGATGTTCTCTAGTTTGAGAAAATGAAGAACTGAAAATATCTTTTTGATCTTTTATTCTTTTTATATAATTAACAACTTGATCTAGATAATTTCTTATTTCATACAGATCATTTATTATTAAATCATTCATATTCAATTTTAATATAGAGTCAACTTTCCTGGAGTGGACATGCCCTAAAAAGTGTCTAAATTTTTTGGGTATGTCTAAATTTGCAATGGTTTTTATTATTCAAGCCTACGAGTGCAATCTTTGTACTAAGGGTACAAAATTTAAGTAAGACGGATACAATAACATGTAATTAAAAAAAGATTTATAAGTAATAAAATCGATAATATTACCGCATTATTTTTTTTTACATAATAAATATAAATAATTACTAAAGCTTGATATAAGTAGACAATTATCTTACTTATGTGCTCCTTAAATAGTACAGCTATATTTTCATTAAAAATATTATTGGAGTCTTTCCAAAATAATCTAATAAAAAATATAATTCCTGTTAAAAATAATACGCAAAATTTTAGTTTCATATAGTTAATAATAGTTTATTGAAAAGTACCCCCCGCCTAAATATTCTCCAGCTAGCTCGAGCTTCCAGCTCGTGCTATTTAACAAGATTTTTTAAATTTACATTTATTTCCAATTTATAAAAACAAAACCTTCACTATTGCAAAGGTTTTGTTTTATTCTAAGCACGAGCAAGATGCTCGCGTTAGAAAAGGCTGACGTTAGCTGAGAGGGAGAATGCTAACATTCCTTTTTCAGAAATAATGGGAAATGTAAATTTAACTTTCTAAATAGTAATATTAATCCCCCTAAAGAAAAGAATATTATTAGCCAATAAATAGACCCAAAATTTAAATTCATTAAAATTTTTAAGTATTCAGCTCTATATAAGTGTAACAAACACCAAAGCAAGTTATAAGTTGAATGAAATATAAAACTATATATGAAGCCATATTTAAAATACACTAAACCTGTAATGATCCCTAAAAAAAACATAATAATTGGTTTATAAGAAGTTAACAAATTAATATTTGCATCAACATGAATCAAAGCAAACAAAATGCTCGACAAAATTAGTCCAGGCATTAGATCAGAATTACTAAAATAGGATAAAGCTATTCTTCTAAATAACAATTCTTCAGTAAAAGGAACGATCAAAACTGTATTAAAAAAAAGTAATACCAAATCAAAAGTGCTCCAATCAATAGGATTATCTAGGATCTTAATAGTTTTATTAGTTATAATGTAATTGATATTTGTGATAGGATTTTCTACAGTCTTAAAACATATTGCTAATAAAGTTATAAGTATTAGTATTTTATAGTTTACACCATTAAGTAATGGCTTCGTTTGCTTTTGAAAAAAGATAAAATATAAAATGATTATTGGTATACAAAAAATAGTATCAGCGAAATATAAATACCCCCTATCTATAGTTGCCAATATACCTTTATTTGAAAACCATATTAATAGATATTCATATATTTTTGAATATGTCAAATAAAATAAAAATAAAACTATTGTTTTAATATATGAATATACCATAGTTAAAGTTTAGGTTTATATAATCACAGAATTTTATAGTGGATTTATACTTTTCTGATAAAAATTTTATTTCCGTATATTAAAAAAAACACTATTTTGAATTTATTATTTCAAAACCACTTTTGGCAAATTCTTGGTAAAAATCATCAAATAAAATATTATTTGAAAAAGACTTTTCAAAGTTCTTATATCCCTTTATCTTTAAAATTGGCATTTTTTCTTTTTCTCTCATTGATTCATCAATATTAATTAAGCAATCTCTAAAAGAATGGAACTCAGTTCCAAAATACCCATATGAGTTAGAAAAAGCTTTTCCAATTTCATAATATATATCTAAATCAGTTCTGGCTTTTGATAAGTCAACCTCTATAATTGGCTCAGTATTATCTATAGTTTTTCTTAACCCTCCTAAAAAATAACAACTTCTTAAATAATAATACTTTTGCTTATCATTTAATTCATACCATTTTATTTTTTCCTTCTTATCAGAAATTAGCTTAAAATTATCTATATATCCCTGATCGTATATTCCTAAAGGGTCATCAAGAATCCCTATAAAAACAATTTCTCTGTTTTTAATTACAAAATCAGAAACTTTAAAAATATAGTCATTCTTAAAAGTTTTAAAAGAAACTCTGATGACTAAATCTTGCTTAAAGATCTCTCCAAATTGGAGATTGATAGACTTAATATCATCTCTTTTGATAATTATTTTGTCAAAATCTTTTTTACGAATGAGCTTTATATATTTCGTTGTCAATAACGATTTTTCTCCTGATAAAAATTTTATTTCCACTATTTTAATGAAATATTATTTTGAATTTATAATTTCGTAACCTCTTTTTGTAAATTCTTGGTAAATGTCATCAAACAAAATATTATCTGAAAAATACTTTACAAAGTTATTATGTCCCTTTACTTTTAAAATTGGCATTTTTTTTCTTTTTTTAATTGATGCACTGATACTAATTAAACAATCTATAAATGAATTTATTTCAGTCCCAAAATATCCATATGAATTAAAAAAGGCTTTTCCAATTTCATAATAGACATCCAAATCGATTCTGACTTTTGACAAGTCAATTTCTATAATTGAATTCGTGTTATCTATGCTTTCTCTAATTCCATTAAGTAAGAAACACCCCCTTAAATAATAATACTTTTGTTTATCATTTAATCCATACCATTTTATTTTTTCTTTTTTGTCGGTGAGAAGTTTAAAATTATCTATATATCCCTGATTATATATCCATAAAGGATCGTTAAGGATTCCTGCTAAAATAATCTCTCTGTTTTTAATTAAGATATCTGAGACATTAAAAAAATAATCGTTTTTAAAAGTTTTAAGGCCTTCAAACAAAACTCTAATAATTATATTCTGCTTAGAGATCTCTCCAAATTGGAGATTGATAGACTTAATATCATCTCTTTTGATAATTATTTTGTCAAAATCTTTTTTACGAATGAGCTTTATATATTTCGTTGTCAATAACGATTTTTCTCCTGATAAAAATTTTATTTCCATTTTACTGCTGAACTTGTTGGTATTTGTATAGTCATGATCGATAACCAATCCCCACCTTCCATCGGGACTTTTACACAAATATTTCAATTAATTTTCTTTATAATACCTTAGCTTATTATCATTAACTGAAAATTTTAAAAAAACATCTGAAATTACGCCTATCTTATTAAAACTCTCTATGGCTTCTCTTAGAGTCATATGATTTACAGCACTATATTTTGACTCATCTGTAATTCCATCATCCTCCCAAAAACAAACTTTACAAATTTCATAATTACCTTTTTCTAAAATTGTTTTATAATTACAACAAGAACATGAAATTAATTCCCTAGCTTTACCAGAAACGTTAATTGGCAAATTATATAAGGTTTTGATTTTTTCTTCAATATAGGAAACTCTTATGCCAATATATTTATATTTTAAATAATTAAAAATTTCTTCATCTTTAATCCCTTCGGCTTCAGCTAATTCTTCTATTTCTTTATCTGTCATTTTTGAATACTGGTCCAATGATAAGATATCTATAGCTGTATTTAAATTTAAATTTATCATAATTTTACTTTGTTAAACTTTTTGCTAGTTCTAGGGCGTCTTCGAATGGTGTTGTACTTCTAAAATCAGCCCTATAAAATGCTGCTTCAGCTAGTGGATCTACAACGCCCCATCTTCCCAGATCAGGCACATACATCCTGGCTCCGTAATCATAAAAACCTGTCTCCTTTGCGACGATTGTACTCGTAAGGAAACAAGAGTAAGATAACTTACTCTTGTTTATTTAATATTACTAAATTATTTATGTTTTTCACTTTCAGTCCCATAAATTAAAATAATATTTTGCAAACAACTGCATTCCTTCATTTTGAATCTTTTGTAATTCTTCAAAATTTATTTCATTTTGGGGAATTAATAAACTTTTAAATGAGAATATTATTTTATGTAGTATGATGGCCCATTCTTTATTTATTAAACTTATCTCTTCTTCTGAATATTCTTTATTATGGTCTAAGGTAAATGGTAAATTATGCTCCTCTATCCATAATGGTATAGACATAATATTATTATTTTCTACTTCATTTTTGTAAGCTTCAAGCCTAGGCACAATAAACTCTGCTATCGAATATTTTAAATCCCAATTTTCCATTATTTTAAAATTTTAGTATAATCATGTCCTTTAACTACTCCAATAATTTCTATTTGATTAGAGGCTTCTTTAAAAATAACACGTCCAGCTCCTCTACCGGTTCCTGTACCAGGCATATCAATTGCTTTAAAACCCTTCAATTCTCTAGAAAGAGAATGAATATTACCTCCCGCCTTTCCACTTGCAAGTTGCTCTATAATGTTATCAAAAGTTCCGACCGCATCTTTACCCCAAGCCTTTTCAATTGTTTTTTCTAAAGTTTCTGGATGCAGTACTGTTTTCCATTCATAATTTAGTCCAGCACCCCAAATCTTCGACATTGCTGCTCTGGAAATAGCTTTTCTTTCTAATCCCTCGGCCGCTGCCTCCGGATTTATAAACAACATTGCAGCCATCCCCACATTTTCCCTTTCTTCCGCATAAGGTCCTACACCTGCATTTCCAATTGCAGAATAGGGGTCTCCATTTCCAAACAATAAGGCTCCAATAATAGACCAGCTTACATCAGTTTTTGAAAAACTTTCTTCTGAGATTTGTTCAACAGGTCCAACTTCTACTACACTTTTATTTCTTCCAAATAGACTTCCAAAGAAATTTCCAATACGTTTAAAAATGCTTGGTTTAGGCTTTGCATTAGCTTCTGCCATTATATTGGCAAAATCCCGTGTTTCTCCATAGGTTTTTGGAGCACGCTCAAAAGCTCCACCACCACGTCCCACATCAGTAGATCCAGTATTATTTCTTTCGCCAGTTATGCCTAGCCACCAAGATGAGGTTGCCGGAGCCCCAATACCATCCGGATTCCCTGAAAGAGGCATAATCGCTTTCCTTCCATCGGGATCAATAAAGCTAATAGGGTTATCTAAAGCATAGTTATATGGAGATAATCTTCTTGTAGATCCAGACAGACCTATATAAACTTTTCTCTGAAAATTTCAGAGAAAAGTTTTTTATATTATTAGAAATTTAAGTAAGGTGAATACAATAACATGCAATTAAAAAAAGATTTATGAATAATAAAAGTATTTGTATTGTTATATTGATTTTTTTTATAGAAGTAACAAAAAGAATCACAAACATTTGGTATATATATATTACAACCTTATTTAAGTTTATTTCAAATAGGAAGTTAAGATTTTCATTAAATATATTAACTGATTCTTTCCAAAATATTCGGATAAAGAATATGATAAGAGTTGAAATCAGTACGCTTAATTTTAATTTCATATTATTAATTTATTCAAAAGTTCTACCACCTAAATATCTATGCGAATATATATCATAAAAACTATATTTTGTCCAAATGTGATTTTGAGGTCCTTTAATCATATCTATATTCACTGTTATTCCTTTCATATTATTGGGATTTTTAGAATGTATATCAAAATAATTACTTTGGATATTTTTATACATATCTAGAAACTCTCCTGTTTGATAATTCTCAAGTGCAATAGTTGATGCTCCTAATGTAAATATAAGTGAAGTTGGATTTAAGCTTTTTGCTCCCTCCTTAATAAAATCATAAAGACTTTTTATTCCGGTTAAAGCAGGAGTCCATTCAAGCCCTTTATCTATGTATCCAATATATTTCTCTGTCTTATTAATTGTCTGTTTAAATTCTAAAATAGCATTACTATGATCTAATTGATATTGCATTTTTGTTGTTTCAATACCACTCCATTTATTAAAATTACTTTCATTTTTCAAATATTTTCTAATAGGATTTGGGTCATCAATATCTTTTAATCCCGCCCCAAACTTTGAAAAATCAATATCTCTAAAATAGGCAAAAGCCATAAGTTGTCTAAATAATTCTGTTTCTCCAAAAGTTTGCTCTTTCTGAAAAGAAGGAGAAGGTCCCCCTAAGAGAGCACGTACCACATAACCATTTACTGTTCCTGTAGGGTTTAGGCCAGTATTAATCCACCAAAATGACTCTACTGGTACTGCTAATCCTTCAGGATTAGGAAACATAGGCATTACAGCTTTTCTTCCATCAGGATCTATAAAGTTGATTGGATTATCTAAAGCATAGTTATATGGAGATAATCTTCTTGTAGATTCTGCCAGTGGATCTACTACTCCCCATCTTCCGAGGTCAGGCATATACATCCTCGCTCCATAATCATAAAAACCCGTTTCCTGTAGTTCTTTTGTATTATACTTATAAGAGTTGAAGCTTCCAAAATTGGAACTATTTCCTCCTCCGATATGGTTAAGCCCAAACGGATAGTAGTTGTTGGTATCGATAATTTCAGGAGCACCTGCGCTGTTTTTGGCAAAACTAACCCTTACATTTCCTAAGTGGTCTTTGTATTGGTAAATATAACGGTTTTGTGTGAAACTGTAAAAACCTTCTGCAGTAGCTACAAAATCCAATTTCCAATCAGAAAATATTGGAAGTCCCGGAGTAATAATACTTTTATAAGCCTGTTGCTCATAAGCGACTTCTGATTTGCAGGTTAAACAGATCCCCCCATTATCTTCATAGGTGTACTGAAACCCATCCAGATAATCGGTAATCCGGGTGACAGAGACACCTCTACCCATTACATTGTAATAATTTTTCCTGAGTTTTACTCCATCCCCACGGTATACATATCCAATAGACGTGCTTGATGGTTGACCAAACGGACTTGAATGTTGGATGGTAAAATGGTTTGCCAAATTCAGATAGTTATAGGTAATGGACTCTATTTCTTTATCCAGCATATCTTTCATATTTCCGTTCACATCATAGGAAATAAGATTATTCCCTCCTTCATATCCGGTATTGTTCAACGCATTTTCAACGACTTTATCCAGACGATTTCCTGTATATTGGTAAGAGAGGTCATCCACCATAGTGGCCGTGTTTCCTGAAATCGGAAAGGCATTTCTTTTTAAGTTTTTAATATTTCCTCCCAAATCATAGGTCATGCTTTCATTGTAGTAATTATTGAAAGGATTGGTAGAATTCGGTTCAGAGTAGATGGCGTCTTTAAGTCTGTTGAGACCGTCATAGGTGTAAGTATATCTTTTCAGAACATTATCCGATGCGTTTCTCCAATCAATTTCGGCAATGGTTCCATTGTATTTCCCGGAAGCAATATTGGTATATTCCGGATTGGTATATTTGATTCCATACCCGAAAAATTTTCCGTTGAGGTTAGCCGGATCGTTGATTTTAATAAGTGCACCTCTGATATCATAAGTATAATCAATACTTTGAAGAGCAGTAGAAGGAGTCGTTCCTCCCAGTTTTTTATTTTTTAATTGAGAAAGCTCATTATATTCGTTCTGTGCCAAAATCTCAACGGGATTATTATCAACCTGATGTCTGTGTACCAGAAGCCTGTTTCCTTCATCGTAATCAAAATATTGAGTAATAACCTTTTCAGTATCGGTTATCAATCTTTTGTGATAGACTTTGGTTTGTTGGGGAACGCCTGCAAAATCCAATTTGGATTCGGTGTTTGTATATCCGCCCAGGTGATTGGTGGTAGAAGTTCCTATCACTCTTAATTTAGAGTCATACCAGTTCCAGTTTTTAGTCCAATTATCATCTTCTATGTTTTTTATATAGGAAGCTGTGGGAAGTCCTTTTGTATTTAAAGAAGTTCCCATATCATCACTGATAATATCTTGTCCGAAAACCTGGGTAGGTTTTGATGGACTATCCGGAGGGTAGGTATCATAATAGTTAACACTTAATATGGTAGGAATTTCTCCAACGAAATTATTGTCGCTATAATAGACCGTTATCCCATTTCTGGTAAATCCCGTGTTGTTTCTGCTTTCAATAATGATCCCATTACTGATGTTGTTTTGTCTTCCCAATCTGTCTCCACCTTCTAAAAGTCCGGTATAAGCCACTCTTCCTAACGGATCGTACTTGGTAATTAACCATTTATTCTGCGTTCTGAGGGTAGCATCTTGAGACAAAACCAGACGATCTGCCTTATCATATGCCATATATTCCCAACCTTTACTGGGAAGTTTTTTCTCTACAAGTCTTCCCAGTCCGTCATAACGGTATTGGTAGCACAGATTATCTAATGCCGTCTGGTCTATAGAAGCTGTAACCGCCAGTGGAGGGAGTACAAAAGCTTGCTGGCCATATTCATTGTATACATAATAAGTATCTACATTCTGCGTTCCGTCATTTTTACGTACAAGAACAGTTTGCCCGGCAGTGTTTTGAAATTCAACGGTGGTATTTCCATCACTATCTGTTACCGTATTTTTTGCCAATTGATTGGCTCCGTATGTTCCATTTTCGCTCAGAGTAGAGAATGTGGCATTGTTTACCCATGAAGTTGTAACGATATATTTTTTTACTTCTCCTGCTGTATTGGCAGCATACCCCATTTGTAAGGGACGTGAGGCCCAATCATTCCCCAAAGGGGTTATCGAATTAATTCTACTTAACGGGGAATTTTCCAATTGTTTTTCGGAATAAATTTTTTCTCCTCCGAAGACAGCAGCTGCATTTCCAAGTGGAGCGGCATACAATCCTCCATTCTGGGTCCCGGATTGCGGTATTGGAAGATAATCTTTGGTTACTCTTCCAAATTGGTCATATTCGGTATGAGCAACGATATCTTTCCCTGAAGGGGCTGCCCGGATCCCTATCACCTGTTTGGGTCTTCCTAAACCATCAAAATATTTAACTTCTTCTGTTTTTTTGATGCAATTTTCATCCAGGCAGGTCTTGGAATAAGTGTAATTTTCTGTAGGAGTGGCATTCAGTGTCTGTGCATAGGAATAGCCTGCCGAGAACATCAGAATGGCGATGTTTAAAAGTTTTTTCATCATTATTAGTGTTTATAGTTATACTGATATTCTTTAAGCGTTTTACCTGCAGCATCTGTAACTTTGATCAATCTACCGGCAGCATCGTAGAGGTAGCTCGTTTTTAATCCTCCGGAGGAAATGGTATTGGTAATTCCTATCAGGGGATCATAAGTATAAGTTGTGATAGAATAAGTTTTCAAAGCCGGGTCTTTTCGCAGAGCTTCTAAAGCCTGTAATAAATTAGCTTCATTATTAGGGTTATCAGCATCTGCATTGGAAGCTGCTATAGCAGCTGTTACAACTTGTAAGCCTGCTACCTGATTGTAAGGAATTCCTGTTATTTTAGCAATAGGTTGGGTTCCATAATACCCCCAGATCGTAGTCACAGGAATATTATTTTTACCGGTTACCTGAACGAGGTTTCCTTTATCATCATATACATCCATCGAAGCTTCTGTTTGTAAACTTTGATTTTGAGCATTAAAACTGAGAATAGATGAAGGCTGTAAATCTGATGAAGAATCATATCTTATTTCTGTTTTATCTACTAGAACCCCATTTATTTTAGTTTCTGTCTGTAGTGGAATTGAGGTCATACTTGCATTAATCAGGCGGATATTATTAAGATCTCCTGCGTATTTTATGCTTTTTTCCATAACCTTGCCTTCTGCTGAAGTTTCTTTGATAATGGAGGGACCAAAATTAACAGCATTAAAAGTCGTTTCATTTGTATTTTGTAAACTGCTTCCATTACTGTAGTAGGTATTGGATATTGTTTTTACAGATTTAATCCATGCTGCTTTTGAATTGTACCCGGAACATGTGCCATATACAGGAGCACCGGGAATATCGTCCATCACATATTCTGTTTCTTCTTTATCAGTCATTACACTTTGTTGGTTAAATACTTCCTTTTTATAGAGAATACCTGATGAAGTGAGATTATAATAGGGTTTAACGGTTCCGATTGACGATGTGAAATCTTCCGGCATTTTAAAGTAATATCGAGTATAACCAAGATTATTGGTAGAGTCTCCATAGATTTCTTTTACATTTTTATAAAGCACCGTCCGTCCGTCATAAAATTCACTTGCCCCTTCACAGTTTTCAGAAACATAAATTCCTCCACTTGAAGTGTTAGAGGTATCAAATGAATTATATTCATACCTCATGCTCTTTTTTAAAGTATTATCTGCATCAAAATAGCGAATTTGAGAGATTCTCAAACCAACATTAATGGGTTCTGCATTTCTATAAGGCATGGGCTGCGTCACAATAGAGTTATAGGTAATATTACCATTTCCATAACCTTTGATTTCAAGGGTATAATCACCTGCCGGAAGAATATACTTCTCGCATACAGCAAGGGTAGGATTAACCACTACACCGGCTTTTTTTATTTGATAACTAATAACATGAGGTTGATGGATCGGATATTGGTTTTCATACATTTCGTCATAAAAAAAGCCTATATAAAGTGCTTTTTGATTGTCAATATGAATATTATAAATACGGCTTTGATTGGTGTCAAAAAATATATTTTCTGCAGTAAGAGATTGAAGCTTTAGATCAGTAAGGGTATCATTACTTAGTTGAAGTTGACTTTTATCTGTAAAAAATTCATTGGCCTCAAAATTATAGGAGATGTATCCTCCTTCAGGCAGGGTCATTCTTTTTAGAGCACGGGATTTAGTCGTTGTAATTGCATTGGAATTACCCGGACAAGCATAATCTCCATTTTGAGGTGCTTTATAGGTATTGAATGAAACATCTGTATATTCAAATGTATGTTTCTCAACAGTGTTTTGAGTATTGTCTAACTTTTCTAATGTATTCAATTCTCGCCTTGATCCATTAATATAAGAGAATTTATATTTGGAAATGAGCCTTCCTGATCTATCTGATAATGAAATACTATTGATCTTATAGGGATCATCATTTTCAGTTTCTTTCGAGGACTCATAGATATCTTCAAAATTAAGCTTTCCAAAATCTGTGGAAATTTCGCTTAATCTGCAATTTTGATATAATAACACAGTGCTTCCACTTCCTTTATATTTATTGTCTTTCTGATAAAAATAATGAGCAATTTCTGCATCTCCTTCATCTAAGATTTTGGTCAGATAAAATGCAGATTTAAAATAAAAGTTTGTACCGTTTAAAGCCCGGCTGTAGTCGTTAAAAATATATTTAAATCCTTTATCATCGGTAATGGTAAAAGAATTCGAAATAAGGGTAGCTGTATTAGGATCTCTTGTGTATTCTATTTTAATGTTATTCCCTGTAATATTGCTTATGCTAAAGGTATTATTGTCAACATCTCTTATAAATTTAAATTTTCCGGAATTTCCGGGAATATTGTAGTAATATACATCATCAAATGTATTTTTTCTATATCCTGCTTTACTGGCGTCATCATAAAACTCATCCACCAGATCTCCATTAATAACTCTGGAAATTGTTCCTCCTCTTAGTAGAGCCCAGCCTACCCCTACTTCATTACCTGGTTTACCTTCTGCGGCATTGTAGGTATGATATATTAGTGAAGTGGAGATTTCTATGTTTTTATTACGGGTAGGTAATGAAAGCAAAGGAATAGCAATACTAGGAACACCTGTTGCAAGGGAAACAGGAGTATTAATATAAGATGAAAAAGACGAAATGGAAGGTACCGGCTCCGGAGTATCCCCAAAATTTCTTTGGATCTGGGCATTTCCTAATCCGGAAATGATAATGGAAAGTAATAGTAATTTTCTCATAGGTGTTTATTTTTTAATTAGTTTAGCATTTGCTGTTTTATTAGTATCCGTTTTTATCGTCACCAAATAAGCCCCCTGTATCAAAGCCTGCGTATTAATCTTGGTCACTTTATTTTTCGTTTTCAGGCTTTGCAATTGTCTTCCCGACATATCATAGAGAAGAATTTCAGCTTCCTTAAAATCAAAACCAATTTCCACATAAGCATAATCCGAAACAGGATTTGGATAGATTTTGATATCATATTTTTCTATCAGTTGGTCCACTTGTTTATCCCCAAGCTTTACAATTTTCCAGTTTTCCTTTCCCAGTTCTTCTGCACTGGTTCCTGCAAGCACGATCGATCCATCCCTGTTCAGCTTCAGATCTGAAAGCCTCTCTTCTTTCTTTCGGGATTCGCCTTTCACGTGCTTTCTCCACTGTTCATTACCGTTCCCATCCAGATACAGCATCCAGAACGTTTCATCATCCGTTTGTACCCTTCCTTCTGCCTGAGTATAACCACCTAAAAGGACTCCTTTGGTTAAATCTTGATTCTTGTATCTTGTATCTTTACTCTGAATCACATTCATTCCCATTAAAATATCCCTGTTACCCAAATTATAAGACTTTTGCCACTGTTCATCTCCGTTGTTATTTAGAGCAATCAACCATAAATCAGTCCCCTCTTCTACACCTACCATTTTGTTTCCCGAACGCTCCGACCTGGATTCGCCACCAATGATATATCCGTTTGAAGTCAGTGCTAAGGTTCTGATATGATCATCTCCCTTTCCTCCATAATTCTTTTCCCATTCAACTTTTCCGTTTTTATCCAGCTTTACAATCCAATAATCTCCTTCGCCAAAATTGCTACTGGCTTTTGCATGATAAGCAATGGGTAATGAGTAATTAGCAATGGACTTTGAGTTGTTAGAAGAAGTATTACTCATTACTGATTGCTCATTGCTCATATTGCTTGTTCCACTTCGGGAATAAATTCCTAATAATGCTCCGCCATCTTTTGTTGGAATCATTTTCTCAACTTCATCTAAGCCTTTTCCTCCAAATATCTGTTCGGATAAAACTTTACCATCTTTGTCTAACCTAATAATCAGAACATCTTTGGAACCGTAGCCTTTGGATGAGTTCTGCACATTACCTGCTACAATAAATCCTTGGTCAGTAGTTTGAATAACTGCCCTTGCTTCTTCATCTGCTGAAGTACCTAAAGTTTTTTGCCATAATTCATCTCCAAATTCATTGATACGGATCAACCAGATATCTGAACCTCCTTTAGAATCCTCTTTTTTATCCAGACCTTTTCCTGAGTATGAAGTACCCGAAAGAAGAAATCCACCATCTTGTGTCGTCACCGTAGCTGATAAATAATCATGATTTTGTCCGGAAAAGTATTTTTCCCAAACCGGCTCTCCTTGTTGGTTCAGTTTTACCAAATGGAAATCATAGCCGTTATTCTGACCGGTAGCACTTCCAGCTTCCGACTTCCGGCTTCCCGCCTGAATACTGCTTCCCGTAATAAGATACTGCTGATCGATTGTTGTGGTAACCTGGCTTAGAAAATCCTGTGTAGAAGACTTTATGTCTCGTTGCCAGACGACATCTTGAGCAGATAAACCCAAGATCATACACATCGTAAGTGTACTCATGTAAAGCTTTTTCATCTATTATTGTTTTTAAAGTTATTACTAGTTTAATTTTTCGCGAATTTAACAATTTTTAACATTACAAATACCACATTAATACGATTTAATATATTTTTATGTTTATTAAAATGTATATCTATTAAATTTTTGATACACGAAAGTATTTCATCAAAGCGACAGAACTCGTCGTATTTAAATAATAACAATTAACCTATGACATCATTAATTTTTACCTTAAGGTCAATAGAAAAGATAAATCGTTATTCTTTATGTCCTACATTACTCCCAGCTTCCAGCTCCCGGCTTCAAAACCACTTTAGTCCGAGCTCACATTAAAATATCAAAATGCATAACAGGTTAACAATTATGAAATTATATCATATAAAAAATCAAATTTGCCTTTACTTTTTAACCATTTAAAATAAAATCAATACTTAATCTTCATCACTTTAAAGCTGCCTCTTGCTATGCTTTATTTTTCTGTGTAAATTTACTAGATGATGAGAAAAAACTATTACCGGAAATTGGCATTCATGGTCTTTTTGTTGGCTATTTTATTGGCTTACCAAAAGTATACAAGTAGGGAGAAAGAACCTTTTCCAGAAGTAAAATTTATTGTAAACTCCGGAACGTCTATCAACTTAGCTGATTTTAATCCTAATGCATTAGATAAGGACCAATGGAAAAACATGGGTTTCTCTGATAAACAGATTTCCACTATTCTTAAATATAAGGAAATCGTAGGAGGGCAATTTACCTCGAAAGAACAGTTGAAAAAGTGTTATGCCATTTCTGAAGAGAAATTCAAAGAAATAGAACCGTTCATTTTACTTCCTGAAACCAATAAAGAGTCTCAGCTCAAACATTTTAAAAATTTTGAAAAGAAACATATTACAATCGTACGAAAATTCAATCCTGATGAATATTCAGTAAAAGATTGGGCAAAGTTAGGATTCAGCGAAAAACAGGCTGAAGCCATTTTAAAGTATAGAAATTATCTGGGAGGTAGCTTTATCAGTAAAGAAAAATTTAAAGACTGTTTTATCATATCTCCTGAAACCTATAGCAAAATGGCTCCTTATTTATTGCTTCCTGAGAAAACCCCTGAAAACTTCAAAACCGATAAAAAGTTTGCTACTAAAGCCCATATTCAATATCACCCTTTTGATCCCAATACTTTAACGGCAGAGGGTTGGAAATCGTTAGGATTTTCCGAAAAGCAAGTCAACGCGATCGTCAACTATCGTGACAAAAATTTACACGGAAGTTTTAAAAGTACTGAAGACTTACAGAAATGCTTTGTGATTTCCGAAGAAAAGTTTCAGGAACTAAAGCCTTTCATCAATCTTATAATGATCAAAAAAGAAGAACCCAAACAAGAAACGACAGATTTCTCAAAAACCGACCTCAATTTGATCACTTTCAAACAGCTTCGGGAATTTGGTTTGGATGAAAAAAGTGCGGGTTCCATCATCGGATTCAGGAAAAAACTTGGTGGATTTATTACCAAACAACAGATTTTAGATACCTATAATATTGACAAAGAAATGGTTCAAAAATTAATCTCCATTGTTCCGCTGAATTCCTCAGGTGTTGTTAAATATAGCTTAATCGACGCTCCCGAAGAATGGCTTAAAAATCATCCTTATTTCAAATACTCAGCTGACAAAATTATTTTCTACCGGCTCAGTAATTCTGATGACAAAAAAATATGGAAACTATTGAAGTTAAAACCTGAATATGAAGAAAGAATGAAATTATATTTAAAATAATATGTCCATATAAGATATTTTCATCGATAACAAAACAATCCCAAAATAATAGAAATTTTGAGATTGTTCATATTATAAAACATTTACAATTTAATGATGCATATAACTGCTAGGTCCGTTAGTTCCCTCAATAGATTCAGGAAGTATACCATATTTTGTACGTAGATCGACTGTACCTAAAGTTTTTCCTGTACTGATCTCAATTACGCTAATCGTTCCGGAATTTAAATTAGGAATATTCAACAGGTTATTTTGTACTGCTACGGCATCTTTTCCTTTTTTGGTTTTAAAGAAAACCATATGATGAGCTCCTTTATCAGCGGTAAGGGTTTTTAAGAGTTTTAGTTGAGGAAGATTACTGATGTCAAATACAAGAACTTTTCCCGGATCGGCAAAACTCACGTAGAGCCTGTTGTTATCATCAATGTACATTTCGAGAGTCCAGCCCAGTCCCTGTGTACTTCCGTCAAATATCTTACTAAAAGCATCATATTTTTTAGTTGTGGCATTGTATGGAGCAATCCAGATATCACCTCCAAGCATTGTTGTGGCAAGGGCAAATTGTGGAAATTTTCCACGCAATAACAGGACTTCTACAGGAGCGGATAAATCTGTTTTTGAATCCGCTACCTGATAGGTTTCTTTTAATTCATATGTATTTATATCTAATAAAGTGGTCGTGTTTCCCATACCTGTAGTAAGATCCGGATGAATCGTTGAAGTTACCATCATTAGCCCTTTTTCTTCATTAACAGAAATACCATGTGGATACATTATAAATTTATTCGGATTGTCCTGAATGGGTGCCTTAATGGTTTTAATAAGCTGATTATTGTTAGCATTAAACACCCCTATGCTACCATCTTTCGGTCCTCCTGCTCCGCCCATAAAGGTCATAAAGAATCTTCCGTCATTGGTAAAGAATAAATTTTCGCCCACTGTATTCTCCCCTGTATTAATGGGCGTTGCAGCTACTAATATTGGCTGTCCGTTTTTATCTTTTTCCGTTTTTATCTGATAGAGATAGCTGCCTCCTAAAGCCGTTGAATATAATTTGTTTGCATTCTGGTTATAATAAAGGTGATGAGGCAGAACACCGACCCCTAATTCAAGTTTGCTACTGATATTTCCAAAATTAGGGGCTTCAGGATCCAGCTCTATCACAGCTATACCATCTGATTTTCCATCCAGGCTTCTATAATCAATATAAAAGGCAGTGTCGTGTGGAATCTCTGAGTGATTATCATTTTGGCAGTTAGAAAATGGGAACAAAAGACCGAGTAAAAGAACGGGATTAAATTTTAATTTCATGGTTTTCAAGTGTTATTGGTTTTCGGTATAAATATAACTAAATTCCACCAAGAAACAGGAAAATATTACACTAATAAGTGAATATTGAAAAAATTATAATAAAAAAGCAGGTATGGAAAATATTCCATACCTGCCTTTTTATTATTGTAAAATATAATTTAATCTATTGTTTTACTAGAATCCACTAGTAAAGAATTGAGTGTATTAAGTTCTTCATCGGTAAGATCTCTCCATTTCCCAACAGGAAGATCAAGTTTAATGTTCATAATACGGATTCGCTTCAGTTTTTTCACTTCGTATCCAAGATATTCACACATTCTACGGATTTGTCTGTTCAATCCTTGGGTGAGGATAATTCTGAAATTCATCTCATCAATTTTCTCCACTTCACATTTTTTTGTTACTGTATCCAGGATAGGAACCCCATTTCTCATTTTTTCCAGGAATCTCGGGGTGATTGGTTTATCTACACGAACCAGATATTCTTTCTCGTGGTTATTTCTTGCCCGTAAAATTTTATTCACGATATCGCCGTCACTCGTCAAAAGAATCAGTCCTTCACTAGGTTTATCCAATCTTCCGATTGGGAAAATCCTTTTAGAGTGGTTGATATAATCTACAATATTATTCTTTTCGCGCTTGGTGTCTGTGGTACAAACAATTCCTACCGGTTTATTGAAAGCAATATATACCGGTTTGTCTTGAGGCTCTCTGATTGGTTTTCCATCTACTTCTACAAGATCTTCATCGGATACCTTTGTTCCCAATTCTGGAATTTTTCCATTGATTGTAATTCTTCCTTCTTCCAAAAGTTTGTCTGCTGCTCTTCTGGAGCAGAATCCTACTTCTGATAAATATTTATTGATACGTGTCTTTTCCATTAATCTCTTCCGTAAGTAGTATAATTTTTAGTACTGAAAATAGCATTACTTTTTTCTTTTAGTTAAAAAAGAAGTCATTTTATTCTCATTCCCCTTGAAACCTAAAATCATTGTTTAAAAACTGATCTGTGGCATCTTCAATTTTATAATCTCCGATTTTGGTTCTTCTTAATTGTGTTAAATAGGCACCTACTCCAAGTTCTTGGCCAATATCATGAGCAAGACTTCTGATATAAGTTCCCTTAGAACAACCAACCGTAAAACTTATTAAAGGGAAATCAATGTTAATATCCTGAATATAATGGATTGTTGTTTTTCTGGATTTCATCTCCACTTCCTCTCCTGCCCTGGCCAGATTATAAGCTCTTTCGCCATCAATTTTTATCGCAGAATATACGGGAGGTTTCTGTTCAATCTCTCCTACAAATTTCTCTAGTGTTTCCTTTACCTGTTCTTCTGAAATATGGGAAATGTCTTGGTGAAGAATTTCCGGTTTTTCAGTGTCATAAGATTCCGTTTGTACTCCAATCTTAATTTCTGTCCAATATTCCTTAGGAGCATCCTGAATTTCGGGAATTTTTTTGGTGAACTTCCCACAACATACAATGAGAAGCCCGGTGGCTCTGGGATCTAAAGTTCCCGCATGGCCAATTTTAAATTTCTTGGGAAGATCAAATTCCCTTTTAAGTTTGTATTTCATTTTATTGACAGCCTGGAAGGAAGTCCAATCCAAAGGCTTATCCAATAAAAAAATGTATCCTGATTTCAGTTCTTCAGCAGTCATCAATCGGTATAAAAAATGAATATTTTTTATTTAAAGAAATAAAAATAGATTAATAAAGCAACTCCTACAAAAATACGATACCATCCCCAAGGTTTGAAACCATATTTATTCAGCATTCCGATGAATGCTTTGATCGCAATAAGTGCCACGATAAATGCCACTACATTTCCAATCACAAAAATCATAATGTGGTCCTGAGATGCCATAATCATTTCATACCCCTTCTGTGGATTTGCTGTTTCTTTCCCCCAAGTTTTAACAAAAACAGAATATACCGTTACTGCTAACATAGTTGGAACCGCAAGAAAGAAAGAAAACTCTGCCGCGGCTTTTCTTGTAAGCCCTTGTGTCATACCTCCAATGATAGAGGCAGCACTGCGACTCGTTCCCGGCATCATGGCAAGACATTGCCAAAATCCGATAGTCACCGCTTTTTTGATGGTAATTCCTTTTTCATCATCAATTTTAGGATTTTTAAACCATTGGTCAGCGAAAAGTAAAACCACTCCCCCTAGTACCAATACAGAAGAAATAGCAATCTGATTTCCTAAAACAGCCTCAATTTTATCATCAAATAAATATCCTAAAACCAATGCAGGTACTACCGCAAAAGCCAGTTTAAAGTAAAACTGAATATTGTTTAAATCAAAAAATTTTTTCCAATAAGCCACTACAACAGATAAAATTGCTCCGAACTGAATAGAAACCTGAAACATTTTTAAAAATTCGGTTTCTTCCAATCCCATTAAACTCGCTGTGAATCCCATGTGCGCCGTAGAAGAAATAGGAAGATATTCTGTAAGTCCTTCTACTATGGCAATAATAATTGCTTTGATTAAATCCATATTTAAAAAAAATTAAAAGATTAAAAAATTAGAGAATTAAAAGACTGTCTATTCAGCGACATAAAATATTAATATTCTAAAGATGAAAGTGCTTTACTTGAATATACATCCTTAATTAAAATTAATATTTAATCTTTTAATTCTCTAATTTTTTAATCCTTAAATATAATTGTGTTTATTTTCTTTTTAAGATAGCATACACTTCTATTGCAAAACCAATCACAACAAACAACGGTGCTATTCTGATTCTTCTGATAGAGAAAATGTCATCATTCCATGAATTGGGATCTAATTTACCATCCACTGTGTTGGCATCCGGTCCCATCATCAAAAGGAATCCACCAACTATAAATGCCAATCCGATCAGCATCCATTTGAAGTTTTCCTTCCCGAAATAAAAAGTATTTTCTTGTGGTGCTTCAACTTCTCTTCCAAAGTCAGAAGCAGAAATTTTATTTGTTTTTTTGCTCATTGTTAAGAGTAATATAAATCGTCAACGTTTGATTTTAAGAATCTCCATGTTGCAATAATGGTACTTAGAACGGTAATGAAAATTCCCACACCTACTACCAATAGCACCAACCAAACATATTGCTGGTTATCCTGTACAAATGCAGATCCGATCTGATTCGTAAAGTAATACCAAACTCCAAATAATGCTAAAAGACCTATTAAAGCTCCAATAGCTCCCAGCACAATTGCTTCTATGATGAAAGGTTTAAGAATAAATCTTCTTTTAGCCCCAACCAGCTGCATCGTCTTAATAATAAATCTCTTAGAGAATATTTTCAGACGAATTGAATTGTTGATCAATACAACGGCCAATACCAAAAACAGAATTGAAAATCCTAAAATCCATTTTAAGATTCTGCTTAAGTTATTGTACACATCCACCATCAATGTACTGTCATTTTTAACATCTATAATACCCGGAACAGATTTAATCACCTTAATTGCTTCATCAATTTTTGTAGGATCCACATATTCCGGCTTTAAAGCAACTTCGATAGATGAAGGGAAAATATTTTCTTCAAACAATGCATCACTATCGATTCCCATACTTTTCTTGGCTTCTTTTGCAGCCATGCTTCTCGAAATATAAGTTGCTTTTTTTACAGGAGCTAACGTCTGGACCTTTTTAAAAGTTTCTTCCTCCAGTTTTGCAATTTTTACAGAATCTTTAGCATCATAATTTTCATCAAAGTACGCATTCACTACCAATTGTTCTTTGATATAGTCGGAATACTTTTGGGCATTGATTAAAATAAGCCCCATTAATCCCAACAAAAATAACACTAAGGCAATACTTATCACTACTGTAATATTGCTGGACCGAAGCCTTTTCTTATTAAACTCATCTACAGATTTAGCCATTAATATTAAAATTTTTGGCTAAAATAGAAAAAAACTTCCGAAATTTGGGACCAAATAAAGAAAATCATTGTTAATAAAATCATAAAAAACTTTGAGTATAAAAGCAAAAAAACATCTTGGTCAGCACTTTCTGACAGATGAAAATATCGCAAGAAAGATTGTAGAAGGTCTTAGTTTTGAGAACTATAATAACATCATGGAGGTAGGTCCCGGAATGGGAGTTCTTACCAAATATCTTATTGAAAAAGATCAAAACATTTATCTGGCGGAAATCGATACAGAATCTATTGAATACTTGAAAAACAATTATTCCAAAATTACAGAAGAAACTTTTGTAGGAGACTTTTTGAAGCAAGACTTCAACTTTATTAAAGATGAACAAATTGCCATCATTGGAAATTTCCCTTACAATATTTCTTCTCAAATTCTCTTCCAGATTGTTGATCATTATGAATTGATCCCTGAAATGGTAGGAATGTTCCAAAAAGAAGTTGCGGAAAGAACTGCAGCAGTCCCAAGAACTAAAGATTACGGTATTCTTTCAATCCTGGTTCAGGCTTACTATGACGTTTCTTATATGTTTACGGTACATGAGAATGTCTTTAACCCACCGCCAAAGGTAAAATCCGGAGTCATCAGACTTACAAGAAATCCGAAAGAAGGTTTAACTGGAAACGAAATCTTATTCAAGCAGATTGTAAAAGCAGGATTCAACCAGAGAAGGAAAAAACTGTCCAATGCTTTAAAAATTCTCAACATTCCTGAAGTTTTAAAAACTCACGAATTCATGGATAAAAGAGCTGAAGAATTAAGTGTATCGGATTTTATACACTTTGCCAATCTTTGGAAAGAAAATCAATAATTAAACTTTGAAGAATACCCGTTGTACATTTTGATATTTAACTTCAGTTCGGAATAAAGCAGTTTTGAAGCTGGAAGCTGGGAGTAATGAAGGCCATAAAGAATAACGATTCATCCTTTTTATCGATCTTAAGGTAAAAATTA
>NZ_PIZV01000072.1 GCF_002835665.1 Chryseobacterium sp. PMSZPI
ATTATGATAAAGGATTTTTTTTGCTTTATACCCAACAACTATAAGTAATGAGTAATGGGCAATAAGTAATGAGCAATAAGTAATCGGTAATGAGTAATATAACTTTGGTTCCTGTTACGGATGCCGGTTTTTTATCCAAGTCTTTACTTTTTTGTTGTAGATTCTTTTTTCTTCTCTCTATACTCTTCTCTTTTTATTTTATCATAGATATATTCCCGGTATCATTACTTCTGATAACTTTACCACATTTTGTCATCCTGAAAGGATCTCGACACTTGAAAAAGCCATGTGCATAAGAACTCTTATATTTTAGCTTCAAAAATGACTTATAATCATTGTAGCTTGTCTTTTATACCAAAAAATAGAAATAGAGGTTTAAATGGTATTTATTTTAGCCCTATGAGACTATTAGTTAATAAACTGCTTAGTTATTATTATAAAACTAATTTTTTGATACAAGAGTTGACTTAAATATAAGTGTATTCTGAGAAAAAGAAAACCGTTCCAAAAAGAAACGGCTTGTTTTATGACATTTGATTTTCAATCTTACATCCTACATGTCACTGCTATTATCAGGACATTTAAAATCGTTACTGCAATCTGCACAAATTACTGTACCATTACAGTAGTACACACAATATTCAGGTGGTGGGAGGGTTGCTCCTCCAGAAATACTTTTTAATTGGCTTTTTCTTAGTTTTTTTAAATTTTTCATATTGTTTTAATTAAAAAATTAATATTAAAATAAAATTAATAAAAATATTTTTAATCAAGTATGAAATTATTATTAAAAAATAATATTTATTGTCATTTTAAATAAACATAAAAAAACAGTCAATAATTATGAATTATTGACTGCCATGCTATTTATCCAATTGATTATTTCTTGATCAGACCCAATTCAATTAACCTTTCATGTAAAAATTCTCCTGCTGTTGTGTCTTCGTATAACTTTGGATTGTTTTCGTCTACACAGTTTTCAAGAGCATTTAATGACATTGCACTGATAGGGTGCATAAAGAATGGAATTGAGTATCTTGAAGTACTCCATAATTCTCTTGGAGGGTTTACCACTCTGTGGATCGTTGATTTCAATTTGTTGTTGGTGTGTCTTGAAAGCATATCCCCAACATTGATCATTAATTCATCAGGCTCTGCAATAGCATCAATCCACTCTCCTTTATGATTTTGAACCTGAAGACCTTTACCTTGTGCTCCCATTAAAAGAGTAATAAGGTTGATATCCCCATGTGCTGCCGCTCTTACTGCGTCATCTGGTTCTTCGGTGATTGGTGGATAGTGAATTGGTCTTAGAATAGAATTTC
>NZ_PIZV01000073.1 GCF_002835665.1 Chryseobacterium sp. PMSZPI
TTCTGCGATTTTATCATCAAAATAAAATTCATCTAAACCAAGGTGTAATGCTAATGCTCTTAAAACATATTGTCCTGTTTTTTCAAGCATCTGATAAGCCTCTTTACCAACTTCGTTGAATTTCGGAAGTTCATCAACGATTACGTTGTCAGGATACTCTTCTTTATATTTTGACTCATCAGACAGGTATTGTCCGAAGTGCCAAAACTCTTTTAAGTCTCCTTTTTTGAAACCTTTTGCAGTTTCTTTACCAAATCCTACATATCCTCTTTGTCCCCCGATTCCTGGAATCTCATACTTTTGTTTCGTTTCCACAGGTTGGTCAAAAAAGTTTTTTACCTCTCCATACAAATCTTCTACTAATTGATCATCAAGAAAATGGCCTTTTAAGGCTACAAAACCAATTTCTTCATAAGCTTTTCCGATTTCATTTACAAATTTCTGTTTGCGTTCCGGGTTACCCGAAAGGAAATCACGCAGGTCTACACTAGGTATTTTATCCATTTTTAGAAATTTACGAACAGCAAAATTACATATTTTTTAAATTAAATGATTTTAAAATCATTATTTATAAGTTAAATTTGCTGTATGAAAAAATATTCTTCTAAGAGAAGTATCCAAATACTTGCACATCTTCTTCAGCAGTACGGAATTGCAGACATCGTAATTTCACCGGGATCAAGGAATGCTCCTTTGGCCATTCACTTTTCAGAAGTGGATAGTTTTAACTGTTTCAGCATTGTAGATGAACGTAGTGCTGCTTTTGTGGCCATGGGAATGGCAAAAAGTGAAAAAAAGCCTGTAGCAATTACCTGTACCAGTGGTTCTGCTGTTGTTAACTACTATCCAGCAATCACGGAAGCCTTTTATCAGAATGTTCCGCTTTTGGTTTTAACTGCAGACCGACCTACGGATTTTGTTGATATTTTCGATGGGCAAACGATCAGACAGAAGGATGTTTTTCACCAGCATTCTTATGGTGACTTCCAGCTTTTGGAAGACAGTAAAGAAAATGCAGAAGATATTAATTTTGATATCATTAAAAAAGCGATTGAGCTTTGCTTTGAAAAGCAAGGTCCGGTACATATTAATATTCCTTTAGAAGAACCTTTGTATGAATTGGTATCGGAGCTTCCAACTTTCCCAACAGTGGAAAAAACAATCAAACATAAAGAATATGAAATTCCATCAAACTTAATCGCAGAATGGAATACTTCTCAAAGAATTATGTTGTTGGTAGGAACCAGAGATTATAGCCCGGAATTGGAAAATCAGTTAACACAATTAGTCAAAAACCATTCTGTAGTTGTGCTAAGTGAAGCTAATTCTAATTTGCATCATGAGAAGTTTTTCAGGCATATTGATCGCTACATTTTTAATTTTAACGAAGAAGATTATAAAACATATGCTCCGGATCTATTAATCACAGTGGGGCAGAATGTGGTTTCTAAGAAAGTAAAGCAATTCCTTAGAAGTGCAAGGCCAAAACAACACTGGCATTTGGATGAAGTATGGCAGCCGGATACTTATTTTTCATTGACAGAGAAAATTGAGGTTAAACCTGAGGTTTTCTTTTCTAAATTACTAAAATTTATTAATCTGGAACCTAGACCTTATTTCAATCTTTGGGATGTTTTAAGGGATAAAAAAGATGCTAAACACGAGCAGTTTTTGAATACCATTGAATTTTCTGATTTTTATTTTTTCAACAAAGCTTCACAAATAATTCCTGAAAATTATAATATTCATTTCAGTAATTCTTCCGGAATCAGATATGCACAGTTATTTGATTTTGGTAAAAGTAAAATGTATTGTAACAGAGGAACCAGTGGAATTGATGGTTCTACTTCCACGGCAATGGGTTTCGCCATTAAAAATGAAAGTCCTACTCTTTTGATTACAGGAGATTTAAGCTTCTTCTATGATATAAATGGTCTTTGGAATCAATATATTCCACCTTTTGTAAGGATTATGATTTTTAACAATGGAGAAGGAAATATCTTTAAGATTATTCCTGGCCCCGGAAATGCCAACCCCAATACATTAGATGAATTTATTGCAACAAAACATAAAAAGAATGCTGAGCATTTGGCCAAGCATTTTGGTTTCTCTTATATTAGGGTAGAGGATGAGCTGACACTGGACAGAGTGTTGGAAAACTTCTTCAAACCTGATGTGCAGCCAAAAATTCTGGAAGTGAACACATATGGAAAGAATAGTGCGGATGTGTTGAAGTCTTATTTTGAGTTTATGAAATAAAATATAGTGGCAGACAAAAGCAAATATAAACCCCCATTAAGTAATCAAACTTAATGGGGGTTTATATTTTTCTAAGGCTAAGACTAATTCTCTGAAAACACAGATTAGTCAATTGATTGTTCATACTCATTAAAGTTCCATATATTCTTCATTTCCTGGCAGATTGATAATTCTATCAATAGGGTAAATGAACATGTCGTCGAAATCATTTAACGCATTAATAATTTGGAAGTGACTGAATTGCTTTATATTTTGTAAAGTAATTTCAGTTTCTTTAATCTTCTTTTGTTTTAAAAGTTGTTGTCTTTGTACCCCGTTCAAAAGATAAGTTGTAGGGGTAAACCAATCTTTTCCTTTTAAAAATAAAAGATTGGAAAAGGAAGTATCAGTAATATGATTATTTCTAACAATAATGATTTCTTCGGCTTTGGATTTCATTTTCATTTTATCCAGCTCTTTTCTATCTTCAAACTTAAACGAATAGTCGAAGCTGTTGTTTTCTACGAGCTGAAAATCCTGTATTTCGGGAATGGCATAAGGAATCATTTGAGTTCGGATTTTTTTATCCAAATCATAAGCGATTCTTAGTTTAAAAAGACCATCTTCATCATGTTGCAGGTTTTTGTAGATTTTGGCCAGGTCAATAGAATCTTCTTTTCCAAAATGGGAAAATGTTTGGTTTACACGTTTTTGATGGAGGTCCAATAAAAAAACTTCCTGGTCTTCTACTTTAATGCTTTCAATGAATTGGGACATAAATTTTGTTTTTCATTTCCTGATACTCGTCTTCTAATTTACTCATGTGCGTTATACCGCCTCCGCTTTTAAAAAAAAGTTGGTCTCCTTCCTTTTCAATAAAACGTATCATTACACAACTGTCGACATTTTTACCGTCGAACCACCCGCAAATACCTGTATAATATCCTCTTTCATATCCTTCTGCATTCAGAATTATTTCCAGTGTTTTCGGTTTGGGAGCTCCTAAAATAGAGCCTGCAGGAAGTAATTTTTGCATAATGCTTCCCACTTTCCCATCAAATTCAGGCTTTAATAATCCTGAAATTTCAGAGCTCATGGCATACAAATCTTTTTGTTTTGTTTTGATAAGGTCAATGTGTTGAAATTGATCAACTTTTACATGATCTGCCACCATACTCAAATCATTTCGGAGTAAATCTACTACCGTATAATGCTCTGCTTTTTCTTTTTTATCATTCTTTAAAATTTCTGCTGCATTTTCCAACGAAGCATCTATAGTGCCTTTCATGGGATAGGTCAAAATTTTACTGTCAATGATTTTTACAAAAGTTTCAGGAGAAAAAAATACAAAAAAATCTTTATAAAAAAGTTTATACTTCGCATTTGAGTGATAAAAAATTTCTTCGAGGCTTAAATTCGTCTGAATTTTTGTTTTTCTAGTGTAGTTTACCAAATAAGAATTTCCAAGGCGAATATTTTTCTGAACTTTATCAAATCCTATTTTAAAACTTTCCAGCGATTCGGGGAACGATTTCCATTCTATTTTTTTAGTTAGTTTTTGTTGGGGTTTTGTATTTGAAAAATGTTGAAAATCAATAATTAATCCTGATTTTTCTATTTCATTCTCCTTATATATTTCAACATTCTCGGAAAGAAAGTCTATGACAAAGAAATAGGGAACTTTCTGAAGAGAAAGTTCATCCATTTCCATAAATTTTTGATGATTCACTGAAAACATTTCGCAAAAATAATTATTGATGTTTACTTTTGCATAAAATTTTTATGATGCAGAGCAAATATCCTCAGAAACCGGGAATAGATTTTATATTGAAGCAGGCTTTTTTTTATTGGAATAAGACACTGGTTTTTCAGTTGATGTTTTCAATGGTCTTTTTCGGAATATTACTTACCTCATTGTTTTTTTTCGGGGACAAATACGGAATATGGGAGCAAAATCAGGTATTAACGGAAGCTTTAAAAGAAGGAACGAAAGTCTATATGGAAAAGATTGCGCAACTGAGTGCCACTGAAAATTATCAAATGTTTACATTAGCGATCTCGGCAACTACTGCATTTTTGTACCCTTTGAATCTTGGAATGTTTCAAATTTTCAGAAAATTTGATCTTAATGAAAAACCTGAACTTGGCGATTTATTTGTAGGATATAATGGTATTAACTTTTTTAAGTATCTGGGATACTATCTTTTTTGGTTTATGATTTTCAGAGTTACGATGCCTACTGTATTTTTAGCAGTGATTTGGGTGGGCACAACTATATTTGTAGCACCATTGATGTTCTTTGCCAATAAAAGAATTTTTGAAGCTATTGCTCTCAATTTTAAGGCTCTTAAGATGTATTTTGTTGAAATTATGGTTTGTATAGTTGTCGCTATTTTGTTTAAATACATTGGGTTCACACTGTTTCTTGTCGGAGGACTTTTTACGTTTCCTTTTTGGAATGCCATGATTTATTCACTTTATAAAACTATATTTTCTGAGAAAAGTTAAAATTTACATTGGTTTAATAATGTTTTTCTACCAAAAAAAGTTAATTTTGGTAAAATCATTAAATATTTAAACTATGTCTGAATTTAACGAATTTGATCAGCAGGGTTCTGTTCCTAATAGAGATGCGGGGTCAATTATTTCTCACGCTTTTGAAATGTATAAAGGGGTTTTCCTTTATGGAATTGTTGCCATGGTAATTTATTTACTTGGAGGATATATTATCCAGTCTGTTTCAGGCTTCAATTCTGCTTCTGTAATGGATGAAATGAGAACTTCAGGTGATTATTCCAGTTTTAACTATTGGAATGCTCCAGGGTTTTCAATGTATATGGGATTATCAAGTCTTTTAGGACTTTTATTAGCACCTCTGTATGTGGGATTAATTTATATAGTTAATAAATTCAATACTAAAAATCAGATTGAGTTTTCTGATTTATTTATTGGATATCGCCAGAATTTTGTAAATATTTTAATTTACAGTTTCCTTTCCGGGATTATTTCAGCGATTTCAATATCTCTGTGTTTCATTCCTTTCTTCTTTGTTTATCCTTTCCTTTTGCTGGGCTATCCGATTTTATTATTTGAAAATGCATCTGCTACTGAGGCTTTAGGGAAATCTTTCAATATTGCAAAGGAAAACTATGGGACATTATTATTAACCAGTTTCTTAGGAATGATCATTTCGATAGCGGGTATTATTCTTTGCGGTATTGGAGTTATTTTAACAGCACCATTTATGATGGTTGTGATGTATTCTGCATATTGTGCCTTTTTAGGGAAGCCAAGACAGATTATGTATAAGCCGTAGTGAATACTAATTAGAAATTGATGAATAAAGACAAGCAAATAAGCAGTTTTGCCATAAAACAGATCTCGTTACTGGTTATTATTTTGGTACTGGCGGGATTAATTTGTTTTAATCTGGCATTGTTTATTCCTTCAGTATTAGGTGCTATTACTATTTATGTGGTTTGTAGAAAATATAACTTTTATCTTCAGGAAGAAAAGAAATGGAAACCTTCATTGGCCGCATTAACACTGATGTTTGCTAGTCTTATTATTCTTATTTTACCTATTTATTTTATTGCAGACCTGGTTATTGATAAATTGGGTAATGCACAGGCTTATATGACCAAATTCAATGTGTTTTTAGATAAAATACATTCCTATATCTATGCCGAAGTTGGTTTTGATATTTTGAGCCAGGAGAATATGAATAAACTGAAAAGTTCGGTGGGAAGAATTTCTACATCAGCACTCAGTGGGACATTCAATACCTTGACAGTGGTGATGTCTATGTATTTTATTCTTTATTTTATGTTGGAGAAACCAAGACTGTTTGAGAGAATTCTTTCTTCTTCCGCTCCATTGAAAAGAGCTAACATTTCTTTAATTGGAGATAAAATGCGAAAACTGATTATGGCTAATGCTATTGGTATTCCAGTTGTAGCAATTGGCCAGGGTATCGTTGCGCTTATTGGATATTTGATATTCGGAGCTCCTGGGGCAGTATTGCTTTTTGCTTTGACGGCGGCATCTTCAGTAATTCCTGTAGTGGGAACAGCGATTGTGTATATCCCTGTATGTATTTTTATGATTGCTGAAGGGAATACTGCGAATGGATTAGGTTTGGCAGTTTATTGCGTAGTGATCGTAGGACTTACGGACAACCTTTTACGTTTTACTCTATTGAAGAAATTGGAAAATATTCACCCATTAAATACTGTATTTGGAATTATCATGGGAATGAATCTATTTGGTTTTATGGGACTTATTTTTGGACCTATTTTGATCTCATTAACATTGTTACTGATACAGGTCTATAGAAATGAATTTTCGGATGAAAATACACCACCTGATCTTGAACTGCCTGATCAAAATGATCTTGGAGATCAATTAATTTAAATTATTTAAAAATTGGAAGGAATTAACCCAGAAATATTAAGAGAAATTTGTATTGTTAAAATGCCTTTTGGCAAATACGAAGGAATAATACTTGCTGATTTACCCATAAGTTATCTTGAATGGTTCCACAGAAAAGGAATGCCTCAAGGAAAATTAGGAATGCAGCTTTCTACTATTTACGAAATAAAAATAAATGGGTTAATGGATTTATTGATCCCGATCAGGGCATCCGTTCGATAATAGAGCTATTTATTAATAACTTAAAAAATTTCGGCGGCATCGAAGATGCCGCCGAAATTTTTTTATATCATAATATTAAGCTTTCAATGCTGCAATTTCATCTCTCAGTTTGGCAGCTTTAATAAAGTCGAGATTTTTAGCAGCGGTTTCCATCTCTTTCTGCTTTTGCTCAATCATTTTCTCAATATCTTCTCCTGCATAGGTTGCTTTTGTTTCGGCTACTTTTTGAAGAATTTCTTTTTGGGTATATTTCTCATCCGGGAAATCTTTGCTTCTTCCAACAAGGTTTTCGGAAATCTTTTTATTTAATGCCTGAGGTTTAAGACCATTGTCTTCATTGTATTTCATTTGCTTAGCACGACGGTATTCTGTTTCATCTAATGTCGCCTGCATGGATTTGGTAACTTTGTCAGCATACATAATTGCTTTTCCATTAACATTTCTTGCAGCACGTCCTACAGTCTGTATCATAGATCTTCTACTTCTTAGCATTCCTTCTTTATCTGCATCTAAAATGGCAACTAGTGATACTTCAGGTAAATCCAATCCTTCTCTTAATAAATTGACCCCGATTAAAACATCGAAAAGACCTAAACGCAGATCCTGCATAATCTGAATACGTTCCAGGGTTTCAACGTCAGAATGGATATATCTTGTTCTGATCCCGAATTTTGTAAAATATTTGGTAAGCTCTTCGGCCATTTTTTTTGTCAAAGTCGTTACCAAAACCCTTTCGTCAGCATCAGCTCTTTTTTGGATTTCTTCCATCAAATCATCAATCTGATTCAATGTAGGGCGTACTTCAATAATAGGATCTAAAAGTCCTGTCGGGCGGATAATTTGCTCAATATAGGCACCTCCGGTCTTTTCAAGTTCATAATCCGCAGGAGTGGCAGAAACATAGATAACCTGATTTTGCATACCTTCAAACTCTTCAAATTTCAAAGGTCGGTTATCCATTGCAGCAGGGAGCCTGAATCCATATTCCACCAGAGATTCTTTTCTGCTTCGGTCACCACCATACATGGCGTGTACCTGAGGAACTGTTACATGGCTTTCATCAATAACCATTAGAAAATCTTTAGGGAAATAATCTATCAGGCAGAAAGGTCTGGTCCCGGGAAGCCTTCCATCAAGATACCTTGAATAATTTTCAATTCCGGAACAGTATCCCAGTTCTTTAATCATCTCAAGATCCAATTCTGTTCTTTCCTGAAGTCTTTTGGCTTCCAAGGGTTTTTCAATGGAATTAAAAAAATCTACCTGTTTTACCATATCATCCTGAATCTCCCTGATCGCTCCGTTTAAAGTTTCTTTTGAAGTAACAAACAGGTTGGCAGGATAAATTTGAATCTGGTCGAAACTCGACTCTACATTTCCTGTCACAGGATCAAAACTTTGAATTTTTTCAATCTCATCACCAAAAAACTGAATTCTGATCGCATTATCTGCATAGGCAGGGAAAACATCAATCACATCTCCTTTTACACGGAATGTACCTCGCTGAAACTCATTAAGAGTTCTGGCATATAGTGCATTAACTAAGGAATGAAGTAAAGCGGTTCTTGTTACTTTTTCTCCAATAGCAATGGAAATTAATGATTTATGAAATTCCGTAGGGTTTCCAATACCATAAATACACGAAACAGAAGCAACGATCAGGACGTCTCTCCTTCCCGATAAAAGACTTGCAGTGGCAGAAAGACGTAGCTTTTCAACCTCCTCGTTAATGCTTAAGTCTTTCTCAATATAAGTTCCGGTTGTTGCAATATAGGCTTCCGGTTGATAGTAGTCATAGTAACTTACAAAATACTCAACAGCATTCTCGGGGAAAAATTCTTTAAACTCCATAAAAAGCTGTGCCGCCAAGGTCTTGTTATGGGCCAAAACCAAAGTCGGACGCTGAACATTTTGTACAACATTCGCAACGGTAAAGGTTTTTCCGGAACCTGTTACTCCAAGAAGAGTCTGATATTTTTCACCGATCTCTATTCCTTCGGTCAATTTTTCAATGGCTTGTGGCTGGTCTCCGGTAGGTTTATATTCTGATTGAAGCTTAAAATTCATAGAAAAGATGTATACAACAAAAATACGAAAGAAATTATTAGCCTTGATAAAGTTTTGAAGATGAATATTTTGATAACAAAATTTTCACTGATTAAATGATGTTGTATACTTTGTTTCTTTTCTAATTCATGGTATAAAAGACAAACTGAAAACTCTATAAAGATAAAAAGAGGCTGTCTCAAAAATCAAATTATTTGGCTTTTGTCATTCTGACGAAGGAAGAATCTCTTTGACAACCAATTATATGAGATTCTTCACTGCATTTCTGACCTACGTTCGTAAACTTTCAGTTTATGTTTAGAATGACACTTTTGAGACCGCCTCTTTTAGTTTAGGGTTTGGTAAATGGTTCAAAAGTCATCGTTGCTGGTATTTTTAGAACAGTATCGACTGCTGTGCCGTTTTTGGTGGCAGGATTCCATTTTATTTCATTAGTTATGGAAGTAATCGTTCTAAGAAACTCTTTATTGAAAGTATCATTATTACCAGATGTTGTTATATTAGTTGTTTTTCCTGTTTTATCAATATGAATATAAGCTGTGGAAGTTATGGTACCGCTTAAAGATTCCATTATAGCAGTATTCATGGTATTCCCTATCTTGGCCCTGAGTACTCCGGAGCCCCCGGGAAATTGGGCTTCAACCATATCTTTGTTAGAATTGGAATTTACTGCTGTGTTTGTGTTTTTACCTTCGTTGTTTTCTGTTTTTGCCTTTGGGGCGATTGTATCTTGAATGGTTTTTAGTTTTTCTTTTTTTAATTCGGCTAATGCCGGAGTAGGGATGTCTTGAGACGTTTTTTCCGGATGAGAATTCATTGCTGATGCAGTTGGATAAACTTGTTGTTTTGGAGCAGTGACATCGGAAGTATTTGCGGCTTTGTTATTTAAAGTGTTATTTCCAATATTAATTACTTCATTGGCATACGTTTTTTCAGAAAATAAAGCTACAGAAGTAATAAGAACTGTAATTCCTACTGTTTTCCTTAATAGGCTGAGTTTGGTTTTTTTTGCGTTCATCATGATAAATCGTTTTTTGGTGTTATTAAAATTAAAAGAATGGGTGAGTGCCCAATTTTCATTATTGATAATTTCGTCAAGAATTAAATTCTGATATTCTTTCCTATTGAATCTCTTGCTCAAAACAGCTTCATCAGCCAAAAACTCATGATTGGTAATCGCTGCTCTTCTATAAAGAAAAAGAATGGGATTGAACCATGTGAAAATTTTCAAAAAGTCTATAAAAACTAAATCTATACTGTGTTTTTGATCAAGGTGGCTTTTTTCGTGTAGAAAAATTCTCGGATCGATTTCGTTATTTTTCACATACGCTTTGCCCATATAGATCGTGTTCCAAAAACTAAATGGAGCAAAGTTTTCTTGTGTTAGTATAACTTTTTGATTCTGATATATACACTCTTTTCCTTGTATTCTTTTGATAGCAACAAATGCCAAAATACTTTTTATCAACAGGATTAACGTGACGAAAGCATATATGATCCATACTATATTTATCCAATTAAAACTTTCAGGCTCGGCATGAGTCAATATAATTCTTTGTGCTGTTTCTTCAAGAACTAGTTGTGGTTGAGATATTGGTTTTGATACCTGTATTGTAATTGTAATAAAAGGGATTACGTAGGAAAGGATCAATGAGCCCAGCAAATAGAATCGGTTAAATCTATAAATCTTCTCTTTTTCCAAAAACAAATGATATACAGCAATGAAAATAAAAGAGCATAAGATTATTTTTAAAATAATAGATAACATGACTATTCTTTTATTTGTTCGTCTATGATGTCTCGGAGTTCTTTCAATTGCTTTTGGCTGAGCTTTGCATTGGAGGTGAAAAATGATGCAAATTGACTCACAGAGCTATTGAAAAAACGATCAATCATGGAAGTCATTTCTTCCTTGAAATATTCCCCTTTCTCTACTTTTGGATAGTATTCGCGGGAATTTCCATACAATGTATAGCCTACCAAATCCTTATTCTGCATTCTTTTCAACAGGGTAGCTGTGGTTGTTGCTGCAGGTTTAGGTTCGGGATAAGAATCCAAAATGTCTTTCATGAAAACTCTCTTCTTTTCCCAAAGGATTTCCATAAGTACTTTTTCAGAATCAGTAAGTTTTATATCTTTCATTCTACAAGTTTGTAATTTATTCTACAAATGTAGAATAAAAATTTAAATACACAAATTTTGTGGCATTATTTTTCCATTCATTTTGAATCACCTAATCATAATGTTATGAAAATCAATCAATTTTGCATCTCGTTTCTGAGTGTTTTCTTCATTTTATGTTCATGTAAAAAAAGTCATGTTAACGCCCAGCAAACCGGAAATGACGGAAGTGTAGAAACAGGAAAACCTAATTCTGAATACCAGCCCGCATTTAAAGGACAAACAAGAATTACTGCAGTAAAAACAAAAACTGCATATCGCGTAGAAATACTAACTAAAGATTTAGGAAAGCCTTGGGGAATCATTAATTTGCCGGATGGAAGATTTCTGATTACCGATAAAAGAGGCTATATGAATATTGTTTCAAAAGACGGAAAACAAATTACAAAGATAGATGGTTTCCCTAAAGTAGATCCAAAAGGACAGGGCGGAATGTTGGATGTGGCGCTTGATCCTGATTTTAAAACCAATAATATTATTTATTTCAGTTTTTCTGAGCCGTTTGGAAAAGGAAATTTAACCTCTGTAGCGAATGGAAAACTATCTGCCGATCTTAAAAATATTTCGGAAGTTAAAGTGATTTTCCGGGCAGAACCTTCCTACGATGGCGACAAGCATTACGGAAGCCGTTTAGTTTTCGATAAGGATCAAAACTTATTTATAAGTACGGGGGAAAGATCGGATAAAGTAACGAGAGCATATGCTCAAAAAACAGATAATTACTTAGGTAAAATCATCAAAATTACAAAAGAAGGTCTGCCTTCACCGGGAAATCCATTTATAGGAAAGCCGGGATATAAACCTGAAATTTATGCTTATGGTGTAAGAAACCCGCAAGGGTTGGCTATAGATCCGCAGGGGAATCTTTGGGATGTCGAAATGGGGCCGAGAGGAGGAGATGAAATCAATCTTATTCAACCGGGTAAAAATTACGGATGGGGCGATGTGACCTATGGAATCGAATACTCGGGAGATAAAGTTGGGGAAGGAATTACTCAGAGAGAAGGAACGGAACAACCTGTTTATTATTGGGACCCGGTGATTTCTCCCAGTGGGATAACATTCTATACCGGGAATATTGATGAATGGAAGGGCAATCTGTTTATTGGATGCCTAAGCGGAGAGCATATTGACAGAATAGTAATGAAAGATAACAAAGTTGTAGGAGAAGAACGTCTGCTTGCAGATCAGAAAGAACGCTTCCGTGATGTATTGAACGGAATGGATGGCAGTTTATATGCTGTCACGGATAGTGGTAAATTATATAAAATCTCACAAAAATAAAAAGCTGGAAGTAAGATGTTGTTGAAGTTTCTGCAGAAAAATCAACTCTGTTATACTTCTTAGAGAATATTAATATTAAATAATTCTGTGGCTTAGCCAACAAATAGTAACTTTCATCCTCTTTCTTCCAGCTTTTATCCTTTTTAAAATTTAAAATTAAGTCTTGCAAATGCCTGTCTTCCGGCAAATCCCATTTGGACAGGATCAAAAATACCTCCGGACTCTGTATTTCCTGAGGTCACCTGAGTGGTTTGAAGTGTTGGATATCTATTGAAAAGATTTTTACTTCCAAGGGTCAGACTAAGGTTTTTAGAAAACTCATATCCGAATGAAAGGTCTGTAGTTACTTTTGGATTGTAGACCTGTTCTGTCTCGTCATAGCCTATTAGAGTCACTTTATCAAACCTTACCAACTGCAGATTGGCATTGAATTTATTGATTTTATAATTGAGATTAAGATTAATTTTCGTTTTAGGAGCTGAAGCTAAAATAAAAGCTTTTTCTCTGTCACTGAGATAAATGTCTTCTTTGCCCTTCAATTGTTCTGAAGTGTTCACCTTCGTGATTTCCATCTCATTATAATTTCCAGCTAAAGTGGCAGTAATCTTTCCTGAGCCCAGACTTTCATTATAGCTTAGGATTAGATCAATACCTCTAGTTTTGGTATCAATGGCGTTAGAAAAAAATTGTGCCTGGTCAATATAAGGGTAATCTTTTTGAACATCTATTGGGAGATCATCTCTTGAGAAGTTTCCAGTTAGAACAATCCTATTTTTTACGCTGATATAATACCCATCGATTGTTGCAGTGAATTTACCAGTATTAAAAGTAAATCCGGCACTTCCGTTAACGGAAGTTTCTTGTTTCAGTTGTTCGATACCCACTCTTTGGGCAAGATTACTATCATTAGATGCCAATTGAATGGTAACCAGTTTTCCACCTTGGAAATTGGTGAACTGCTGACTGTAGTATTTCTGGGCAAGGGAAGGAGCTCTGAAACCTGTAGAGACAGATC
>NZ_PIZV01000074.1 GCF_002835665.1 Chryseobacterium sp. PMSZPI
ATAATTTTTAAATCATCGGATATTTTAAATCACTAATAAGTGTTTTTGAAATAAAAGTAAAGGGGGTTATTCAGGGGCTTTAAAAATATTTTCGTCAGAATGGAATCCGGCAACACCGCCACTTACTGCAAACTTCATTGCTGAAGCTGCAGTCATTCCTACAACTGGTTTTATATTTTTTTCTTCGGTAACAATCACCCAGCCGGATATGGCATATGAATGGGGTAGATATACCGCAACGTAGTTATGTTTATCAACATCAGCCATTTCTTTTTGGGTTAAAAATCCGATTCTCCAGATTTCAGGATTTTCATTGGTTTTTACCCAAACAGGATCGTTGAACTTTTTTTTATCGCCTACAAATGAAGACATGACGTCTTTTGTTGGGGTGTAAATGTGTTTTACTCCAGGTGTTTTTTCCAGTAGGCTATCCATCGTGTCGAAAAAAAATCTGCCTATTACGAATTTATTGCCTAGGTATCCTAAAATAGCAGTAAATAATATGGTTGAAACGAAAACAAGTCCCGGAACCTGCTTCGCAAGAGAAGGCACGAGATTGTCAATAGCACTTACAATATACCAAATCACAAAAATGGTAAGACCAATTGGTCCAATGATTACCAATCCCTGAAAAAAGTTTTTCAGGAAAAGATTAGCTATATTTTCGAAAGCCGGTTTCTTCAACGTATATTCTTTACTATTTTATATTTTAACCATGAATGGTTTCTTTGTTCCCGTAGGATTTAATAATGTTGGCTTCATACTCCAGCCACGCATCCCAACGCTCGTTCACTTTATCCGGATCTCCAAGTTGTCTTGCAAACCCAATGAATGTGGTGTAATGATTGGCTTCGGAAATCATAAGCTCTCTGTAGAAAATTTTTAATTCTTCGTCTTTAATGTTTTCTGTAAGGACTTTAAATCTTTCACAACTTCTGGCTTCGATCATTGCTGCAAAAAGCATTTTATCTACAATCAAATCTTCTCTGCTCCCCTGAATGATAAATTTTGCCAACTCGTTGACGTAGTCATCTTTTCTTGCTCTTCCAAAGGTATACCCCCTTTTTTTGATGATTTCATGAACCTGGTTAAAATGATCAAGTTCTTCTTGTGCTATTGCAAGTAGCTCGGTTACCATTTCAGGATATTCGGGAAGCATCGTGATCAGGGTAATTGCATTGGTTGCTGCCTTTTGCTCGCACCATGCATGATCCGTTAAAATTTCTTCAATGTTTCCTTCCGCAATATTTGCCCACCTTGGATCGGTAGGTAGTTTCAACTTAAACATGTTGTAAATTTTTTGTAAATTTAATCAAATTGGAGTAAGAATACTGATTTTATTTCAAAATCCTCATTAAAATCTTAAGATGCTGTCTTTCTTCTTAGAAATTCCAAAATCTTCCATCCCACAGTATCTATTCTTTTCAGGCCTGCTGAAATAATGAAAGCTAAAATAATATTGATACCATAAATAATGATCATCAAGCTCCACCACGGCATACTTTCCTTCAAAGGAACGACTAGAAAATAAACTAATGATGAACTTATCCCCTGAGCAAAGTAGAAGAAAATGGCATTCTTCCCAATGTGGGTGATGAGGTTGTCTTTTGTAATTTTTAATCTGTTATATAAAACAAATAAGGTCACCAATGAAAATTGTGCCCAAATGACATAAGGGATTTGTGGAGGGAATTTATTTTTATTGATTTTATAAAAAATTTCATTGCCATAAAACCAGAACAGCCAAAATAGAGCTCCTGCAACAAAAGTATATAAAACAGGAATTGCTTTGGTTGGAATTTTTTTTCCACGTATTTTATTTCCTATTAAAAATATCGCCAGATAAAATGCTACATAGCCAACCTGTCCGGTTGGGTAATATTCGGGAAAAATGTTGAAAAATAAGGTTAGGCCAATACAAAGAGCAATGAACCAATTAATATGTTTAGGAAAGAACCTTAAGATTAATACCCCAAATAAAGTGAGGATGAAATACACTTTAAGGTACCAGAAACTTCCCATTACTACCGGAAAAGTATCTGCATTAGTGTATTGATGAAGATACCAATTCCCTAAATTCTGCCATTGGGGAGACGTTGAAATGGGAGTTGTAGCATATTTAGATCCAAAAGTTGAATAAAAATCCTGAAGCCACTCCAAGGAAAAGAAAGTCAGGCCGAAGACTTTAAAGAAATAATCTAAAAAGAACAGAAAAGTTACAAAGATCATATAGGTGATTTGTAACTTCAGTAATCGGTAAAAAGTTTTCTCGATATTTGATCCGGAAGTAATTCCGCTTAGGGCATAAAAGAGGGGAACATCAAATACAAGAGAAAAAACTCTCACTTCCGCAGGAATATAAAACTGCCCTGACCAGAATGCTGTATGGATGAATATAATAGAAAGGGTGGCAAGCCCTTTTGCAAAATCAATATAGAGATCTCTGTTCATTATGATAGATATGGATCAAAAGTAAATAAAGTTTTGATATTTTTCAAATGAATAAAGAGAGAGGCAGACCTAAGCCTGCCTCTTCCCATTAAAATTGTTAAAAATGTATGTGAGTGTTTATTGAAGTTGTTTAAATTGTTCTGCTGTAATTTCCCCAGATTTGATTTTTTTCAATTCATCCACGTATTGGTCTAAATAAGCTTTAATTTCCGGCTTTATTTTATTGTCTGCCATTTTATATGAGCCATCTAAAACACCATTGTAATAGGCAAAGAAGGTAGTGTCAAAATCCTTCGGCGAGACATCATATTGTCCGATAAGGAAGCCTAAACGAACTGCTGATCTTCTTTGGGCCGGGGTACCATGGTGGTTTTGGTTTGTAGTATCATAGTCTCCAATGCTTTGTGCGAATTCATAAGCCGCCGCAACTTCAGAGAATGTGGTTTTATTATAACCGTTAGGCCTTCTCAGATAATAACCACCAAAGCCATCAGCTTCTAAATCATTAGGTCTTCCTGTTGATTCTTTTACTGTAGGAAGATTGTACATGTATTGTAATTGATGCCCAAATTCGTGTCCAAGAATAAATGCATTTACAATATTTCCGCCTTTTGCTTTTGCATCTTTGAAGATGTCGTATCCATAGTAGATCTTATAGCCATTTTGATAAGACATTGCATTATAAGTCTTATTGGCTTGTATCAGATCTTCTACAAATCGTAATGTTGGTGTACTTTTACCCCACATGCTGGCTATATTTGCCATTTGTGTGTTCATAAAATTTGTGTCATCACTATCGGGTAATGATGTTCTCAGAACAGCTGTCCATGACCAGTTAAAGTCTACAAAAGAGCAAGCTTTTTCCAATAAATTGGGTTGCTCGGGCTTTGCATTGGCTGTTAATGTTTCGTTTGGAGTTGATTCTTCCATTTTGTCATTTTGACATGCTGTTAATGAAAATACAGCGATAGCACCTGCCAGAAAGCAGGGAGTTAAGATTTTTTTCATAATGTTGTTTTTTTAGCATTACGAATTTATAAAATAATCAACATGGAGTGAGTTTTTTATAAACAAAAATTATGCGAAGCATAATTTTTGTTTTGTGAAATTTTGGATAATCTCAATAGAAGTCAATAAAGAAAGGCAGACTCAATGTCTGCCTCCTTTCTTAAAATATGCTAAAAATGAATGTTTCGTTATTTTAAGTGCTTAAATTCCTCAGCAGAAATTTCTCCTGTCTGGATTTTTCTCAACTCGTCAATGTATTGGCTCATATAAGCATCAATTTCCGGGTTGACTGTGTTTTTGGCCATTTTATAAGTGCCATTCAAAACTCCTTGATAATAATAGAAGAAGTTATAGTCAAAGTTTGCAGCAGTAAGATTATACTGGCCAAGAAGGAACCCTAGACGTACGGCAGATCTCCTTTGTGCAGGAGTACCATGGTGGCCGGGGCTGCTTGTTTGATAATCCCCAATGCTTTGTGCAAATTCGTAAGCGGCCGCAATTTGTGAAAAGTCTGTTTTGTTGTAACCATTCGGTCTTCTCAAATAATAACCTGCAAATCCGTCAGCTTCTAGTTCATTCGGTCTGGCAGTACTTTCCTGTACGGAAGGTAAATTATAGGCATACTGTAACTGATGTCCATACTCGTGGGCAAGGATCATGGCATTCACAATATCACCACCCTTTGCTTTAGCATCATAGTAAATCGCATAACCATAATAAATTCTTCCGTTGCCATAAGAAATAGCATTGTAAGTTGAATTAGGATTAGACGGATCATTTACGAATTGTAAAACAGGATTACTTCTTCCCCACATACTCGCAATACTTGTCATGAGCGAATTCATAAAACTGGTGTCTGCAGAGTTTTGAAGTCCGTTCAGAAGTACTGATGTGTTACTCCAGTTGTTGTCCACATAGTAGCATACTTTTTCTAGTGGTCCGGGCTGTTCGATTTTTGCACTAAGGGTTTGTTTTTCAGGTAAGACAGTGTCTTCCATTTTGTCATCGCTGCATGCTGTCAATGTAGATACAGCAATAACACCTGCTAAGAAGCAGAGATTAAAGTTTTTTTTCATAATAATTATTGGTTTGGCAGAACGAAGGTAAGAAATTATCTTCTATGTGTGAATACTTTAATGTTAAAATTTATTCATTGTGTAGTGAATAAGATATTAATAAAAAAACATGCCTTTGATTGTAAGCTATTTAGAAAATTATTCTTATATTTGCACCTCGAAATAACTAAAAATTTATAAACAATGTTTGCAATTGTAGAAATAGCAGGGCTTCAATACAAAGTTGAGCAAGACCAGAAGTTGTTTGTAAACCGTTTAAAAGGAGACAAAGGAGGAAAAGTTTCTTTCGATAAAGTTCTTCTTACTGTAAACGGTGCAATCACTGTAGGCGCCCCAGCTGTAAACGGAATCACTGTAGAAGCAGAGATCCTTGACCACGTTAAAGCTGATAAAGTAATCGTTTTCAAAAAGAAAAGAAGAAAAGGTTACAAAGTGAAAAACGGTCACAGACAATCTTTAACTCAAATCGTAATCACTGGTATTACTGGTTTTGAAGGTGGAGCTAAAAAAGCTGCTAAAAAAGAAACTGTGAAAGCTGAAGTTCTTTCTGACCACGCAACTGTTAACTTTGGTGAAGATCACGAGTTGAACTATCACTTAAAGAAAAACGGATTGTCTCAGTCTAAAGAAAACAGAGAAGCGTTAATCGCTTTAGGTAAAGAAGTAAAAGCTGAATTAGGTAAAGATGTTCTTACTCATGAAGATGTAGATGCTGCTATCGCTAAGAATATCGAAAACTTTAAAGCACTTAACAAATAATAATAATCCACTAATAAAATGGCACACAAGAAAGGAGTCGGTAGTTCCAAGAACGGTAGAGAGTCTCACTCTAAAAGATTAGGTGTGAAGATTTTCGGAGGACAAGAAGCTATTGCTGGAAACATTATTGTTAGACAAAGAGGTACTCAACACCACCCAGGTGATAACGTGGGAATCGGTAAAGACCACACTTTGTTTGCATTAGTAGACGGTAAAGTAGTTTTCAGAAAGAAAGCAAACAACAGATCTTTCGTATCTGTAGAACCAAACGCATAATTCATAGCGTTTTATAAAAATAGAAGCCCCGACATTTTTGTCGGGGCTTTTTAAATGTTTTTCATCTTGTGGTTTTTCTCATGCTTAAATTTTAATAGAATTTTAATTTTTATCAGCTCGATGAATATCAAAGTATTATAATTTTGTCTCCCATTTTAAATAAATTAAAACATGAGAAAAATTATACTGATGTTGGGTATGCTGACTACCATGAGTTGGCAGGCACAAATAAAAGTTTTGTTTGATGCTACAAAAGCTGAAACAGCAGGGAATGCAGATTGGGTTATAGATGCAGATGTTTATAATCTTAAATATACTGCTACCGGAATAACAACAACCGGAACAGAATCTAATCCCCAAAGAATTCCCACGCCTTCACAAAGCGGAATTACGGCAACAACTCCTGAGACTTATTGGCAAGGTGCCCTAAGCAACTGGGGAATTGATCTGGTTCGACAAGGATATGTGGTGGAAACTTTACCATATAATGGAAGTATTACCTATGGAGATTCAACCAATACACAAGATTTATCGAATTATAAGGTTTTTATCATCGATGAACCCAACATTAAATTTACTGCCACAGAGAAGACTGCATTATTGAATTTCGTAGCCAATGGTGGTGGACTTTTTATGATCTCAGACCATAATCAAAGTGATAGAAATAGTGATGGGTGGGATTCCCCCGCTATCTGGAATGATTTTTTTACAACCAATGGAGTGGTAACCAACCCTTTCGGAATCAGCTTTGATCTGAATAATGTATCGCCGGTTACATCCAACTTTGCCGCGACCGGTACAAATCCTACTATTCTATCAGGTCCGCAAGGAACTCCTACTCAAATGAAATTTTCAAATGGAGCAACGATGACGTTAGATAAAAACAGTAATACTTCCGTGCAAGGCCTGGTATTTACAACAGGTTCTTCAACAACGGGAAGTACGAATGTAATGTTTGCTACATCAACTTATGGAAATGGTAGAGTATGTGCATTGGGAGATAGCTCTGTGCCGGATGATGGAACCGGAGATCCTAATGATACTTTATATAACGGATATACGGCAGATGCAAACGGAAATCATAGACCTCTTCTTGTGAATGCTGTGGTTTGGCTTGTCGGCTCATCCAATTTAGGAGTACAAAATACAATAGCTAAAAAAGAAATAGAAGTATATCCTAATCCTGCGACAGATTATGTTTATATAAAAGATAGCAGCTTTACAACTTATAGGCTTGCAGATGAGACAGGAAAAATACTGGATGAAGGAAAGGTGCAGGAAAGAGGTTTTATTAATATTCAATATTTACCTTCCGGAGTGTATTATCTGATTCTTAAGTCAGATAAAGAAGAAAAATCAACAAAGCTGATCAAAAAATAAAGAATAAAAACTGTTAAACGTTTTTATCGGTATTCTTTTCATGGTGAAATATTGATATATTTGTTAATGCCGAAATAAGTCATTTCGATTGCTGAAAAGCATATAGAGTAAGCGCACAAAACTAAAACAAATAACTATGAAAAATTTGAGAAAATTAACAAAGAAGAATCTAAAAACCATTAATGGTGGAGCTGCGGAACAATGCCCACCTAAACCGACCACATCATGTACTACATGGTGCGGATTGACTCCCTGGCAAAAAATACATTGCCTACTAGATGTGGAAGAACCTTGTGAGTGTTTTTAATACACATTATTACAATAAAGTTCGGCGGCTTCTTTGAAGCCGCCGAACTGTTTTATATCATTTCTTATTTAGAATCCTACCTGTATTCCTGCTTTAACACCAAATTTCGAAATATCCGGCCTATCAAGGTAATTTCCTCTCCAGTTAAAATCAACTCTGAAGAGTCTAAGGTTACCTATTCCTATATTTTCAATACCGAATCCATATTCATAATAAATATGATCACTTGGAGCAGAATACTTAAACCCTTCTACGTTAATGGCTTTAGAAGCGTCGCTTAAAGTTCCATAGGCTCCTCTGATAAAGGCTACTTCTCGAAGTTTCAGTTTTTTGATCAATGGGATATAAGAAAGGATTTTCCCGTTAAAATGATGCTCAATATTGAGCGTAGTATATGCATCTGCTACAAATTCATAATAATTAAGTTGTGCAAAAGTGTTAGGGACCAGTCCATATGAAAGGTTTGCCGGGATGATGTTTTGTAATGCTAACGGAACTGTATTGAAATTTTTTCCTGCCTCAAAATTAACAACAGTTTTGCCTAAAGTCCCCAATAAAAATGGTTTAGAAAACATAAATTGAACTTTATCATAATTAAAGTCCGCATTGAAAAGTCCTTGGATACCTCTCGTGTATCTTAATACAATCGTCGGAGCCAGGTTTCTCGCCTGGTATCTGTCTATTCCGGTTTGAGAGAATTTTGCTCCTGGTTTTGCAATAATACTGAACGTAACATGAGAATCATTCACGGTCTGTCTTAAATTTCCATCTTTATAATACATAAGATTAAAAAGTTCCAGATTGGCAGATTTAATACTTTGCATAACGCCGTCTACTCTTAGTTGTATGTTTTTCCAAGGTTCAATCGCTGCAAATATTTTAGTTTGATTTACAGAACTTAAAGAATTATTTTCTCCTCTTGCAAAGAATGTAGAAGCAGATTGATTGGTTGTAACACCGTCGCCGCTGGTTAAAGCTCCTCCAAGTTGTACAATATCTCTGCTTGTTCCGGCTCCTACCATAAATCGGTTTAGCTTATTAAACATATATCTTGCTTCAATACCGTATTTTATCTGTTGATCTTTAAATCCGTAAGCTGTATAGAACTGAGCTCTCCACATATCATTAAGTCCAAAATAAGTCCTTCCGCCCAGTCTTATTCTGTCTCCTTCTACCTTATTTCTTCCGTATATTGAAAAGATAGGTCCAAAATCAAACCCTTTGAAGGCGTTATAGTGGCGCGAGCCTAGAGTTTCGAATAACTTTACCATTCGGTTGAATTTTGGGGTCTGCTGAAGCTGATCAAGCATCTTGTAGACTCCTTGCTCGGATTTGGATAATGTATCGGGTCTGGCTTTTGTCCAGTAGGCTTCATCTTTTTCAATAAACTTGTCCTCGTACTCCTCCTCTTTTCTTTTAAAGACTTTTGGATCTAGAGGTTTGTTGAATTGATAATCGGAGTAATCTACCGATCTTTTAGCAATAATGCTTTTGGAGCCTTTCTTTTTTGAAAAAGGACTTATTTCAAATTCTGTAACGAGTTTTTTAGGAAGGAAAGTTGTTTCATCAGGATTATCATATTCCAGTTGTGTGGATACGCTGTTGACGAAGTTCACATTTATTTTCTGAGTTGATTTTAAAGTCGCTCCTATAACGGCATAAGTATCTGTATCAATATAAAGGTTACCCTGAAATGCCAGAATATCCTTTCTTTTAGGCTGATATCTTATGTGGAAGGCTTTTTCACCACGAATATCAATGGTATCCACTAAACTATAGTCGTAAGTGGCAAATCCATCCGATCCTGCCGGGCTTTGAAATCCGATATCAAAATAATTAAGTGTATTATCATAGATGTTGATATCCCGATAAAGGTTTTTTGCAGAAACAGTGATTACCTGATTATCCTGAAATCCGGACGTTTTTTGGGCAACTAATGTTCTCTTGCTGTCTTTTTCCGGGTTATTTTTTCCGTAATTTTCGTAGACGGCTTCATTGAGGAAAATAGGAAGTCCTAATCTTCCGCTTGCAGTAGAATCTGCGTAATCGAAGATAAAGTCCATTTTTTTGAAGATTTTTTTCTTCATAAATGCACTATCAATATTATTCAGATCAAATTCTGTTTTCTCATATTCTTTGTATGAGTATGTATCGAATTTTTCTAAACCATTATTTCTCTTACGATCCCAAACTTTTTGCATAATGGCATAAGCCGGATTCTCCTTTTTGCTTTTGTATTTAGGCTTTCCGCTATTGAGGACAATTTCCTGAATATTGCTTACCTGCGCCTGGGAAAGTTGAACAAAAATGTTTTCTGCATTCTCGGGAGTGACATCTAAGGTTTCAGATGTGTAATTTTTTCTGGAAAATTTTAGCTTGTAAATGATACTATCAGACTGTACCATAAAGTTGCCTGAAGTTGTTGTAAGGGAAGGAGTTTTGTCGTTATTGATAAAAATATCAACCTTGCTAAGTTCTTTGTTATTTTTTTCATCAACAATCTTACCGCTAGCTTTGTTTTGTGCATATACAAAGCCGGTAAAAAACAGGAAAAAAAATAAATATTTGTGTTTAAAGTTATTATTTAACATCATTCGGTTCTTCAAGCAATTAGCACAAACAAAAAGCATGCAGTTTATTTAAAAAATAGAAAAAAAATAAAAAAAAATTATATTCTATGTAAGAACGCAAATGTAACGAAAATAATACTACAATTTGTTAAAAATTAAATAAGGGATTTTGTGACTTAAAATAAAAAGAATCAGTGAATTAATATAGCTCTAAAAATGCCGCGATTTTTACGACTTATATTCACAATTACATCATTAATATAATAAAAAAAGACCTACATTTCTGTAAGTCTTTTTGCTCCTCCTGCTGGGCTCGAACCAGCGACCCTCTGATTAACAGTCAGATGCTCTAACCAACTGAGCTAAGGAGGAATGTTCCTTTGTTTTAAGTGGTGCAAATATAATAGGAATATCCGTACCAAACAAGTTTTTACACCTTATTATTAAACGAAAATAGCTATTGATTTATTTTTCAATGAATTAAATTTATATACATAAATATCTTTAATAGAGAGTGACTAGCTAAATGATATAGAATTGAGATAGTATAAATTCTAGTCAGTATATATCAGTATATAATAGTGTCGGTTTTGTTGTTTAATTTTGAATCCCTAAAAAATATCTTCCAAATTTGGAAGCCTGATCCATTCTTCTCTGTAAAATTAATTTGTAAAAGCTGTTAAGAGTGAAAATAAAAAAAGACCTACATTTCTGTAAGTCTTTCTTGGCTCCTCCTGCTGGGCTCGAACCAGCGACCCTCTGATTAACAGTCAGATGCTCTAACCAACTGAGCTAAGGAGGAATGTCCTTTGTTTTAAGTGGTGCAAATATAGGACGAATATTTATACCCTACAAATATTTTTAAGAAAAAATTTCAAAAAAATTATAATTTTCCTGTAAAGACTTTGAAGATATCACTTCCAAAGATCAGTAACATCAAGCCTAACAGGAAGATAACTCCGATCATTTGTGCGTTTTCCAAAACTTTTTGAGGAACCGGTTTTCCAACAATAATCTCATATAAAGTAAATAATACATGCCCACCATCAAGTCCCGGAATAGGAATAAGGTTTAAGAATGCCAACCATACAGAGAACATTGCTGTAAAACTCCAAAAGGCTGTCCAGTTAATGGAAATTCCTCCATGGGCATCTTTGTCAACAGGCATATTCTTTACAATAGCGATAGGTCCGCCTACGTTTTTATATCCCTGAACTTTAGAATTGAACATGATCTTGAATTGCTTTACCTGAGTAGTTAGTGCTTCAATAGTTCTGGTAAATCCTCTTGGAATACATTCTCCGAAAGAATATGTTTTATTGGTTACAATTGATTTTGCAATACTCTTAGTATCAATGGCTACTCCCAATTTCCCGTTTTTATCAACCGAAACAGAAGGTAATGTTTGTACAGCTCCGTTTCTTTCTACATCAATAGCAACTGTTTTTCCTTTGTTTTCATTTAAAAGACTGCTTACTTCATCAAAGAAAGCTGCTTTTTTACCATCAATTCCTACAATTTTATCTCCTTTTGCTAAGCCGGAAGCTTGAGATGAAGGAGTTGCCAGGGAATCAATAACCATCGGTAGTCTGGGAGAGATATACAACTTTGCTTCCTTTTGTTTAAGAACATCAGCAACACCGTCTGCGTTCACCGGGAAAGTAACTTCTTTTCCGTTTCTTTCAACAGTTACATTATTACCCAGAAGAATATTAATTGAAGTATTTTCTAATCGTTCTGCAGGTTTTCCGTCAACACTGATGATTTTATCACCATTCTGGAAGCCCATTTTCTTTCCTGCATCTGTGGCCTCAATACCGTTGTTGAATTTCGTAATATCAGTATATGTTTCCCCATTGAAGAATGATAAACAGCTATAGATTAACCATGCCAGGAAAAAGTTTACAGTAACCCCTCCTAACATGATGATAAGCCGTTGCCAAGCTGGTTTGGATCTGAATTCCCATGGCTCAGCCGGCTTCTTCATTTGAGCGGTATCCATACTTTCATCCACCATTCCTGCAATTTTTACATATCCCCCGAAAGGAAGCCATCCAATACCGTATTTGGTTTGTTCAGGATACTTTCTCCAGTCATTATCGGGAAGTTTTGATATATCGATTGGAACTTCTTCCTTCTTTCCATTCACTTCTATAACTTCAGTGTCTGGCAGATTCTGCGAGAAGAATTTATATTGCCATTTTCCATTGATTTTTTTCATTGAGAAAATGGAAAAATAAGGATCAAAAAACAGGAAAAATTTCTCTGCTCTGGTTTTAAACCATATAGCTGGTAAAAAGTGCCCAAGCTCGTGAAGAAGTACTAATATAGAGATACTCAGAATAAACTGAAAGAGTTTGATTGCTATTTCCATTAATAAATTTTAGATTTTAATTTGCAAAGGTAACAATTATCAAAACTATGCCAAATAAAAAAGCTCCCCGAAACGAGAAGCTTTGTCATATTTAAATACGATTGGTTATAAATTGAAGGATACCCCAAGACTGCCATTGTTTCCTACTTCTGCAAAAACGCCCACCTTCTCGGTGAAAAAGTAACGTGCTCCGATGTGAGCTCCTATTCCGAAATCTTTTCCCACTACACCAAGGTCAACACCCGGATAGATATCCCATTTTGATGGTAGATTTAAAGCTTCCTGTAAATGGAAATTCAGTCTTCCGAAAACAAAAACACGATTGTCTTTATCGTCGTTTTTATAATTACTGAAATATCCATTGATCCCTGCTCCTACAGATATAAGCTTGTTAAGACCGTAATCGTAGGTCCCTGTTACACCCGTTCCATATCCCCAGGCACTCAGTCCCAGCTGAATTTTTTGATCCCCTTTCCCGGTCCATGCTTGTGCACTGACTGCTGCTCCACAAAAGAGTACCATCACCATAAAAACCAATTTCTTCATAAATTTCTAATTTTTAATGATTTTAATAAAAATTATCAGCATCAAAAATGAAACCGAAAAGGATAAAAATGAAATACTTTATCATTTATTAAGAAATACGGATTTTTGAAATTCCAAAGTATGAGGTAGCTCTTTATCGTCCGGTAGAAGCTTATTATTCCAGTGTTTTATATTGATTGTAATATCTTATTCCTAATTCTCTTTGGCCATTGGCATCATAATGAATATCATCAAAATAATTGTTCGATTTGGTAATGACAAAAGGAACCGTTGGATCTACATAAGCTGTTTTTTGTACTCTTTTAGGTGTGTTTTTAATGTTTTCCTGTTGGATTTTCCTGATATCATATTGATCGGTCCAAAAAGGAACCATCCCGCCTAATACAACCGGAAGATTTGGATTTCCCAGGTCATTGCGTATGTCACTGATGAATTTGTCAAGGTTGGTTGTGTAATTCGTATAGCCTACGTTAAATTCTCCCTGATGCCATAAAATTCCTTTGATAATGCTTCCCGGGTTTTCGTTCAAAGCCTTTAAGGTTCTTTGTACCGCATCATTGTATAATAGCATCCCTTTTGACCATTGTTCAATCGTTGTACCTCCATAGCCACAAGGGATAAGTAAGACTTTTCTATCTTCTTTTATGGAATACTTTTTATAGTTTTTAGCGAAAGTTAAGGCAAAGCCAATATTGGTTGGAGCGGCGGTCCAATGATGAAGCGGTTCGGAAGCAACAATGATTTGTTTGTCAGAGGGGTAAAATCTTCCCATTTGGAAAATATCCGGATCTGTCGTGTCTATATTTTTATCATATCCATATCCGTAATGGGTATTAGATTGGCCTGCAACTAAAAAGATGTCGTATTGTTGAGCAACTTTAGCCGTTATTTTCTGTACCGGTGGAGTGTTTTCACTCTGAATTTCATCTAAAGTATTGCTGGCACAACTGCATACAATAAACGCTAGGAACGTTAGAATAAATTTTTTCATAAGTTGTTGATGTTTGGTTTTCATGGTAAAAGTATAAAAAAATATTAATTAAATCCTTTTTTAGTGAAAAATATAAAGTTCAGCTCTGGCAATTGTTATTTATATATTATTTTTTCCTTTAACGAGTTTAAAAGCGTACTTTTATAGAATAAATGGCAATTCAATAATTAAAAAATAAAAAAGATGAAGCTTGTAGGACTCAATTTAGATATCATCTGGAAAAATAAAGCAGAGAATTTTAAAATTATAGAAAACGAACTTCAAAATCTGAACGCAGATTTATTTCTTCTCCCTGAAATGTTTTCAACGGGCTTTTGCATGGATGCAGCTGAAGTTTCGGACAGAAATGAAGAATCTTTAGAGTTTTTGAAAAAAATTTCAAAAGAGAAAAATGCTGCTTTCTGTGGGAGTGTTCCGGTAGAACAATATGGTAAGTTCTACAATAGAATGTATTTTGTACAACCGGATGGTGAAGTGGCATTCTATAACAAAAGACATTTGTTTTCCTTTTCAGGAGAAGATAAAGTATATACTCCCGGAAAAAATAGAGTAATTGTTGAATATAAGGGGGTAAGATTCTTATTGCAGGTGTGCTATGATCTTCGTTTTCCGGTTTTTGCCAGAAACAATGATGATTATGATGCTATTTTGTATGTTGCCAATTGGCCTGAAAAAAGAGTAGGAGCATGGGAGCATCTTTTAAAAGCCAGAGCTATTGAAAACCTATCTTTTGTATTCGGTTTGAATAGAATAGGAACTGACGGGAATGATTTATTGTATCAAGAAAGTTCTCATTGTTTTTTTGCTGATGGAGCAGAGATTGCCCATAAAGAAGGGAATATTGTGTCTGCTGAACTTAACATGAATGAACTGAAAGACTTTAGAAAACATTTTCAGTTTTTAAATGACCGGGATAGCTTCTCGATTCAGATATAAAAAATAAGGTTGAGAACCATTGGTCTCAACCTTATTTTTTTTATTTTAAACATATTGTTGTAGAAGCTGAGTCAAGGTGTTTACATCATGCACTCCGCTTTCTTTCCATAAAAGCTCACCATTTTTGAAAATAGCTAAAGTAGGTACACCACGAACGCCATATTGGGCAGCTAGTGCAGGATACTGATCTACATCTACTTTTATAATTCTGGCACCATCGCCAATATTTTCTTTTACCGTATTTAAAACTGATGACTGCACTTTACAAGGCTGACACCATGTTGCAAAAAAGTCAATAAGGACAGGTCTTTCAGAATTGATAATTTCCTGGAATTTTTGTGACATAGTTTTAGTTTATTAATTTATTTTTTGTTCAATTCGTCTTGAATAGCCTTTACATTTTTCCAGCTGGTTCCGTCATAGGCTTCCACGCCATTTTTCTTTAAAATCTCCATGGCTTGATCTGCCTGTAGTCCTTTATTACAGAAAACAACCACCTTTTTGCCCTTAAGCGTTTCAATATTGTTTTGAATTTCTGCCAAAGGAATATTGATGGCGTTTTTAGCTGTTCCTGCAGCATATTGTTCCGGGATTCTTACATCTACCAATGTGATTTCCGGATTGTTTACAACTTCTTTAATATTAGCTTTGGATACTTCAGCAAGACGAGTCGTTGTACAAGAATTTAAAATAATAACTGACACTAAAATAAATCCAAGGATTTTAATCTTCATAATTTTAAATGGTTGATGAAACATACAATTTAAAGAATGAGTTGCTTTATAATATTGTCGCAGATTTCGCGAATCAGGCAGATTCATCTGTAAAATCTGTACAATCAGCGAGAATTTTTAAATCATTTCTAAAATGTATTATTGATTTTTTGTTATTACTTTATGATGTTTTGGATTGACAAACAAAATCTGTCGTTGGGAATTTCTCTGTTTTTTTGATGCCGTTAAAACCTCCTTCGATTTCTGTAAAGTTTCTGATTCCATGTGAATTAAGAATGCTTGCTGCAATCATACTTCTGTATCCGCCTGCACAATGAAGAAAGAAATGCTCAGAATCATCAATGCCGCGAGCCCATTCACTTATCGTGTCCAATGGTCTGTTATAAGCATTTTCAATATGTTCTGCAGAATATTCTGTCAGTTTTCTGACATCTATTACTTTAGCATCCTTAGTAAACTGTTCTGCAAACTCTACAGGAGAAATTCTTTTAATTTCATCGGTTTCTTTACCGGTTTCTTTCCAGGCTTCAAAACCTCCTTTCAAATATCCGACAACATTGTCGAATCCAACTCTGCTTAATCTGGTAATAACTTCTTCTTCAGTTCCCGGATCAGTCACCAATAATAGAGGATGTTTCACGTCAACAATTAAAGTGCCTACCCATGGGGCAAAATCACCCTTTAATCCAATATTAACGGAATTGGGGATAAAGCCTTTATGAAATTCTGCGGCACTTCTTGTGTCCAGAATTAAAGCATCCGTGTCTTCTGCCAATTTTTCAAAATCTTCTGCATCAACCGGATGTAATCCTTTATCCATGACAACATCGATGCTTTCATAGCCACCTTTATTCATCGCCACATTCATTCCGAAATATTTCGGAGGTGCAGTAAGGCCGTCTAATACTTCTCTGATGAAAGATTCTTTATTAGGCTGGTTAAGGGCGTAATTGGTTTTCTTTTGATTGCCTAAAATATCTACCGTTTCCTTTTGCATGTTTTTTCCACATGCAGAGCCCGCTCCGTGTGCAGGATAAACGGTTATACTATCATCTAAAGGCATGATTTTATTCTGAAGACTGTCGTATAAAATTCCGGCAAGATCTTCCTGAGTCAGGTTGGTTGCCTTTTGGGCAAGGTCAGGTCGTCCGACATCTCCTAAGAATAACGTGTCCCCTGTGAAAATTGCAGTTTCAATGCCATTTTCGTCAATTAAAAGATAAGTGCTGCTCTCCATAGTGTGTCCAGGAGTGTGAAGTACTTTTATTTTTACTTTTCCAATTTCAAAAATCTGGTTGTCCTGTGCAATGATGGCTTCAAATTCAGGAGCAGCCGTAGGTCCGTAGACAATTGGTGCACCTGTTTTCTTGCTTAAATCCAAATGTCCGGAAACAAAGTCAGCATGGAAGTGAGTTTCAAAAATATATTTTAAAGTGACATTGTCCTTTTCAAGGCGCTCCAGATAAGGTTTTATTTCTCTTAGTGGATCAATAATGACAGCTTCGTTTTCTGATACAATATAATAGGCACCCTGAGCCAGACAGCCCGTATATATTTGTTCAATTTTCATTAGGGTCTTTTTTTAATTAGTTAAAGATACAAAGTATTAGATGAATTGTAGATGAAATGTTAAATCTGATCGATAGTTTCTTTCAATATTACAATCTGAAATGCTTATAAGGTCTTTTATTTCCTGCAAAAAGGATGCCTTATATTATGTTAATTTTTAATTGCTGTTTTTTATCATGTTCAATCAATAGGGAATAATTTTATAACGGTTGAATTTCAATTTTTATTCTTTCGAGATTGGAGACATGGTTTGAAATTTGCTTAAGCAGAGAGGAAAGTTGATTTCCGGGAGTGTTGAATGAAGTTTCCCGGTAAATATCATTCAATATTTTATAAAAACTTTTATATTTATAAGTTAAAAAAAGTGATCAAATGGCAGACAAAGCACAATTTATTGAAGAATTAAATGCTAGATATACTCCAAAAGGAGACCACATTATATTAGGAAAGGGAATGCTGGATGGAGAAGTGGTTCCGGAAGTGAATGTAACAATCCCTCTAAAAACAATCAACCGTCATGGTCTTATCGCCGGAGCAACAGGGACTGGGAAAACCAAAACATTACAGGTTTTTGCAGAGCAGCTTTCCCATCAGGGAATTCCATCTTTAGTATTGGATATCAAAGGAGATTTCTCCGGAATTGCAGAAGCGGGGCAAATGAATGCTATCATTGAAGAAAGATATGCTAAAACTCAGCTTCCCTATATGCCGCAAGGTTTTCCTGTAGAATTGATGACAATTTCCGGCGCAAAAGGAGTGAAGTTAAGAGCCACTGTTACAGAATTTGGTCCTGTTTTATTAAGTAAGATTTTGGAACTTAATGATACCCAGCAAAGTATCATGTCTATTGTTTTTAAATACTGTGATGATAAAGGACTTCCTTTGATTGATCTTAAGGATTTAAAAAAGGTGTTGCAATATGTTACAGATAATGCTCAAGGTAAGGCGGAACTTGCGGCTAACTACGGATCGATAGCTCCAGCTTCTTTAGGTGCTATTTTAAGATCTATCGTTGCTCTGGAACAACAAGGAGCTGCAGATTTCTTTGGAGAATTGAGCTTTGATGTGCAGGATTTGCTGGCGACAAGAGATGGAAAAGGAGTAGTAAATATTTTAAGAGTTTCAGATATTCAAAATAAACCACAGTTGTTTTCTACCTTTATGCTTTCGCTTTTTGCCGAAATTTATATGACTTTTCCTGAAGAAGGAGACAGTGGAAAACCGAAGTTGGTATTGTTTATTGATGAAGCCCATCTTATTTTTGATGAAGCTTCAAAAGCACTGTTGTCCCAAATTGAAACCATGGTAAAACTGATCCGCTCCAAGGGGGTAGGGATTTATTTTATTACCCAGATTCCGGGTGACGTTCCTGAAAATGTATTGTCACAGCTGGGATTGAAAATACAACATGCATTGAGAGGTTTTACAGCCAAAGACAAGAAAGAAATTTCCAAAGCTGTTGAAAACTATCCGACAACAGAATATTATAATGCTTCAACATTGATCCAGAGTTTAGGGATCGGAGAAGCATTTGTAACTGCATTGGACGAAAAAGGTATTCCTACTCCATTAGTACATACTTACCTTATTTCTCCGGAATCCAGAATGGATGTTTTGAATGAAGCGGAGATTTCAGAATTAACGGCCAAATCAGCATTAGTAGCGAAATATGAAGAAGCTATTGATAGAGAGTCTGCTTACGAAATGTTGACCAGTAGAATGGAACAGGCCGCCCTGAACCCGGCACCTACCCAAAAAACAAAACAGGTGAAAGAAGAACCCGGAATGTTTGAGCAGGTTTTACAAAGTCAGGCGGGAAGAACCTTTACCAATACATTAATGAGAGAAGGAGCAAAAGCGATTCTTGGAATGTTTGGATTAGGAGGCAGAAGAAGATAGTTTTGATGTACAATATACTATAGCCTGCTATGTTTTTGATATATTTTTTGTTATTTTAGCAGGTTATCTTTATTGAAGAGAATATCAAAGGTTCAACAAAATAAAGGGTGTTTTATTGGAGAAACCATAAAATCAAAGATTTATATAAATTTAAAAAAGCAGTTAACGAGAAATTAAATGTATTCAATTATAGATATAGAAAGTAATGGTGCAGGTTATAGGCATGAATGCATTATAGATATTGCCATCTACAAATATGATGGTCAGAAGATTACTGACCAGTTTATTTCTCTTGTAAATCCTGAGGGAGATATTACTCCTTTTGTACAAAAATTGACGAGCATTACCCCTAAAATGGTTAAAACAGCTCCTAAATTTCATGAAATTGCCCGCAGAGTTATTGAAATTACTGAAAATACGACGTTGGTAGGACATAATATTGAATTTGATTACAGAATGCTTCGCCAGTCTTTTAAAAGATTAGGGTATGAATTTAAAATCAATACTTTAGATACAATTCCGTTAGCCAAGAAACTGATTCCTGATGAAGTAAGTTACTCGTTAGGAAAACTGGTGAAATCATTGGGAATTCCTTTAACGAATCATCATAGAGCTGATGGTGATGCAAGGGCAACGTTGGAGTTGTTTAAATTATTGATTTCAAAAGATACTGCGAACGAGATTATCCAAAAACAGCATGAAGAAACCAATGCTAAAACATATATCAATAAAGTCAAAGAACTAACTCAGGATTTACCGAATGAAAAAGGATTTGTTTATTTTCAAAACGAAGACGGAAAGATTATTTTTTCAGATTATGTTCAGGATATCAACAAATTTTCCAAAAAGGTTTTCAATTCCAAATCAAAAAAATGGGAGCTGGTTCAGAAAGGAGTTGAACAGATTAACTTTGAGTTAACCGGAACGGATATTATAGCCAAATTAATTCTGAACTCTAAGAATATTAAAAAGAAAGAAATTCTGCCTTTTGGGCTTTATTTTAGAAACAATAAATACGTTGTGGAAAAAAATAAACTCAATAAGACAGAGAAACCGATTTTAAAGTTCAGATCATTCACTCAGGGAACAAAAGCTGTCCAGTTTATTGATTCTCAGGAAGAATTCAATGATGTTACTGTACTAAAGCAGAAAATAGAATTCAGAAAAAGAAATGAGCTTTGGCTGGGTGCCGGAAGAAAATTAGGCGAGAAATTATTTTTAATTATAGATAATGGGAAGGTGGTGTCCTTTGGATTCTATGAACTGTTTACCCAAATTCAGACGTTGAGTAAGCTTGCCAAGCTGAAAATTGATCTTCCTTTATCCTCTTCAGATTTGAATAATGAACTGCAATTGGCACTCCTTCGTGGTGATTTTGAGACCTTACCATTACCGAAGTAATCCAATCAATTTTCTTAGAATAAAAAAATAAATAGTATTTTTGCAAAAAATAAATAGAAGCAATGCAAATTTTTAAACAAATTAAAACTGGAAAAAAGGGAGCTGTAAAGTTCTCTAAGGTTTGGAATATTTAAAAGACTTGTCTTGCATAAAAAATAATCAATGTGGCAGGCTCTTTTTCTAAGAATCTGCCTTTTTTTATGTTAAAATGAAATTATGAATTCAAAAGAATTATTAAAGATTGCCAATGAGTTTGGCACCCCGGTGTATGTGTATGATGCAGAATCCATCAAAATTCAATACGAAAAACTTACATCTTCTTTTTTAAAACACACAAAGTTCTTCTATGCAGCGAAGGCGTTGACAAATATCAATATCCTTAAGTATGTCAAGAACCTGGGTGCTTCTTTGGATTGTGTATCTATTAATGAAGTTAAACTTGGATTAAAAGCAGGGTTTCCGAAAGAAAAAATACTTTTTACTCCAAATTGTGTTGACTTAGCTGAAATAGAGGAAGCAATGACTTTCGGAGTTCATATTAACATTGATAACATTTCTATTCTTGAGCAATTCGGGAATAAATATGGAAATTCTTACCCGATTTTTGTAAGAATCAACCCGCATATTTTTGCAGGAGGAAACTATAAAATTTCAACGGGACACATCGATAGTAAATTCGGTATCTCTATCCACCAGCTTCGTCACATCGAAAGAGTGATGAAGAGTACCAATGTAAATGTGGAAGGACTTCACATGCACACAGGAAGTGAAATCAAAGATCCTGAGGTATTCCTACAAACCTTAGATATTATGCTTGATCTTTCTGAGCATTTTCCTAATCTGAAATATCTGGATATGGGAAGTGGCTTTAAAATTCCTTATCAGGATAACGAAGAGGAAACAGACGTTAAAACACTGGGTAAAAGAGTGGAAAAAGTGTTGGCTGATTTTTCAAAATCAACAGGAAGAAAATTCGAATTGTGGTTTGAGCCTGGAAAGTTCTTGGTTGGGAAAAGCGGTTATCTTCTAGTGAAAGCCAATGTGATTAAGCAGACTACAGCTACTGTTTTTGTAGGAGTGAATTCCGGGTTTAATCATTTGATCCGTCCGATGTTCTATGATTCTTATCACATGATTGAAAACCTGTCTAATCCAAAAGGAGCGGAAAGGATTTATACCGTTGTAGGAAACATCTGTGAAACGGATACATTTGCCTGGGACAGAAAACTACATGAAGTAAGAGAAGGAGATATTCTTGCCTTCCATAATGCCGGAGCTTATGGTTTCGAAATGAGCTCAAACTTCAATTCAAGATTGAAACCTGCTGAGGTTTTGTTTTTAGATGGAAAAGCTCATCTGATTCGTAAAAGAGATGAATTTGAAGATTTATTGAGAAATCAGATTGAAGTGATTTAAATCAAAAATATAAAATGAGCGGCTGTCCTTTTGGGCGGCCGTTTTTGTTTCCACCCATAAGCTCGATAGTTTTAATTATGAACTTTGGTTTTTGATAACAAAGATTTTCGGTGGTAAACCTAACAGGGTTCCAAAACCTGTTAGGTTTAATGATAATAAATTACAAATTTTTAACATTTAAACTCTACGGAAGGATCGTTTAATTGGCTAAATTTGATAGAAATACAGGGTTTAATACCGTATTTTCTCCAAAAATAACGACAAAATCTATTAATTATGGCCAAAAATATAGCCGAGCAAATTGTTGAAATGCTTGAAAATGCCAATGTGAAAAGAATTTATGCAGTAACCGGCGACAGCCTTAACCATCTGAATATTGCTGTCAAAAAAAGTAGTATTGAATGGATCCATGTACGACATGAGGAAGTAGGAGCGTATGCTGCTGCTGCAGAAGCTGAACTAGATGGTTTTGCCGTATGTGCAGGAAGTTGTGGTCCCGGGCATGTACATTTGATTAACGGGGTATATGAAGCACATCGCTCTCATGTTCCAATGCTTGTGATTGCTTCTACAATTCCCAGTGAGGAGATGGGAATGGATTATTTCCAGGAAACGAATACAATAAAATTATTTGATGATTGTAGTCATTATAATCAAATGATTACGAGACCGGAGCAGGTGCAAAGAATTGTTCAAACAGCCATTCAGCATGCTATTTCTAAGAAAGGAGTTGCGGTGATTGGACTTCCCGGAGATGTTTCCGAATTGGATGCTGAGGAAGCAACTACTTCAGCTCAGATTTTTAAAACCAACCCTATTATAAGGCCTTCGGATGATGAACTTAAAAAGTTAGCAGATCTCATTAACGAAAATGAAAAAGTAACACTGTATTGTGGAATAGGAGCTACAGAAGCTAGAAATGAAGTGGTGCAATTGTCCCAGCTTCTAAAGGCTCCCGTAGGATATTCTTTTCGGGGGAAAATGGCAATTCAGCCCAATAATCCCAATGAAGTAGGTCTTACCGGGCTATTAGGATTCCCATCTGCTTATAATGCGATGCATGATGCTGATCTGGTTCTTCTCTTAGGAACGGATTTTCCTTATCAGAAATTTATGCCGCTAAAAAATAAGATTGTTCAGATTGATGAAAGTCCTGAGAGGTTAGGAAGAAGAGCTAAGTTGGAGTTGGGACTTACGGGAGATATCAAAGAAACAATTAAAGCCTTGCTGCCCTTATTGAAAGAAAAGACAAATGTTCACTTTTTGAATGAGCAATTGGAGTTTTATGAAAAAGTAAAAGAAAACCAGCTCACTTATGTAAACGATCCTGGCAAAGAAAATGCGATTCAGCCGGAATATGTTGCACACACTTTAGATAAGATTGCTAAAAAAGATGCGATTTTTACAGTAGATACAGGAATGTGTTGCGTGTGGGGTGCGAGATTTATTACAGGAACCGGAGAAAGAAAAATGCTAGGGTCATTCAATCACGGATCAATGGCAAATGCGATGCCGATGGCTATAGGAGCAGCTTTATCGCATCCTGACAAGCAAATCATTGCGATGTGCGGGGATGGTGGATTGTCTATGTTGTTGGGAGATATGGCTACCATTTTTCAGTATAAGCTTCCTGTAAAATTGATTGTTTTCAATAATAGAGCGCTGGGAATGGTGAAATTAGAAATGGAAGTGGGTGGTTTGCCGGATAACGAAACGGATATGATTAATCCGGATTTCGCTATGATTGCCCATGCTATGGGATATCCTGGTAAAAATGTTCATCTGCCTGAAGAAGTAGAAAGTGCCATTAAAGAATGTCTGGATCATAAGGGACCTTATCTTTTGAATATTTTTACCAATCCTAATGCATTAGCTCTTCCTCCTAAAATTGAATTTGACCAGGTGATAGGAATGACAAAGTCTATGGCGCAACTCATGCTGGGAGGTAAAATGGAAGAAGTTTTTGAAACGGTAAAATCAAATTATAAACATATTAAAGGGTTGTTATAAGATTATAGATTATGTGATAGGTGATTCTGAAAAGATATCAGAGGTTTGTCTTTAAAATTTCTTTAAAAATTTATGTTTTATGTGAAATTTTATTTTGATACGTGAAGCAAATATTTACCTTTGCCTGCTTTTTAATAATTAATACAAATTAAGTTATGAGAACTCTATTTTTATTTTTGGCTCTTTGTGTTGCAAATTTCTCGTTTGCTCAGGATCAGGAAGAAAGAGATGATTCTTTTATCAAAGAGAATAATAAAAATCTTTTAAAAATAGATATTAAAGAACCTTTTATGCAGGTGGCTGTTAATTGCAATAATTTTAAACCCGCAGCCTTTGAAGGGGGCGTTGCCACGTATAAAAATATATTGAACAAGTATATGCTTGCTTATCTGAATTCGGATTTCTATGCATTGGCTGGAGACTTTACCTTTACTTTAGCAGTTGATGCTAATGGGAAAGTAACGGGTATAACCGGTTCTCCCAAAGTTGAAAATAGTAAAGTTTTTTTTGATGATATGCAATATGTGGTAAGAAGGATTAAAAAGGACTGGATTCCTGCATCTTGTAATGGACAACCTGTTGCCTCACAGATAAAAGTTAAAATGAATTTCTCTTCTATAACAGCTGATATTGATTAGCAAATGGAAAAATAATTTCCATTTTTTTCTTATGTATTTTTTTAGTTGAAAACATTTTTTTTACCGAAAGAACTTAATTTTCAATCATAGAATTTCCAGATAGGCGAATGATTTTTGGAAAGCTTTTGTATTGTAAAGTTTTAAAAACATTCAAAAAAATAGCCCTGCCATTCTGTCACAATATTTTGTATCTTTGCAGACTCATCTGTTTGGAATTTAAATTCATGATGAAAATCCTGAAAAGGTAGATTCTAAACCTTAAATTGATTATCGTGCAAGAAAAATATATAGACGAAACTAAACAAGGAGAAGCTTTTGCTATTGCAGAAAGACCAGAGAATTCTAAAAAATTGTTTTTAGAAAGCTATGGTTGTCAGATGAATTTCTCTGATTCTGAAATTGTTGCTTCTATTCTTAACGAACAAGGGTATAATACAACGATGAAAGCTGAGGAAGCAGATCTTATCCTGTTAAACACCTGTTCTATTCGTGAAAAGGCAGAACAAACGGTAAGAATGCGTCTTTCCCAATTTAAAAACCTTAAGAAAGAAAAGCCAAACATGACGGTAGGAGTTCTGGGATGTATGGCGGAGCGACTAAAAACCAAATTTTTGGAAGAAGAACAATTGGTTGATCTTGTTGTTGGTCCGGATGCCTATAGAGACTTGCCAAATCTTTTGAAGGAAACAGATGATGGTAGAGATGCCATCAATGTAATTCTTTCTAAAGAAGAAACATATGCGGATATTAATCCGGTACGTTTGGGTGGAAACGGAGTTACTGCTTTTGTGACCATCACCAGAGGTTGTGATAATATGTGTACTTTTTGTGTAGTTCCGTTTACCAGAGGTAGAGAAAGAAGTCGTGATCCACACTCTATTATAGACGAATGTAAAGATCTTGCCAATAACGGATATAAAGAAATTACTCTTTTAGGACAAAACGTAGACTCCTACTTATGGTACGGAGGAGGTCCTAAAAAAGATTTTGCTAAAGCCTCTGAAATGCAGAAAGCCACAGCAGTTAACTTTGCTCAACTACTTGATTTGGTAGCTAAAGCAGTTCCTGAAATGAGAATCAGATTCTCAACTTCAAACCCGCAGGATATGAGTCTTGATGTATTCAGGATGATGGCAAAGCATGATAATATCTGTAAATATGTACACCTTCCTGTACAAAGTGGAAGCAATAATATGCTTGAAGCGATGAACAGACAGCATACTCGTGAAGAATATCTAGAGTTGATAAAAAAAGCGAAAGAAATTGTTCCTGAAGTAGCATTCTCACAAGATATGATTGTTGGGTTCTGCAACGAAACGGAGGAAGATCACCAAGATACATTAAGTTTGATGAGAGAAGTAGAATATGACTATGGTTATATGTTTGCTTACTCAGAAAGACCGGGAACACCTGCCCATAAAAAAATGGAAGATAATATTCCGGCTGATGTAAAGCAGAGACGTCTTGCTGAGGTGATTGCATTACAAGGAGAACTTTCAAGAAACAGAATGGAATCCTATGTAGGAAGAATGCATCAGATTTTAATTGAAGGAACTTCCAAAAAGAATGAAAACCAGTGGAAAGGAAGAAACTCTCAGAATGCCGTTTGTGTATTCGATAAATTGGAAGGACAGAAAATTGGTGACATTGTGGATGTTTTTGTTTATGACAACACCCAAGGCACGCTTTTAGGAAGGATTTCTGAATAATATAAAGTTTTGTTTTGATAAAAGCCATCTCTTTCCTTTGCCTTTTTTCTTTTGCTCTGATATCTTGTCAGACAGAAAGAATAAGTAAATACCCTAAGACGGTAGGAGATATTGAATTTGATACAACACAAGATGCTGCCGATTTTAAAAAATGTGGAAAAGCTAAAGATTGGCCGGTCAGTTTTCAATACTATCAAGGGGTAAAACAATTTGATTACAAAGGGGAAAAGATTGCAATTGTCGAAAAATTAAATAAAGAAAATATAGAGTCTGAAAAGAATATCAACGGTTATATTACTGTCAGATTTTTAGTAAATTGTGAAGGAAAGACGGGCCTATTTAGGCTTAAGCATATGAATTCAGAGTGGAAAGATGCCATGTTGGATCAGGAGCTTGAAAATAAATTATTACAATTTACCAAATCATTGGATGGTTGGAAACCAAAAGAGATAGAAGGTTTTAAAGTAGATTACTATCAGTATTTAACCTATAAAATTGAAAATGGAAAAGTTTCAGAGGTATTACCTTAGCTTTTTGTTACTTATAGTGTACACCAATACTATTGCACAAGTTAATTGTAATGCAATAGAGGGTGAGGACTGTAAAAAAGCTTGTGAACTATACAACTGGGCTTCCGACAGACAGGGTTCCGACGAATCTCAGGAAGGCTTTGATAAGGCAACCGAACTATGTCCGGATTTTGATAATGCCTACATGGAGAAAGCCGTTCCATACCTTAAAAACGGTGATTTTGTAACCTGGAAACTCCTGATTGATAAAGCTGTTGCTTTAGACCCTAAAATGCATCTTGGGTATAGAGGTTGGTGTAAATTCCAGTTTTTAAGAGATTATAAAGGAGCCATTCAGGATTTAGAAGAGCTTAAAAAATATTATCCGGAGGATTTAGGAAGATCTCTGAATGGAGATTATAACCTGGGCATAGTGAAAGCTATGTCTTATAGTGCTTTAGGGCAGAAAGAAAAAGCTGCAGGAATTATTGAGGATCTTTTGGCAACAAGAGGTTACGTAAAAGGGATGTTTGATCATTACCAGTTGGGAGTGACCTATTTCGAGCTGGGAAAATATGATAAAGCCCTTGAGAATTTTGAAAAACAAAGCAAAGAATACGACTTTGCTGAAAATATATACTTTAAAAGTAAAGTTTCTAAAATCAGAAACAAGGATTATTTGGATTTAAAAAAGTTAGCCCTGCAAACGTATGATGAGGGAAAGACAATGAAAGATGTCTACACCCATCATTTTAACAAGATCTACAGAAAACAGATTGAAGAATTGTAGATCAACATTAAATCAATAATCAAAAATTTACTTATGAGCAACGAATTACAAAGCATAAAAAACCGCTTCGGCATTATCGGAAATTTTCCCGCACTTAACAGGGCTTTAGAAAAAGCCATTCAGGTTGCCCCTACGGATATTTCCGTTTTGGTAATAGGAGAAAGTGGAGTAGGAAAAGAATTTATTCCGAAGATTATTCACTCCGAATCCAGAAGAAAGCATCAGCCCTATATTGTGGTTAACTGTGGTGCGATTCCCGAAGGGACTATAGATTCCGAATTATTTGGGCATGAAAAAGGAGCCTTTACCGGAGCTACAGCCACCAGAAAAGGATATTTTGAAGTAGCAGATGGAGGAACCATTTTTCTGGATGAGGTAGGAGAACTTCCATTACAGACACAGGTTCGTCTTTTAAGAGTATTGGAAAGTGGTGAATTTATGAAGGTAGGTTCATCACAGGTACAGAAGACCAATGTGAGAATTGTAGCGGCTACCAATGTGAATATGATGAAAGCAATCCATGACGGAAGATTTCGTGAAGATTTATATTACCGCTTGAATACCGTTCAGATTGATATGCCTCCTTTAAGAGATAGAAAGGGAGATATTCACTTGTTATTCAGAAAATTTGCAATAGATTTTGCAGAAAAATATAGAATGCCTGAATTGGAATTAGAGCCTAGTGCAGTGCATTATATTGAAAATTATTCATTTCCGGGGAACGTTCGTCAGCTAAGGAACCTTGTTGAGCAAATGACCGTAGTGGAAAGAAACAGAAATATTACAGCTGAAAAATTAGCGGAATATATTCCGATGGAAACCCATCTTCCTATGGTTGTCAATACGCAAAATACTCCAAAACAAAATGATTTTGGAAGCGAGCGGGAAATCATGTATAAAATTCTCTTTGATATGCGTAACGATATTAATGATTTAAAATCCTTAACTTCGGAATTAATAAAGAACAGAGGAGCAGGAGATCTAAGCATTCATGAGAAAAATCTGATCAACAGGATTTATACTCCTGAAAGTCAGCCACAGGCTAATCAGGGATCTTTATTGTATTTTGAGAATAAAAATAATGAGGTGCCGGTTGTTCAGACCCCTACGATTATCTCAACTCCGGAAGATACTTATGAGGACATTGAAGATATTGAAGTTGAAGAAAACCGACCGGAATCTCTCTCGCTTCAAAATAACGAAAAGGATTTGATTATAAAGGCGTTAGAAAAGCATAAGGGTAGGAGAAATAGAGCAGCGGATGAGCTGGGGATTTCTCAAAGAACTTTATATAGAAAAATAAAACAATATAACTTAGAAGACTAACACAGTAACTAAAATAATGGAAATAAATTTAACACCTAAGCCAATCAATTTTAAACTTGGAGAATATATTAATAAAGGTTTCGAATTTTTAAAGAAAGACTTCGGAAACATTTTTGTAGCATTTTTACTATGCTGTATTATGTCTATTATTCCTTTTTGTTCTGCATTAGCAATGGGAAATTTATATAAATACCTACATAAACGTGCCAGAAATCAGGCTGCAAGTCCCGGAGAAATTTTTGATTTTAAAGATTTTATGCCTTATTTTATTTTACAGCTTATTATTTTGGGTGGTGTATTAGTGCTTTATATTCCATTAGTTATTCTGCTTGTTTTGACTATGCCTAATAGTGATCAACCCAATCCAATGGTGACGGTTTTTATGTTTCCTTATATGTTTTTAATAATGGTAGCAATCTATTATTTTGTATTGAAAGCATTTTATATTGTTCCACTGATTAGTTTGAAAGGAATTAAAGATATCAAAACGGCCTGGAATATTTCAAAAGTGATGACGAAAGGGAACTTATTGTCAATTTTTCTTTTTTCATTTGTTGTAGGTCTTCTTGCTCAGATTGGTATCATTGCTTGTGGAATTGGGATTTTACTTACTTTCCCGTTTTTATATACAGCGAATTATTTTGCTTATGAAGATGCAATTCAACAAATTGAGTATGATGAAATTACTGAAATCGGAATTAACAATGAATTATAAAATTAAAAATATAACCCTGAGAAAATCTATACTGACGGTGATGCTCTTTGCTTTGCTTGGAGTATTACATTCATGCTACAGTTTTACTCAGGGAGGAGCTCTTACAGATGAAAAAACCATTCAGATTAATGAGTTCCCGAATAATGCCCCTCTTGTAAACCCTGCATTGTCACAACAGTTCTCTACAGATATTCAAAACCGTTTTTTGCAGCGAACAACATTGAAAGGGACCAAAGAAAATCCGGATCTTCTGATAGAAGGAGAAATCACGGATTATGCGGTTACACCGACTACGATTAGTTCCAATACACAACCTAACCCTGCAGGAGGTGTGATCCAACAGTCTCAGAATAAACTTACAATTACAGTAAAGGTGCATTACGAGAATAAGCTGCACCCGGATGCAAGTTTTGACAGAACGTATTCGGATGAAGCTGCTTTCAGCAGTAATTTATCACAAAGTGATATCGAAAGTTCACAAGTGAAAATTGTTACTGAAAGGATTATTAACAAGATATTTAACGACATTGTAGCGAATTGGTAAGATGAATCCAAGAGTTTTAGAATTATTAAAAAATCCGAAAAATATTCTTTCAGAAGATCTTAATCTTTTGAAAGAAGAGATTCACGCTTTTCCCTATATTCAAAATATTAGGGCACTTCATTTATATGGAGTACATCTGTATGATAAAGAAAATTATCAGAAAGAGCTTTCTACGACAGCAGCTTACACTACAGATAAAAAGATTCTTTATCAGCTGATCAATGGAGTGATAAAAAGACAGCCGGAGCCTGAAATAGGAGGAGAAAAACAATCTTCAAAACAATCTGACAAACCACGATATGCTTATAAAGGGTTTCCCATCAAAAGAGAGGCTGCTCCTGAAAAAGAAATAGAAAAGGCGGAAGCTTGTATTTTACCCACTTCACTAGAAACTAAACCTGTTTTTGTAAATGGGGAACGCAATAGAATTCTATTTGAAGGGGAAGAAAATTTTCTTGATGAAGTCAATCCGGAAAAAATAGATATTGAATCTACTTTGGAATCCGGAACGTTGGTAATCCAAAAACAAGAAACGTTAATATCTGAGCCTGTTAAGGAGGAAGAAGAAACAGAACAGGTAGAAATAGAAGAAAGAACGGGCGAAAGTTTTAGTCCTGAAACGATTATTAATGAAGATGAAATTACTTCAGAAGCTGTAGAAGAAAAAGTTGATAAAGCTGAAAACATAAGTTTTCACGAAACAGAAGCTTTATTGCCGGAAATTAATGTTGAAGAAGAAGTAAATAAAGTTTCAGAGGAAATAGAAAGTGTAGATGGTAACAATGAAATTTCCAATCCCGAAGAAACACCAGTTGAGCCTGATGCAGAACTCAGTTTCCATGGGTCGGAAGCCTTTTTGCCTGATGTTAAAATTCAACCGAATAATGAAGAAGTTATTGATGTAACGGAATCTTCTCAACCAAATGTAAATAAACATGAGGAAGAGATGAGACGTCTGATTCAGGAGGTTGAAAAGAAAATGAAGGAGACTAAACCTGATGTTGATGAATCAAAAGAAGAACCGGAAGTTCCTTCAGATCATGAAATAAGCTTTGCTGAAACTCAAAGTTTCCATTTTTGGTCTACAGAAAAAGAAGAAACTCCAAAAGTTGAAGATATAAAGGCTGAACCATCAGAAACGGTAGCTACAGAAGTTCAAGAACCGATAGTAGAGACCATGGTTGAAATTACAGCAGCTCAAGAAGAGGCACCTGTTGAAGAATCTGCGTGGAAGCCAATGAGTTTTGAGTCTAATATGCCTGATTCTTTAATCAGTAAACCTGAAAAACTTGCTGAACCTAAGGTTGTCGTTCCAATACAAGAAGAAACTACAATAGCTGAAACAGAAGATAAAAATACTGAAACAGCAATTGAGGAAGTTGAACATCACATAGAAGACTCTTCTGAAGAGTTTTTGCCAATTAAAGAGGACGTAACACCTGAAGAGACAAAAGAATCTTCAGAAAGCATAGAAAACAAACCTGATGTAGCTATTCCTAATGAAGAGGAAGCTCGGGTAATGAATGTATCGTTCTTTGGTACTGATATTTCTAGTTTGAAGGTTGAAAAAGAAAAGGAAGAAAATAAAGAAGTACCCCAAAAAGAAGAAACAATGCAAAGAGCAGTGGTGAATACTACGACTCAATCTTCTACAGATAGTAATGTCCCGGGTTTTATCAATACCTGGCAAAGCTGGCTAAAGATCGACAGAACCGAAGAAACCGAAAAAGAGAAATCGGAAATTAAGGAAAAAGCAATTGAAACCTTTATTGAAAATAATCCTCGAATCAGCCAACTTAAAGAAGAGAGTACATACGTGGTAAAAGAAAAGAATGATGATATCTCACACTTGATGACAGAGACATTGGCTAATCTTTACTTTGAACAAAAATTATATACTAAAGCAATAAAAGCATACGAAATACTGATTAGAAAAAGCCCTGAGAAAAAAGAGCATTTCGAAGCCAGAATTAAAGAAATAAAAGACTTTAGAAGTAAAAATTAATAAAAAGGGGCTGTCTAAAAAGTGTCATTCTGAACATAAACTGAAAGTTTACGAACGTAGTTCAGAAATGGAGTGAAGGATCTCAAATGACTGATCATCAATGAGATTCTTCCTTCGCCAGAAATCGAAGATTCGACGTAGTCAATGACAAAAGCCAAATTGAGACAGCCTCTTTTTTATTTATAGATTTTCAGATATTTTTTTATCACCCCGTAATTTTTTCCAGGCTTTTCGGCCAAAGAATATAACGACAATTAATAATATTATGGCAAAAACTGCTGCAATAATTGGCATTGCTATAGCAAGAACAGACATAATTCCTGCTCCTGCAGTTTCAGTAGTTCCTACGACAGAGTTTCCTAATCCTCCAGTTGTTGCCGTTGAGGCAGCACGTATTCCGGCAAATCCGGAACTGATGGTAGCGGCTGTTCCGCCACCTGCAATTAAAGCCAGTGCCCACTGTGGAAAAGTTCCCAGATCAGCAAACTGACTTGCAAATAATATAGAACCGGCTACTGTTGCCATAGGAATCGAAATGGTATCGAGCAAATGATCAATAAAAGGAATATAATAAGCTAAAATCTCGACAATTGTAGCAATTCCTGTGGTAATGAGCGTTGGTAAACCTGCAAGCCAATCAAAATGTTCATTCATTGGGATCCAATGAAAATAGGAAGCTAAACTTACAATGAACATAGGCAAAAAGACTCGAAAACCTGTAGCAGCTGCTAATCCAATGCCAATGAAAGCACTGATTACATAGGGAAGGAAGGGAACTTGATCTAACATTTTAATTTTCAGATTTATTGTTTCCTCTAAAAATACAAAAAGTAGGTGAGATATGAAGTAGGGAATTCGAGTTTCGGAATTTATATTGTGAAGAATTGCCTTTTTTATTATTTCTACATAATTATATTTTGGCACAATAAGGAGTCGGCTTGTCATTCCGAGGAATCGAGGAATCTCAGAGATTCTTCCTTCGTCAGAATGACATTTTATATAGATGCAGCCCTATCTGTAAAACCTGAGTCATCAGTACAATTTGAGAAATATAGAATTAAGTTTTGACTAAAACCAATGGAATGTCTATAAAAAAGTAAAAAGGCTGTCTAACCTGTATTATGGTAAGGAAAATCTATGAGATAGAAGTTTTATTAGATATTAATTACTTATTTCCAGATTGTAATATTACTTTTTCTGAGCTTCACAAAGTTTGATAAATTGTGCCTCCACATCTTGAAATTTTTGAGGCATATCCGAAGAAACCCAAAATAACATCGCAATCGTTTTTTCTCCAAAAGCATTCTTAAATAAATCTTTATTCAGACGATAGCATTCCCTTAAAAGTCTCTTCACCCGATTTCTATGCACAGCTCTTTTAAAATATCTTTTAGAAACAGAAACCCCAAACTTTCCACTTTCTATCGGAAGGTTAGGCTTATCTTTCAGAATAATGATTCTTAGATTTCCAGAAGTACGCCATTTACCTTTTTCGAAAAGTAAACTGATCTCAGTATTTTTTTTGAGTTTTTCTGCTTTGGGATAATTAAAATTCTGCATTAATCTTTTTTCACTAAATAATTGATTACTTCTGCAGCAGCATACAGACCAAAAATAGCCGGAATAAAGCTGATCGTACCGTAGAATGATTTTTTAAAATTACTACCATCAGTCATTTTTAAACTTTCTTCCTTCTGAATTTCATTAGAGAATACACATCTAAAACCTTTGTTGATCTTTTCTTTCTTTAATCTTTTTCTTACCTGCTTGGCAAGGAAACAATTATGTGTTTTGCTGATGTCCCTTACCATAACCATACTTGGATCCATTTTCCCTCCGGCACCCATCGAGCTGACGATTTTGATTTTTCTTCTTCTGGCGGCCTTTATCAAACAAATCTTTGGTGTTACACTGTCGATACAATCAAGTATATAATCAAACTTGCCGGAATCCAGTACTTCATCCATTCTTTCAGGATTCAAAAACTCGTTGATTTTGATTAAATTAAGCTTAGGATTGATATCCAGTAATCTTTCTGCAACAACCTCTACTTTATGCTTCCCAACAGTAGAATGTAAGGCAGGGAGCTGCCTGTTAATATTAGTAATATCTACTGTATCTCCGTCCACAATGGTCATATTCCCAACACCGGCTCTTGCAAGAAACTCTGCGGCAAAAGACCCTACTCCGCCTAAACCAACAACCAGGACATTCGCTTTAATAAGCTTTTCCAATCCATCTTCCTTTATCAAGAGTTCAGTCCTCTCCAGCCAGTATTTATCCATTTTTTATTATGTGTAAATTTTCTAAAATTTGTTCATTGAGTTGATCCAAAGAAATTCCTTTTATTTCTGATACTTTAAGATATAATTCTTCGATCTTAAAATCATCATTGTCTGTTTCTAAAAAGATTTTGTCTAATGGAGTGTTTTTTAAAATATCCTGCAAAGATAAATTATACAAAACAGCTTTTCCAAAACTCAGATAAAAATTATTAGCAAGTAAATCTTCTGCAATCCGCCTCTTTTTATTGAAACCATGAATGATCATAGGCTGTTCGGCCTTCTTTTTAAAAGAAATTACTTCATAAAATTTTCTTACGCAATGAATAATGATCGGTTTTCTGACTTCATTGGCCATTATAATCTGTTTTAAAAAAACTTCTTCCTGAATTTTCTGATCAATCATTACCAGAGAATCTAATCCACATTCTCCAATCGCGAAACAGTTTTCAAACATCATGCTTCTCATCCAATCTAGCTGTTTTTCCAGATTGTTAAAATCAATATCCTGTGGATGGATCCCCATTGAATAGGGGGAATATGGCGGAATTTTTCCAATTTCCAAATTGTAGATCCCGTTCCTGATGTTTTTTTTATGATGATGAAAATCAAAAAATTCCATTTTCAAAAATACTATTATTTGGAATTAATATAAAATTATTAAACGATCGTTTATAAATGTGTTAAAAATTTCTTAACTTTACTCAAACTACACTTTATGAAAAAAAAATTTACGGAAAAACAGATTCACATACTTGATATTGCAGAAGAATTGATTGCAAAGAAAGGGTATGAGGGAACTTCTGTAAGAGATATATGCTCCAAAGCAAATATCAATGTCGCGATGATATCATATTACTTTGGTTCTAAAGAGAAGATGATGTCTTATCTCTATCAGTATAGAGTTTTGAAGACAAGGGAAAATTTTTCCGAATTTGCTGATACAATCAAGGAAGGTAAGCCGGAAATGCAGATGCGTGAAATGATTAAGTATATCGTTTCCCAGCTATTTAAATACAATTATTTCCATGGGTTTGTAACTCAGGAACTTCGTCATACAGAGAATCTGAAAGATGAACTGTTGGATTTCTATCAACTGTTTGTCAAAAAACTGGATGAGGTCATTAAAAAAGGAGTTGCTTCAGGGGTTTTTACCTTTACACCAAAACCCGAAGATATCCTTACCATGATCATTGGTTCCACCTTATTTGTTATTCGAAACAAAAACTTTTATGAGCTGTATGTTCCGAGTAAAAATGAAGAAGCATACGCTAAAGAAGCTGAAAAAAAGGTGAGAATGAATCTTTTATTGAGTGTTTTTGCAATTTTGGGATACGCTGCAGACTAAAATTACGTTAAATATTCATAAAAAAAAATCTATTGACAAAAAAGTTATATTTTTGCAAATTAGTAAATCGGCTGTATAATCCGAAAACTGTTGAATTTTTTATATGAAAAAATATATTTTAGGTCTTTTTGCTGTAGCAGTGATGGCATCATGTGTAAGCCAGCAGGAAAGAGCAATGAAGAGTGCTGATAAAGATTTTATCTTAAAAGCGGCTAATGAAAACTTCGCGAAGAAAAAGTGGAAAAATGCATTGGCTCTCTATGACAGACTAGCTAACCTTGTGGCAGGAACAGATGATTTTCCTAATGTAGGATTTAACACTGCTTATGCTAACTATTATGATAAGAGTTATAAGTTAGCAGGACATCAGTTTAAAAATTTTGCAGTGAATTTTCCTAAAGATCCCAGAGCAGAAGAAGCATCTTATATGTCTGCCCTATGCTACTATGAAGGATCTATGGATTATAACTTAGATCAATCCAGTACAGAATTGGCTATTAATGAACTTCAGGACTTCCTGACAAACTATCCTAATTCTGAAAGGTCAAAAAATATCACTCAACTTATTGACGAGCTGTCTTATAAATTAGAATTTAAAGCATATGAGAATGCCAGACAGTACTTCAAAATGGGAGATTATAAAGCGGCAAATGTAGCATTGGAAAACGTATTGGAGGATTTTCCAAGTACAAAGCTTCGTCCGAAAATTTATGATTATATCATGAAATCACGTTATGAGTTGGCTACAAAATCAATCTATGACCTTAAAGACGAACGTATTGAAAGCGCATTAACTTATACTAAGTTGGTAGAAAAAGAATTACCAAATACTGAATATGCCAAAACTGCAGCTGACCTACGTGCAAAATTGGAAAAAGAAAAACAAAACTTTGTCGTTGTTAAAAAGCAAACAGAAGCTAGAATAGCTGCTTTAACGGCAAGACAAAAGAAAGAAGCTGAAAAATTAGCTGCACAGAATAAAACAGAGCAGCAGATCAAAGATCAGATCAGCAATGAAAAGAAAGCAATGCAGATCCAGAGGGACAGTGCGGCACTTAAAACTCCGCCACCTGCAGCGACTTTCAAAATTCAAAGATAATTCGTAAATTTGCCATCTTAAAATAAAAATAATTTTCTCAAAATGAGTGTAAAAGATACAAAAGCAGAAGTAAATACTATTACTTACGATAAGGATAAGATTGAAGATAAAGTAGGTTCAATCTACGAAGCTATTGTTATCATGGGAAAGAGAGCAGAGCAAATCAATGCTGAGATCCGTACGGAGCTTCACAACAAATTGGATGAATTTGCTGTTCACAATTCTACATTAGAAGAAGTTTTCGAAAACAGAGAACAAATTGAGATCTCTAAACATTACGAAAAGCTTCCAAAGCCAACTTCAATTGCTATTGAAGAATGGTTAAACGAAGATATCTATTTCAGAAAAACAGAAGACAGAAAATAATTATTTTGTCTTTTTATAGATGAGGGTCATAAAGGAGCGATGTTCTTTTATGACCTTTTTTGTTTTAAAGCCTGATTATGGGAAAAAATAAGTATTTTAGTATTTCAAAAAATTAAAACTAAATGAGTGTTTCCGGTAAAAAGGTACTTATCGCAGTTTCCGGAGGAATTGCCGCTTACAAAATTCATTTTCTCATTAGAGATTTTGTAAAAAAAGGTGCCGAAGTGCAGGTGATTATGACTCCTGACGCTGAACATTTTGTAACGAAATTAAGTCTGTCAACTTTATCCAAAAAGCCTGTTTATTCCGACTTTTATGGAGATAATGGAAGTTGGAACAGCCATGTGGAAATGGCTTTATGGGCAGATGCAATCGTTGTCGCGCCCTGTACAGCAAATACACTGTCTAAAATGGTTCATGGGATGTGTGATAATCTGGTGATTGCAACGTATATGTCTGCAAAATGTCCGGTTTTTATAGCTCCTGCAATGGATTTGGATATGTATGCTCATCCTTCTACCAAGAAAAATCTGGAACTTGCAGAAAGTTTCGGACATATTATAATTCCTGCAGAAAGTGGAGAATTAGCAAGTGGATTGATTGGGCAAGGAAGAATGGCAGAGCCTGAAACTATTTTTAATACTATTGAGAGCTACTTTAGTACAGATGTTCATACGGAAATTCTTAAAGGAAAAACAGTTTTGATTACGGCTGGCCCAACATATGAAGCTATTGATCCGGTAAGATTCATCGGAAATCATTCTTCAGGTAAAATGGGCTTTTCTTTAGCCGAAGAAGCATCAAAAAGAGGCGCAAAAGTAATTTTGATCTCCGGACCGAGTTCCCAGACGATTCATGATAAAAATGTTGAATTACATAAAGTGACTTCTGCTAAAGAAATGTTGGCTAAAGTCTTCGAATTTTATGATGGAATTGACATTGGAATTGCCAGTGCTGCTGTTGCAGACTACGCACCGAAAGAAGCTGCAAAGGAAAAGATTAAAAAGAATGATGAAAATCTAATCATTGAACTGGTGAAAAACCCTGATATTCTTAAAACGATGGGGGAAAAGAAAACGCACCAATTTTTAGTAGGATTTGCATTGGAAACTCAGAATGAAGAAGAAAATGCAAAAGGAAAGCTGGAAAAGAAAAATTTGGATATGATTGTTCTGAACTCTTTACGTGATGAAGGCGCCGGATTTAAAAATGATACCAATAAAATCAAAATATTTACCAGGACGGAAAAGAAAGAATTTAATCTGAAATCTAAGGATGAAGTCGCCAAAGATATTCTCGATTTTGTTGAATCTCAACTTTTAAAATAATTTTAATAAATTTCCGTTCTCAATTTTTAATAGACAATGAAATCGTCCTGGTTTACAAAGACAAATATCTATTATCTGAGATGACACGATTACATATGACCTTTAAAAACAATAAGCATCTCCATATGAAAAAAATTATAACCTTATTTTTTCTGTTTTGTATCTATAACCTTAGCTTTTCTCAAGAGCTTCTGGCAACCGTACAGGTAAATGCTCAACAGATAGGGGGAAGTAACCAGCAGGCATTTAAATCATTGGAAAAAAGTCTTAAAGACTTTATCAATAATACCAGCTGGACAGGTAAAAAACTTCAAAATTTTGAAAAAATAAAATGTGGATTTGCTCTTGTCATTTCTGAAAAAAACGGAAACCAGTATAAAGGTAGTATCGTGGTTCAGGCGGTGCGCCCGGTTTATAATACAACCTATGAATCTCCTTTACTGAATCTTCAGGATCAAAGATTTGCTTTCGAGTATATTGAAAATGAAAATCTTATTTTTAACGAAAGGCAGTTCTCCGGGAAAAATCTTACAGATGTGATCAGTTTTTATATTTACCTGATCTTAGGATATGATGCAGATAGTTTCCAGTCAATGGGAGGAGCACAATGGTTCTCAAAAGCACAACAGATTGCCCAGAATTCTCAAAACAGGAATTATGAAGGTTGGAATACAATCAACGAACCTCGTAGCCGTACCATATTAATCAATGAGATTATCAATCCGAACTGGAGCCAGCTTCGTTCTACGATTTATACCTACCATAGAGCAGGATTGGATAATTTATTCAATCAGGATCAGACAGGTGCAAAAAAGGTGATGTTTGATGCTTTGATGCAGCTTAAAATGTACGAGAACTCATTCCAGCAATCTTATTTCTTCAACTTGTTTATGGACAATAAAAGTGACGAAATCTTCAATGTTTTTAACTCTGGAAATAATGGAGGCTTGATTCTAAACGATCTAAAACAGGAAATGATTATTCTTTCTCCAAAAAATATTGACAATAAATGGAATAAATGGAAATCATAGGGTTTATTCTTTCTTCTATTGAATACTGAAGTCTAAAATTTTATATTTGCATTACTTAAAGTAACCAGCCATTGACCCATGCTTTCGAGAATTTACATTAAAAACTTTGCCCTGATTGATACTCTTGAAGTGTCTTTAAAAAATGGTTTACAGGTAATTACCGGAGAAACAGGAGCTGGAAAATCTATTATTTTAGGCGCTTTAAGACTTATTCTGGGTGAAAGAGCAGATGTGAAATCCATTGCAAAGGCGGAGGAGAAAAGCGTTGTAGAAACCGAATTTGCATTAAATAACCAATTTAAAAAATTCTTTATTGAAAATGATCTGGATTATGAATTGCAGACCATTATCAGAAGAGAAATTTTACCTTCGGGAAAATCAAGGGCATTTATCAATGATGTTCCGGTAACTCTGGATGTACTTAAAGAACTTTCTTCTCAGCTGATTGATATTCACTCCCAGTTTGAAACTTCCAATCTTTTTACTTCAGAATATCAGTTTAAAATTATCGACGGACTTTCTGAAAATAAACAGCTTATTGAAGAATATCAACAGGAATTTTCAGATTTTCAAAGTTTGAAAACACAACTTAAAAAACTGAAAACACAGCTTTCCGATACCAATAAAGAAAGTGATTATAAAGAATTTCTTCTGAATGAGCTGGAAGAGCTGAAGTTGGACGATGTAGACTATGAAGATATTCAGAACCAGCTTTCTATCCAGGAAAATGCCGGGATGATTTCTGAGAATGTAGGACAAATCTTATCAAGATTCCATCAGGAAGAAATCGGGATTTTATCCTTCTTTAATGAAGCTAAAACTAAATTGTCTAAAATTGCTGAAGTTTCCACAAGTTTTGCAGAACTAGATGAAAGACTTGAAACTTCATTTGTTGAGCTGAAGGATATTATTTCTGAGCTTGAACATGAGGCTGAAAAAGTGGAAATTAATCCGGATAACCTTATTCGGCTTACAGAACTTAACAATAAAATTAATGCTTTATTTCTAAAGCACAATGTTTCAGATCTTACCGAATTAATCGAGATCAGAAACCAATTGGCAGGAGATCAGAAAGGAGCATCAGAGTTGGAATCTCAGATTGCTGAAACTGAAGAAAGTATTTCGAAAAAAGAAAAAACGCTTCAAATACTTGCTGAAAAATTATCCAAAAACAGAAAGAAGAATGTTCCCATCTTTATTAAAAAAGCAGAAGGCCTTCTTAAAAAATTAGGTCTTGAAAAAGCAAAAGTAGATATTGATTTACAGGATTCTTCCGAATTTAATCTATTTGGAAAAGAAAATATTCAACTATTGTTTCAGGCGAACTCAGGTTTTCCATTAAAACCTATCCAAACGGCTATTTCCGGTGGAGAAAGATCGAGGGTGATGCTTGCCGTAAAGAAAATCATTGCCGAAAGTGATGAGCTGCCCACACTTATTTTAGATGAAATTGATACCGGAGTTTCAGGAAAGGTTGCTGAAGAGATCGGAAATCTGATGAGAGAAATGTCCGAAGACATGCAGTTGATCGTTATTTCCCATTTAGCGCAAGTTGCTGCAAAAGGGAATGATAACTACAAAGTCATTAAACAAGATGTTTCAGGTCGAACACAATCTACCATTATCCCATTGAGCGATGAAGAAAAATTAAATGAAATTGCTCAGTTACTTTCCGGAAGTACGATTACAGAAGCAGCTTTAGCGCAGGCAAAATTATTGATTGGATAATAATATATGCTCTCCTGTATATTTTAGATTATCATTCTGAATGAAGCGAAAGCGGAATGAAGAATCTCAATTTTGCATACTTCAAAAAGAATGAGGATTAGCTTCATGCTAAGTTATTTTCCTAATTCATCAATTCTTTTCTTCAGAATCTCTATCTCTACATCCTTTTGCTGGATTTCTTTCTTCAACATTTCGATGAATTCTTTTTGGCTTTCCAGTAAAAATTCCGGAACATTACAATAATAGTTACCGCTAATGCTTCCATTATTGCTGGTAATAGTATTTTCAAAATAATTAGTAATGTTTTTGCTCGGGTCAGTCTCTCTTATCTCTTCAACGTTTGTCTCCAATAATTTTGAAATTCTTTCCCATTCTTCATCAGAAATCTCTACCTCTCCTTTTTCTTTTCTGCTGTATTGGGTTTGGCTGATGTTAAGATATTCTGCTAAGTCTTTTTGGGTGAAAGCTTTTTCGTTTCTTTTTCTGATTAACTTTTCCTTTACCATAACGCATTTTTTACAAATGTAGAAATTATTCGAATATAACCTAATAAAGGCGAATAAAAAAACTATTGCAGTATAGGAAAAAAAGATTTACTTTGGACCAATCAAAAAATTCACAATAGTATGAAAAAACATATAAGGCTTATAATGCCTTTGCTGGCTGGGATCAGTTTGTTTCTATATTCCTGTATGCATGATGAAACAACAGCTGAATCGGAAGCATCATATCAGACAAAGGAATACACTTCTAAAAGTCTCTGGAAAGAAGACGAAAAATACATCAAAAACGTCAAAAAGGTATTTGATGCTAATGCAGACCCGGTATATTTCAAAAACAAACATGGGGAAGTGGCATGGAACTATGCGTTAACGACGGGGGAAGAAAGCTTTTTGGAAGTTCCCGTTATCAAGAACGGTAAAGTAAATTTCACACTTGTGGTAAAAAGGGAGAGAGACAGAGTTTATTTTAAGACAGACCGTAACGAAAAATCCAAAAAGTTTTTTGAAATCCTGATGTTTAAAGACAGAAATGAACTTTCCGGAACCCTTAAAGAAAATTCGGGAGACTCCCAGTCCAGATCAGCTTGTATTACCATTACGAAAACGGTAACCTGGACAGATACGATAACAGGTGAGGTCTTGCAAATAGATCATTTTACAGAAACACGCTGTACTCCCGTCGGGCCTTATTTGGATTGTACAGATTTAAGTCTTAACTCTTCATGTGGAAGTGGAAGCGGAGGTGATAGTGCCGGTGGAGGCGGTGGAGGTAACGGTGGTTATCCATATACACCAGAGGAGCAGACTCTTGCTGATTATTGTAAGTTATTAAGAGAGCAGGGACAAAATGCCTCTTTTCAAAGTAATATAAGTACCTTAAAAAACAATACAGGATTAAAAAAAGAAACCGGATATATCCAGAGAACAAATGGATCATACACATATCAAGATGCAGCGACACAGGCAGATAATAAAAACAGCTTATCTCTTCCCAACGCAGCTTTACAGGCAAACAAAGATATAATGGGATATCTTCATACGCATATTAATGATAATATATCTACAAATGCTGACGGAGATGAGATAATAAGAAAAGGAATCAAAATGTTTTCCCCTGCTGATGTAGCCTACCTTATGGATATGCTAAAAAATGCACAGAATGCCGGGAGACCTTTATCAGAAGTGTATGCCGTAATGGTTACAAGTACAGGGAACTACCAGATTCGGTTTACAGGAAATCAATATCAAATCAAAACTTTTACAGATGCTCAAGTTGAAAACTTACGTGATCAATTTTTAAAAGATATGGCTGACTCCTCCGATTTAGAGCTGTCTTTCTTAAAATTCATCTACGACAAAATGAATGTAAGGGCTGTGAATCTTTATAAAATGGACGATTCTACTACTACAAATTATGAAATACGACTAACGCCTGAAAATAATAAAATGAGTACCGGATGTGCCGGATTATAAAAATAGAAATTATGAAAAATATTTTAAGTATCATATGTCTAGCCGTTTTTACAGGCTGTATAGGACAAACAGTATCTCTTGAAACAATGGCGCAATGCATTCCATCTCAAACATGTCCAAATGCCTCTTATGTAAAAGACATTAATAACTCCCTGAATAAATATGTTGGCACCTGGAAAGGAAACAGGGATGGTAAAAATTATGAATTTAATTTTATCAAAAAAGAAAATGTAGGAGAAAATCAAAAAAAGGATATCCTTATTGGAAGAGTAAAAATAACTAACGCTAATGGTGTCGTAGAATACGATAATTTTAATAAACCTGACACAGCAACCAGATTTACAGGTTTCAATTTTCAGAAAGATTTAAAAGCATATTTAATGTACTTTCTTGGTGGTAAGCTAGGATGTATTGATTATGGATATGCATACTTAATAATAAAACCAGAGACACCTAATAAGATGAGTATTACATTTTTGCCAGACTATGATATTGTCACTCAGGATTGTAGTAATTTTAAGACTACGTTGCCTACGGAAAAAGTTATACACTTAACAAGGCAATAATATAAATATCCCGGGTAGAATCTGGGATATTTATCTTTTCTTAAATGAAAAAAGATGAAAAATATACTTTTATTTATACTATTAAGTATATCAATGTCTTATGCAGCTCAAACATATCCGCTAAGAACGTTCACAGATATCCCCGAAAACGCATATCTCAAAGACATAAATAATGAACTCAACAGCTATACAGGAACATGGAAAGGGAGTTGGGACAATAAAACTATTTTTATTATATTCAAGAAGGTCACTAATAAATATGATGAAGTATTTAAATATTACAGGGATTATTTAATAGGAAAATTTAAAGTTGTAGACGTCAATGGAAATATTATGTTTGACAATACTAGTCTTCCTGATGATAAAGTTAAAATAGAAGGATCTGGATTTAGAAAGAAGGATAACAAATACTCATTAATTTATATTGATGATGATTTATGCGGGGCATCAGGTAATATTAGAATTATTTTTACAGATAATAATAAAACAAAGTTAAATTGGGAGTATTTTTATCAAAATGAAATACTCACTTCAAGTTGTCAGTATTATAATACAGGTATTCCTCAAGCATTACCAAAAGGAATTATCCTTATAAAACAATAACATGTTTAGAAAGATTTTATTTTTAATTTATTTCACTTTTTGCAATTACTGCTTTTCTCAAAATCAATTTGATAAAATAAAGCTTAGTCATTCTAATTCAATAATGGCAAATAGTGGTATAAATATTACTCTTGAGCCTATTAAAATTGGAAAGCATAGAATGAAAATAATCGTTGATAGCAAAAAAAATCACTACACCCGAAACCTTTCAAATAAAGAGTATACAGCTATTTATCGTTCTGTTTTGAAAATTAACCCCAAATCATTATATATAATTTCCAATAATAAAGATACTTTAACAACTAACTGTATAGATGGTTTTAGTACTATTATGACGATATTTAGAAATAATAAAAAAGAAACCTATTTTGTTGATTGCTTATCTAAAATGGATAAGTATAAAAATGAAAGAAAAGATTTTTGGCACGCAACAAAGCTAATCTTTGAAGCTGCAAATGTGAAAATAAAAGAACTAGAAGACTAATTTTATTGGTCCTTACAATAACTTGTAGAAGTTGTTAGAATAAAATACATTTAACGTAAAAAGCAAAACTACAGAAGCGGCATTGGCGCAGGCAAAATTATTGATTGGATAATAATATGTAACATTTTATACATTATCTTTACTAATGTATAAAAAACTAACATATGTTTCTAAAGCTTCTCAGGTTGGAAGTCAAAAGCTTCTTCCGTGGTTCTTCATTAGGAATTAACCTTGCCATGAAAATTTTTCGATTCATTGGAATTCTTTATTTCATGGGTTGTCTTGTGGGCGGAGCCGTTCTTGCATTTTTCTATGTGCAGGAAGAAATGCATCAGGATCCTTTAAAAGTCGTGTCAAAATTTTTAATCATTGCCTGGGCAATGGACTTGATCATTAAATATCTTTGGCAGGAACTTCCTACGCAGAATATCAAACCATTCTTGACCTTGAGTATCAAGAAGAATACCCTAGTCAATTATATGTTGACGAAGACCTTTCTTTCAGCATTTAGCTGGCTGATTTCTATTTTCTTTTTCACATTTACCATCATTGCTTTATTCAATGGATATAGTATTTTAGGAAGTGTTATGTGGCTTGTTGGGGTTTCTTCATTGCTTTATCTGAACAATTTTATCAATATCTTTTCAAATAATAAAGAAACGGTTGCTTTTGTTGTAGGAGTAGCTTTTCTGGCGATAGCAGCACTGGGATATTATGATATTGTTCCTATACTGTCTTATTCTGAGTTGATTTTCTATAGTTTTTATGAAAAACCTTATTTTTCTCTGGTGGCAGTTGCCCTTTTTATAGGATTATGGATATTGTGTTTCAGATATGTACGTCGGGAATTTTATCTTGATCAAGGGCTTGAAGCTAAGAAAACAGTAGGTAAAACTGAAAATATTGCCTTCTTAAACAAATATGGCGCTACGGGAACTTTTATTAATAATGATATTAAAATGTTAAGGAGAAATAAAGTAACCAAAGGAATTGTATTTGGCAGCTTTATGTTTCTTTTTTACGGGTTGCTGATGTTTACCTCCCCGGTATACAAAACACCTGCGATGACAATGTTTATGGGGCTTTTTGTAACGGGAGGATTCCAGTTTTTGTTTGGACAGAGGGTTCCTGCTTTTGATAGTTCTTATTATCCGTTGATGATGACATTAAATGTTCCCTATAAAGAATATTTAAAAGCAAAATGGTGGCTGATGAATATTGTGACCGGAATTTCCGTTATTATTGCTGCTATTTATACTTACTTTGGATGGGAGCTATACGTTACATTCTTTGCTGCCGGATTATATAATATCGGGGTGAACTCCCAGTTTACCCTTTGGTCTGGAGCATTCAATAAAATGCAGATTGATCTTAATTCAAAAGAAAAGAGATTTGGACAGAAAAACAGCTTTAATACGATGGCTCTGCTTTTGTTAATTCCTAAAATGTTACTTCCTATGGCTGTTTTTGCCATTACAAAATATTTTTTTGGAATCACGGCGGGAGTGATTAGCATTGCCGTTCTGGGATTGATTGGATTTTTATTCCGAGAGAAGATTTTCGATATTATCGTAAAACATTATAAAAAAGAAAAATACAGTACGCTTGATGCGTTTAAAAATAAAAGTTAAGCCATGATCAGTATTAATAATTTATCAAAAACATACGGACCTGCAACAGTTCTGAACATCGAACACCTTGAAATCCCCAATGGAGAAACATTTGGCCTGGTAGGGAACAACGGAGCAGGGAAAACAACTCTTTTCAGTTTGATGTTGGATCTGATTCAGGCGACAACCGGTTCAGTAAGCATCGACGGAATTAAAGTAAATGAATCCGAAACATGGAAAAATAAAGTTTCGGCATTTGTAGACGATTCCTTTCTGATAGGTTATCTTACCCCTGAAGAATATTTTTATTTCATCGGTGAGTTGAGAGGCCAGAATAAAGCATCTGTAGATGAATTTTTAAAGCCTTTCCATGATTTTTTCAATGGAGAAATTCTAAAATCCGGAAAATATATCCGTGACCTGTCAAAAGGAAATCAGAAAAAAGTAGGAATTGTAGGGGCTATTATTGGTAATCCGGAAATTATTATCCTTGATGAGCCTTTTGCCAACCTGGATCCGTCTACCCAGATTAAACTTAAAAACTTAATTAAAGAATTATCAAAGCAGGAGGGTGTTACTTTTCTGATCTCCAGTCATGATCTTTCCCATACGACAGAAGTTTGTAATAGAATTGTAGTAGTCAATAAAGGATTGCTTGTAAAAGATATCCAGACAAATCCGGAAACATTGAAAGACCTTGAGCAATATTTTGCAGAACAGGTTTCTGATCCTGCATTTTAATACTTGTAAAATTAAAAACTCCGGAGAAATAAGCATGCATCTCCGGAGTTTCATAATAAGTCTATGAATTAAAATTAGTACGTTCTATTTTAAACTTCCCACCATATCTTCAGGTTTTACCCACTCATCAAATTGCTCAGCGGTTAGGAGGCCAAGATTGATGGCTTCTTCTTTTAATGTGGTTCCGTTTTTATGAGCTGTTTTGGCAATCTTTGCTGCATTTTCGTACCCGATATGAGTATTTAAAGCGGTGACAAGCATTAAAGATTTATCAACGAGTTCTTTGATTCTTTCATAATTTGGCTCAATACCTACCGCACAGTGATCGTTGAAAGAAATACATGCGTCAGCAATTAATTGTGCCGATTGTAAAAAATTATAAGCCATTACCGGTTTGAAAACATTCAGCTCGTAGTTACCCTGAGTTCCCGCAAATGAAATAGTAGTATCATTTCCTAATACCTGAGCACAAACCATAGTCATTGCTTCATTTTGAGTAGGATTTACTTTTCCGGGCATAATAGAAGAGCCGGGCTCATTTTCAGGAATGTGGATTTCCCCGATTCCGGAACGTGGACCGGAAGCCAATAATCTGATATCCTGAGCGATTTTAAATAAAGAAACAGCGAGTTGTTTTAAGGCGCCATGACTTTCAACAATCGCATCATGAGCTGCCAGAGCTTCAAATTTGTTTTCAGCGGTAATAAAAGGATGGTTTGTAAATTTGGCAATATATTCCGCCACTTTTACGTCATAGCCGTTCGGAGTATTCAATCCCGTTCCTACAGCTGTTCCCCCTAATGCAAGTTCAGAAAGATGTGGAAGAGTATTTTTTAAAGCTCTTAACCCAAACTCCAGTTGAGCCACATATCCTGAAAACTCCTGTCCAAGAGTGAGTGGTGTGGCATCCATCAGGTGGGTTCTTCCAATTTTTACAATATCTTTAAAGGTTACAGATTTTTCGGCAAGTGTATTCTTTAGTTTTTCTACTGCAGGAATGGTTGCTTCCACTACTTTTTTATAAGCAGCAATATGCATTGCCGTAGGATAGGTGTCGTTAGATGACTGTGACTTATTAACATCATCATTGGGATGTATTTCAGATTTTTCTCCTAGAGTTCCTCCATTATTGACGTGAGCTTTGTTTGATATAACTTCATTCACATTCATATTCGATTGAGTTCCCGATCCTGTCTGCCAGATTACCAAAGGGAACTGATCATTAAGCTTTCCTTCCAGAATCTCATCACAGACTTTGGCAATCATCTCTCTTTTTTCAGCCGGAAGCACTCCCAGGTCTGTATTGGCATAGGCGGCTGCTTTTTTCAAATAGGCGAAAGCTTCAATGATTTCATGAGGCATAGAACCTTCGGGACCGATTTTAAAATTATTTCTTGAACGTTCCGTTTGTGCACCCCAAAATTTATCAGCAGGTACCTGCACCTCTCCCATGGTGTCTTTTTCTATTCTGTAATTCATTGTGATTGAAATTTTTATAAAGTTACTGATAACCGAAGAATTTCACAATTTATAATCATTATAAATATCAATTTTAATGACTGATTTTACTCATATTTTTTTAAAGGAAGCCGTATTTTTGTACAAACAAAAAATTGAATGGAATTTAGATATCAGGATCCGTATCCAATTCAGAAAGATGATACGGTGTATAAAAAGCTTACATCAGATTATGTAAAGGTTGAAAAACTGGGTGACAGAGAAATTTTAACAGTTGACCCGAAGGGATTGGAGTTATTGGCTGAAGAAGCTATGGCAGACGTTTCATTCATGTTGCGTTCTTCCCACCTGGAAAGCCTTAAAAGAATCATTGATGATCCTGAAGCTACAGATAACGATAGATTCGTTGCTTATAACTTACTGCAAAACGCTGCTGTAGCGGTTGAGGGAGCTCTTCCTTCTTGCCAGGATACAGGAACGGCAATTGTAATGGGTAAAAAAGGAGAAAATGTATACACAGGAGTAGATGATGGTGAATTTTTAAGCCGTGGAATTTATAATACCTATCAAAAAAGAAACTTAAGATATTCTCAGGTCGTTCCGTTAACGATGTTTGACGAAAAGAATTCAGGATCAAACCTTCCGGCACAGATTGATATTTATGCTAAAAAAGGAGATTATTATGAATTCCTATTCTTAACAAAAGGAGGTGGTTCTGCGAATAAAACATTCTTATACCAAAAAACGAAATCTTTATTGAACGAAAAATCTCTTGAAGAATTCATCAAAGAAAAAATCTCAGACCTTGGAACTGCTGCATGTCCGCCATATCACCTTGCTTTAGTAATAGGAGGAACTTCGGCAGAGGCTAACCTTGCTGCTGTTAAAAAAGCTTCAGCAAAATATTATGACAACCTTCCAACAGAAGGAAACGAAGCAGGACAGGCTTTCAGAGATCTTGAGTGGGAAGCTAAAGTTCAGAAAATCTGTCAGGAAAGTGCCATCGGAGCTCAATTTGGAGGAAAATACCTTACACACGATGTAAGAGTAATCAGACTTCCAAGACACGCTGCTTCTTGTCCTGTAGGAATGGGAGTTTCTTGCTCGGCAGATAGAAACATTAAAGGAAAAATTACTAAAGACGGGATTTTCCTTGAGCAATTGGAGCAAGATCCAAAAAGATTTTTACCGGCTACCCCTCCACATTTGGAAGAAGCAGTTGAGGTAAATCTGAATAAACCAATGCCAGAAATCTTAGCAGAACTTTCAAAATATCCGATCAAAACAAGATTAAAGTTAAACGGAACATTAATCGTTGCTAGAGATATTGCTCATGCTAAGATCAAAGAAATCATCGACAGCGGAAAACCGATGCCGGAATATTTCAAAAACCATCCGATTTATTATGCAGGACCTGCAAAAACTCCGGAAGGTATGGCTTCAGGAAGTTTCGGACCTACAACAGCCGGAAGAATGGACGTTTATGTAGACGAATTCCAAAGCCATGGTGGAAGTATGATTATGCTGGCAAAAGGAAACAGAAGTAAAGATGTTACCAATGCTTGTAATAAGTATGGTGGTTTCTATCTTGGATCAATCGGAGGACCTGCTGCAATCCTTGCTAAGGATAATATTGTTTCTGTAGATGTGGTAGATTTCCCTGAATTAGGAATGGAAGCAGTAAGAAAAATTGAAGTAAAAGACTTCCCGGCATTCATTATTACTGATGATAAAGGAAACGATTTCTTCGCAGATCTTGCCCATTAAAAGATAGAAATGACGGATAGATAATATACGAAAAGATGATCAGTAAACGGTTTATTAGCTATTAATCTATTCTCTCATCATCTAAATATTAGTTTAAAATTAAAATAAATAATAAAATAGGACGCTGATCTTTTGTGTAAAAAAGAAAAAAGTTCTATTTTTGCCTAAAATCTTTAAGAGAATGATAACGATTTTATCAGCATTTTGGCCGTTCTACCAGTTCCTTTGGACTGTATTCTTTATTACTATGTTCTTAGTAGGATTCTGGTGTATTTTTATGTTCTTCGGATTAGTAATCCCAATGTGGCTAACTGAAGGTTTGAAAGAGTACTTCGGAAAAGTGAAGCCTTTCGATCCTGAAGATATCAGAAGAAAACTTATTACTGAGCAGGAAGGTGTAGAAACAATCTACAGCCAACCTAAAGGGAACGGACCTTTCATCCACGATCACGGACATCATCATTAATTGATTGTCATTGCTTTTTCACCTGAATTCTGAAAAAGTAATATCAAAGCAAAACAACATATAATAAAACCGCTTAAAATATTAAGCGGTTTTTCATTTGTTATTCCTTAAATTTTCCGGAGACACTCCGAATTTCTTTTTAAATGCCCGGGTAAAATTCTGAATGTACTCATATCCGCATTCAATAGCGATTTCTTTGATCATGATATTCTTATCGACAATCAGCTTCTTTGCCTTTAACATTCTTAATTCCAACATATAATTGGCAATCGTAGTATGATATTGAATTTTAAATTCTTTTCGAATGTTATTCTGGTTGACTCCGATTAATTTTCCGATTTCTTCTGCTTTTATATTCCGATGGTAATTTTCATCAATAAATCTTTTGATAAGTTCCGGTATTTCAGGTTTAGGTTCTTTTATCTTTTTTTCTTTAAACTGTTCGAAAATAAGGATAAGAAGTTTAATAATTTTAGCTTCTATGAATAGCTTTAGAATAAGTCCCCTTTGTTGATAAGTCATGATCTCATTAAGAATCAAGTGCATTTCAACAGTCATGTACGGAGGAGTTTGTTTATGGAGGAATAAAAATTGATTACGAATCATTTTTTCCATAATTTCTTCATTTTCTTTATTTGTCTCCGGATTAATCAGTTTAGAAATATACCGATGGCTAACCTGAATCTGTAAATACTTTACCGGTTCATGACTTTCAGACCATAGTTTAAGTTTGTTTTCTCTCGAAGAATAATAAAGGATATATTGATTTTTTCGAAATAAAAACCGAATGTCACCATCTTCAGTCATTAGGTTAATATCATGACTTAATAAAAAAAGAAGCGTGAATGTTTCTTGATCTTCAGTTAAATAAACTATTTGATTACTGGGATAAACAGAATCATCAGGCATGATAATTTTGAAATCTTCCGACTCAAACAATCTTCCTTTCTTCATTTGCTTCTCCATACTGCTTTATTTTTAAAATACATCGGATAACTAAAAGTTGGGAAATGATAACCCGGGATTAATTAAGCGAAGTACTTTTGTGCAAAGTTAATTAATTTAGAATAAATAAAAATAATAATATATGCTGGAAAATTTATTTTTTGTTGTACGAAGATTAAATATCGGAATAGTCGGAGTCATTATATTTGGAAATATATTCTATGCTCAACAGGGGACATCTCAAAACTGTAATAATATGGATCCCGGAAATAATTCAGGAGATATAGGATGCGTTTCTTTTACTTATCAGGGACAATTGGTGACCTATACAACGGTAAGGGCTGCTGATGGAAAGGTATGGCTTCAACAAAATTTAGGAAGTTCCAGGGTGGCCACTTCAACAGATGATGAAAAGTCTTATGGGGACTTATTTCAATGGGGAAGATGGGATGATGGACACCAATTAAGAGGATCAGCTTTAATAGCTTCTCCATCGATTAATACACCGGAAGGGATATCTAATACTACTTCTTTTGTTGCAGACTCACCGGGATGGTGGTCTATCAATGCTGCCAGTGATGAATGGATTGGAAAAAATTCCGGAGAAATAACAGGAACGGTAGGGATTGACCCATGCAAAGCCATAGGAACGGAATGGAAAATGCCTTCACAGGCAGATTGGGCAGAAATTGTATCTGTAGAACATATTAATCAACCCAATCGGGCACAAGCAAGTAATTTAAGATTGCCAATGGGAGGATACAGAAGCTCAATAGACGGAGGTTTTACCTTTGTGGGCAAAAGAGGGTATTTCTGGAGTGCTGATACGGCATTATCAGGTGGAAAATATTTGTATATAGGTTCTGTGTCCGCAAACGCATCATCGGGGGCACCAAGAGGTCAGGGAGCATCAGTACGATGTATAAAAACAACCTCTACTTTAGGTATTTCAGATATCAGGTTAAAGGCGAATGCAGAAGAGATCTATCCCAATCCGACAAAAGGAATGCTTACCATTAAATCGGATGCTGCCATTGAGCAGATAAATGTTGTAAATGCAATAGGGCAAAGAATCAATGTGGAATTTTTAAACAATCAGATTAATATGAATCAATTTCCTAAAGGGGTATATTTCATAGAATTAAAATTAAAAAATGGAAAATCAGTTTCAAGAAAAATCATCAAAGATTAGCAGATAGGATTTTCATTAAAAATATAGTTCATTACAATTACTTTTATTGAAAGGCTCATGAAATTTTCATGGGTCTTTTTTATTGAATAGTAAGCGACCTTGAAAAGGGAGCAAGAGCAAAAGTTGTGGAGCTTAGAATATTTAGATCTGTTTAATTTTAAAATGTAACGCAAAGGATTTCTATTATCCTGTGTTGTATTTTAGGAAGCAAAGGCTGAATCAATTGTATTGATTCTTTCTAAGCGTATGCATATCTACATCGCTTCATCAGCGACTTTTGTCGCTTTCTTAGCTCTCTTATCAATAATGAATTGAATCTTGTCTTTGCGTTGAAATAAAATTTCAATATAAAGCTTAGAGGAGTAAAAAGATAATTCATTTTTTTCTTCAGATTAACCAAACTTTTTGCTTAGTCCACAACTTTTGGGACTGGTCCTTGAAAAGTCATTTTTTGCATATTAAAAAAAATAGTCTACTTTTGCAGTAGATTTATCAAGAAAGGTGGAGGGATTTGGCCCAATGAAACCTTAGCAACCTGCACGATTCCAGAAGTGTAAAGGTGCTAATTCCAACCCGGTGGGGGAGATAAGTGAAGTCAATATTTCTTATATGAATTCCATTTCTTGAAATCTTATATATCCGCGGAAAGGTCCGGGGAATTTATTATTTAATTTGGTAAGAACAAGGATGAAAAAATTAAGCATAGCTGTATTATTGCTAGGAACGATTGGGATAGCAGCTCAGGAACAAGAAGAAAAAGGAAAACAGATTGAAGATATTGTCATCGTCGGAAACCGCAATGTCAAAAGAACAAAACTAGAAACACCGGTTCCCGTAGATGTCATCAATATTGATAAAATACAAAAAACATCACCTCAAGTAACAGCCCAAGACTTATTGAGCTATGTTATTCCTTCATTGAATGCGGTGAGACAATCTGCTTCTGACGGAACAGAACATATTGATCCCGTAACATTGAGAGGAATGGGACCCGACCAGGTTTTGGTTTTGGTGAATGGAAAAAGAAGACATACTACGTCCCTGGTCAATTATCAAAATACTGTTGGAAATGGTTCAGTAGGAACAGATTTGAGTACCATTCCGATTATTGCCATTGACCGAATTGAAGTTCTGAGGGATGGTGCAGCCGCACAGTATGGTTCAGATGCTATTGCTGGGGTTATCAATATTATTCTTAAAAAAAATGCAGGAGCTTCAGCTAGTTTGACTTATGGACTGAGTGGAAGAAATGATGGTGATACTTACCAGGCTGGAGTAAACTATGGTACGTCTTTAGGAAAGAAAGATAGTTATATCAATTTATCATTACAACTTAGTCATAGAGGGAAAACGACAAGAACTCAAAATCATGATCTGGATATTTTCGGAGATAATTTTGCATATGCATTTGCAAGTGATCCTGAAGCAGCCAGAGCAGCAGATGATGAAAAAATCAAGGAAAGAGGATTGACGCGTGATTACTTCAATTTCCAGATTGGAGATGCTCAGATCAGACAGGGACAATTGTTTTTCAATGCAGAATATCCACTTAATGATAACTTAAAGCTTTATTCTTTTGGTGGTTTTAGTATTAAAGAAGGAAAAGGCTATGGCTTCAGAAGGCTTCCAAGTGAAACATTTAATGTGGTTTCATCCATCTACCCTAATGGATTTCAGGCTACCTTAGGTTCTCAGGTATATGATATTTCATATGCTGTCGGGGCAAAATATAATATCAACAATTGGTTGTTTGATCTAAGCAATACCTTTGGAAGTAATACTTTTAATTATAATGTAAGCAATACGAATAACGCATCGTTAGGAGCAAAGTCTCCGACCCGTTTTTATGCCGGAGCACATAGTTTTCTGCAAAACACCATTAATCTTGATGTTTCTAAAAATCTTAATAAATTTAATATTGCATTTGGTGGAGAATTCAGATTTGAACAATACCAGATCAAAGCGGGAGATGAGGCATCCTATACCCAATATGATGTAAATGGAAATGTTGCAACAGAAGGAGCTACGGTGATCGGAGCAGGAGGTTCTCAATCTTTTATCGGTTTTTCCCCCAATAATGCATTAAAAAAAGACAGACACTCAACAGCTGTTTATGCCGATGTTTCCTATGATTTGGATAAAAAATTGAATATTGATGCTGCCGCAAGGTTTGAAAATTATTCAGATTTTGGAAATACTCTGAACGGTAAATTGGCAGTACGATATGAATTTATTAAAAACTATGCGGTAAGAGCTGCGATTGGAACAGGTTTTAGAGCACCATCGCTTCAACAGCAATATTTTAATAATTCTTATGCGGATATTTCTACCTCAGGTTCAAAAATCGTAACGAAAGGAATTTTTAGAAATGACAGTGAAGCGGCTAAGATTCTGGGGTTTGATAAATTAAAACAGGAAACATCTGTAAATGCCAGTGCAGGATTTACATTGAGACCTTTGAATAAACTATCGATTACGATAGATGGATATTGGATCAAGGTGAAAGACAGAATTGTGATTACAAGTAATATTACAGACCAAAGATTGGCTCAATATAAGGTAGAAAGTGGGAGATTCTTCGCCAATGCCATTGATACTGAAACGAAAGGAGTGGATGTTGTGGTTTCCTATGACTGGTTAGTGGGTGGTGGAAATTTAAACATTAATCTTGCAGGAAATTATACAGAAACAAAAATTACCAATTTCCATTTTCCTGAAAATTTAGGAACTCCGCAAAATCAATTCTTTGGCCCTGACCAAATCAATATCATTGAATCTTTGTCTCCAAAAACCAAAGCGTCATTAGGCTTGAACTATGGCATCGGAAAATTCAATTTTCTCGTAAGAAATACCTACTTTGGTAAAGTAATAAGAGATGGCTATCCATTTGGAGGCGTTCAGAAATTTTCACCAAAAGTGGTGACGGATATCAGTGTTGGTTATGATATTACTAAAAATATCAACTTTACGGTAGGAGCCAATAATGTTTTTGATGTTTTCCCGGATCGTCAGATTTATGAAAATTCATACTTTGGAGTATTTAAATATGCCCCGGTCCAGATGGGAACATTGGGGAATTATTTCTTTGGAAGGCTTAATTTTAATTTTTAACCGGGAATGAGTACTACTTTACATAAGATTGGGTGGAAAACAGCTGCTGCTATTGTTGTCTCCAATATGATTGGAACAGGGATATTTACGACTTTGGGCTTCCAGTTGTCTGATATCACTAATACTTACAGCATATTCCTGTTATGGATTATTGGTGGAATTCTTGCTTTATTCGGAGCCTTTTGTTATGCCGAATTGGGTTCACATTTTAAAGGAAACGGAGGAGATTTTATTTATCTTAAAGAAACTTATCATCCTTTGTTTGGATACCTGATCAGCTGGATTTCTTTAATCATCGGTTTTTCTTCACCCGTTGCTCTTGCTGCGCTGGCGATGTCCAAATACCTTTCTGTATTCAATTATACTTTTGGAAATGGTTTTGCCATTGTCGCTATTTTTCTGGTGGCAATTACTTTATCTTTTAGTTTAAAAACCTCAAGCAGATTTCACAATTTCTTTACATTCATTAAAATAGCCTTTATCATTGTTTTGGTAATTGTAGGCGTTGGTCTTTCAGAATCACCGGAAATCGGAAATAGTTTGAATTTCAGTGACAGCTGGAAGAATGAAATCATGCTTCCCGCCTTTGCTACTTCGCTGGTTTTTGTTACGTATTCCTATACCGGATGGAACTCAGCTTCCTATATTGCCGGAGAAATTAAAGATGTTCAGAAAAATCTTCCGAAATCTTTGATTATAGGGACTGTTTTTGTAACCGTAAGTTATCTTTTAGTCAATTATATTATGCTTAAACATGCACCGGTAAGTCAATTGGCAGGAAAAGAAGATGTTATGGGTGAGGCAGCAGTTAATATGTTGGGCCTTACCTTTGGGAAGGTGGTCAACATTTTTATTGCATTACAGTTGATTGCTACCATTAGTGGATATCTATGGGTAGGATCAAGATTAACACAAGCTTTTGCCAAGACTACGTATCTTTGGAAGCCACTTTCAGTAGTAAATAAAAAAGGAATTCCGGTAAGAGCCATTTTTGCTCATGCCGTGATTGCTACCATTATTATTTTAACAGGAAGTTTTAAGGAAATCTTTGTGTATACGGCTTTCATTCTTCAGCTCTTTGCAAGTTTGGCTATTTCGACTGTATTTTTCCTGAAGAAAGAGAACCGAAGAATATTTAAGTCTAATGCTTTTTATATTTTTCCGACCGTATTTTTGCTGTTTAGTTTTTATATTCTCTACTTTACCTTTATTCATAATCCCAAAGAAAGTCTTATAGGATTGGGAATTATCGCAGTAGGAATCATTTTATATTTAATTGATAGAAGACTCTCTAATGGCTATTCGTGAGATCTATAAGCAAAAAATAACCACAAATCGAAGATTCGACGAAGTCAAAAGTCACAACAGTTTTTGAAGACTTAAGCCTCTTGAAGTTAAAAGTATTACGCAGAGAAGAATATATTAGTTTAAAAATCAAAGCTTTTTATTCAAAATCTGCTGTATCTGCTTAATCAGCGAACAAAAAATAGAATTCAGCTCTTTGTAAATTTAGAAAGGGTACTAGAGACATAAAAGATGAATATGCAAATTTGTAAAATCTCCTTTTTGCTATTTTACCCCTAATGCTCAAAAAATTATGCTTTAATTTTGAATTAATAATGCTTATCTTTGCACCCACAAAAATTCCACAATGTCTAAATCATTAATTCCAAAATTAGAAGCTATAAAACAAAGATATAATGAGGTTGCAGACCTTATTATACAGCCTGATGTCATTTCAGACCAAAAAAGATATTCTTCTTTGAACAAAGAATATAGTGATTTGGGAAAAATTGTAAGAGTTTACGATCAATATAAAGGAGCTTTGGATTCTATTGCAGAATCTGATGAAATCATTGCTGATGGCTCAGACAGAGACCTTGTAGATCTGGCTAAAGAAGAAAAACTGGAAGCTCAGTCAAGAATCCCTGGATTAGAAGAAGAACTTAAAGTATTGCTGATTCCTAAAGATCCGGCAGACGACAAAAACGTTATCGTAGAATTACGTGCCGGAACCGGAGGTGATGAAGCTGCAATTTTCGTAGAAGATATCTACAGAATGTATACGATGTACTTCAAAGCAAAAGGATGGAGACATGAAGTGACAGATTCCAATGAGGCCGCAAAAGGATACAAGGAATTAATCATGAAGGTGGAAGGAGAAGGAGTTTATGGAATCATGAAGTTTGAATCGGGAGTTCACCGTGTACAACGTGTTCCTGAGACGGAATCTCAAGGTAGAGTTCACACTTCTGCGATCACAATAGCTGTTTTACCGGAGGCTGAAGAAGTAGACGTAGAAATCAACCCGGCTGATATCGAAATGCAGACTTCCCGTTCAGGAGGTGCAGGAGGTCAGAACGTAAACAAGGTTGAAACGAAAGTTCAGTTGACACACAAACCTTCAGGATTGGTAGTTGTTTGCCAGCAGGCGCGTTCTCAGTTAGCAAACCGTGAATTAGCAATGGAAATGCTTCGTGCCAAGTTATATGATATCAAATTGCAGGAAGTTCAGGGAGATATTGCTGCCCAAAGAAAAACAATGGTTTCTACAGGAGACCGTTCTGCAAAGATCAAAACATACAATTATCCTCAAGGGAGAGTAACGGATCACAGAATCAACAAATCAATGTATAATCTGGATGCTTACATGAACGGAGATATTGCTGAAATGATAGACGCCGTAATTATGGCGGAGAATGCAGAGAAAATGAAAGGAGAAGAAGAAAACTACTAAGGTTTTTTTAAAATAAAATAAAGCTTCTGATTTTTCAGAAGCTTTTCTTTTTCAAAATCACATAACAAAAATATTAACTATGAAAAGCTACAAAATTATTGTATTGCTGTTCCTTATGGTGATGGGACAGAATCTTACGGCACAAACAGAAGTAAAGAAACCCAAAGAAGTATTTCAACTATTTTTCGATACTTTTTTAAAAAATGATGAGGCTTCACGGGTTAAACTTAATGACTACCTAAGACCTACCGTAGAGGGGCAGGATGCATATCAGGTGAATTTCAAAGAAACTTCAGAAGAAACGCTTAAGACAACCACTGAAGGCTTCCTTTCTATTTTCCCTAAAGCTGCGGCTAAAGCTTGCCAAAAAGACGCAGAGGAATATGTAAGACTTATGTTCGAAAATTTCAGAAAGGGGCAACTAATGATAAAAAGTGTAAAGGTGGTTCCTAATGAATATTTGGAAGGTGAAAAAATTGCTGAACTTACTTATACTGTAAGTTTTAAAGTTCCTTCCCATCCACCTGCACAACCATCCACCGATCCCAAAAAGGTAAAACCTGAGGAGCTGAAAAAATATTTATCAGACCTGATTGAAGGGTTTAAAAATGCTGATAAAACAATAATGACAGATCAGGAGTTCAGTTTGTATGAGCTTAAACAAGACGGTAAAATATATTATTGGAACGGAAGCCCAGATCAGATTGTAACCAACCTTACCGATTTCTATTTTGATAGCTTTTAATCAAAACACATTTGATTATTACGATATAATTAATAAAAAGTCCCGATTTTATGGGACTTTTTTTATTTCACATACTTTACGTACTTTTGATAAAACCGTTCACTATGAATTTTAAACCTATGTTATTAACTGCTGGAGTTTTATTTTCAGCATCTTTTTATTCTCAAAAAATGAACTATCCTAAAGCATTAAAAGGAGGTCAGACCGATACTTATTTTGGTACTGCTGTAGCCGATCCTTTCAGAGATTTAGAAAATGACTCTGAAGCGACAAAAAAATGGGTGGATGAAGAAGTGGCTTACAGTCAGAATTACCTTTCTAAAATTCCATTCAGAGATAAAATTAAAAGTCAGTTGAAAGATATCTGGAATTATGAAAAAATTTCAGCACCTTTCAAAGAAGGTGACTATACATATTATTATAAAAATGATGGTTTACAGGCACAATCTGTTTTATACAGAACCAACAGCAAAACAAAAACGACAGAAGTTTTTTTAGATCCTAATAAATTTTCAGAAAAAGGAACAACCTCACTTTCTCAGCTTTCGTTCAACAAAAAAGGAAATCTTGCGGCTTACTCTATTTCCGAAGGTGGAAGCGACTGGAATAAGATTATCATTATTGATGCTGTTACCAAAAAACAAATTGATGATACCTTATTGGATGTGAAATTCAGTGGAATTTCATGGCAGGGGGATGAAGGGTTTTATTATTCAAGTTATGACAAACCTAAAGAAGGGACTGTACTTTCCGGAATGACGGATAAACACAAAGTATATTTTCACAAATTGGGAACCAAACAATCTGAAGATAAATTGATTTTTGGAGGAGATAAAACACCAAGAAGATATTTAGGAGCCGGAGTTTCTGAAGATCAAAGATATCTCATCATTTCTGCAGCCAATGCTACCAATGGAAATGAATTGTATATAAAAGATTTAAAGAAAGGAGGTGACTTTGTGCAGATTGTAAAAGGTTTTGATATCAATGCAAACATTGTAGACACACAAGGTGATGATCTTTTTATTTTTACAGATAAAGATGCACCGAATATGCGTCTTGTGAAAACTACGATCAGTAATCCTGCTCCTGAAACATGGAAAGACGTCATCCCACAAACAGAAAATGTGTTAGGGATTTCTACCGGGGGAGGATATTTCTTTGCCACTTATATGATTGATGCTATTGATCAGGTAAAGCAATTTGATAAAACAGGAAAATTAATCAGAGACATAGCACTTCCCGGAAAAGGAAATATTTCGGGATTCGGAGGAAAAGAAAAGGAAAAAGATGTTTATTTCTCTTTCAGTAATTATATTACACCAGGAACGACTTACAAATTTAATGTAGATTCAGGGAAATCAGAAGTATATCAGAAACCAAAAGTGAAATTTAATCCGGATGATTACGTTTCCGAGCAGGTATTCTATACTTCAAAGGATGGTACAAAAGTTCCTATGATGATCAATTACAAAAAAGGAACTCAACTGAACGGTAAAAATCCAACTATTCTTTACTCTTACGGAGGTTTCAATATCAGCCTACAGCCTTCTTTCTCCGTAGTGAATGCAATCTGGATGGAAAATGGAGGAATCTACGCTGTTCCAAATATCCGTGGAGGAGGTGAATACGGGAAAAAATGGCATGATGCAGGAACAAAAATGCAAAAGAGAAATGTTTTTGAAGACTTTATCGCAGCAGGAGAGTATCTTCAAAGTAAAGGATATACCTCTAAAGAATATATGGCGCTTTCAGGAAGATCAAACGGAGGTCTTTTGGTAGGAGCTACAATGACAATCCGCCCTGATTTGGCGAAAGTGGCATTCCCGGGAGTCGGAGTATTGGATATGTTGAGATACAACAAATTCACCGCCGGGGCAGGATGGGCTTATGATTATGGAACCGCAGAAGATAGCAAAGAAATGTTTGATTATCTTAAATCATATTCTCCGGTACATAACGTAAAAGCTGGAACCTGCTATCCTTCTACAATGATTATTACCAGCGACCATGATGACAGAGTAGTTCCTGCTCACTCATTTAAGTTTGGTGCTGAGCTTCAGGAAAAACAGGCATGTAAAAATCCTATTTTATTAAGAATAGAAAAGAATGCAGGGCATGGTGCCGGAAGATCTACAGATCAGGTAATCGGTGAAAATGCTGATTTATTATCATTTGCATTGTATGAAATGGGTATTAAACTTTAATTCTGTGGCGTAAAAACCAGGTTTAAAATAAAAATATACAGACCAAATAAATTACAGAAAGATCGGCAGTTGTCCGGTCTTTTTCTTTGTTAAATAACATAAAAGCTGAATGTTAACAGAAGTTTTGTGTTTCGTTCAAAAAAATTAACTTTACGGAGACAAAAATTATTGGAATGCGAAAGACAATTTCTGTGAAAACACCGGATTTTAATGTATTACCTCAAGAAAGAGAAATTTACAATTTTGAAAAAGACGGATTGGAGCTTAAATCATCTTATGATAAAAAAGATGTTAAAGACTCATCTTTAACACAAACTTCTCCGGGAATTGAACCCTACTTAAGAGGACCGTATTCCACGATGTATGTACAGAAACCATGGACGATCCGTCAATATGCAGGATTTTCTACTGCTGAAGAATCAAATGCCTTTTATAGAAGAAATCTAGCTGCAGGTCAGAAAGGGCTTTCGGTAGCATTTGACCTTGCTACTCACAGAGGATATGATTCCGACCATGCAAGAGTAGTGGGAGACGTAGGAAAGGCAGGAGTGGCAATCGACTCTGTTGAAGATATGAAGATTTTGTTCAATGAAATTCCGTTGGATCAAATATCCGTGTCAATGACAATGAATGGTGCTGTACTTCCGATTTTGTCTTTCTACATCGTAGCAGCTGAAGAGCAAGGGGTAAAACAGGAGTTGCTTTCAGGAACCATTCAAAATGATATTCTGAAAGAGTTCATGGTAAGAAATACCTATATCTATCCGCCGGCACCTTCCATGAAGATCATTGCAGATATTTTTGAATATACATCTCAGAATATTCCGAAATTTAATTCGATTTCCATCTCAGGATATCATATGCAGGAAGCAGGAGCTACTCCGGTATTGGAAATGGCCTATACCTTGGCAGATGGTCTTGAGTATGTAAGAACCGGAATCAAAGCAGGAATGAATGTAGATGATTTTGCTCCTAGACTATCGTTTTTCTGGGCAATCGGGATGAATCATTTCATGGAAATTGCTAAAATGCGTGCTGCAAGATATATCTGGGCTAATCTTTTAAAGCAGTTCAATCCACAGAATCCAAAATCTTTAGCATTAAGAACCCATTCTCAGACTTCCGGCTGGTCTCTGACAGAGCAGGAACCTTTCAATAATATAACAAGAACAGCGATTGAAGCCTTGTCTTCAGCACTCGGAGGAACACAATCTTTACACACCAATGCATTAGATGAAGCAATTGCCCTTCCAACAGACTATTCTGCAAAAATTGCAAGGAATACCCAGATTATCCTTCAACAAGAAAGTGGAATATGTGATGTCGTAGATCCGATGGGGGGAAGTAACCTTGTGGAAAGTCTTACCCAGCAGATGATTGAAGAAGCGATGAGGTATATTGATGAGGTAGAGCAGGAAGGAGGGATGACCAAAGCCATCGAGGCAGGAATTCCGAAAATGAGAATTGAAGAAGCTGCTGCCAAAAAACAAGCAAAGATAGATAGTGGAGAAGAATTTATTATTGGTGTGAATTCATTTAAAACGTCATTGAAGCAAGATGCCATCGAAATTTTAGATATTGATAACACTGAAGTTCGCAGAAAACAAATAGAAAGGCTGAATTCCATTAAAGCAACAAGAAATTCTGAAGCAGTGGAACAAATTTTAAGTGAAATTCGTGAAAGTGCAAAAACAGGGAAAGGAAATCTGCTGGCATTATGCATCGAAGCCGCAAGAAGAAGAGTAACGCTTGGTGAAATGAGCGATGCTATGGAAGAAACTTTTGGAAGATATAAAGCTAATATTAAAACAATTTCTGGAGTATACGCTATGAATGCCGGTAAAAACGAATACTTTGAAAAAGCTCTTCATTTGACACAAAAATTTGAAGAAGAAGAAGGACGACGTCCAAGGATTATGGTCGCGAAAATGGGCCAGGACGGACATGACAGAGGAGCGAAAGTGGTAGCTACCGCATTTGCCGATATGGGATTTGATGTAGATGTTGCCCCATTGTTCCAGACTCCGGAAGAAGTGGCTAAGCAAGCTGTAGAAAATGATATTCATATTCTGGGAGTATCTTCATTGGCTGCCGGACACAAAACATTAGTTCCTCAGGTTGTTGGTGAACTTCAAAAATTAGGTGCTGATGACGTAGCAATCGTCGTAGGAGGAGTTATACCACAACAGGATTATGAATTCTTATATGCCAATGGAGCCGACTTTATCTTCGGTCCCGGAACCAATCTTCCGAAATGTGCGGTTGAGATTTTAGAGCAATTATTAGCCCGGTCTTCCGATCAGTAGACTGGCAATACCATAAAAAAGACTGCTTCCATTTCGAAGCAGTCTTTATTTTATTTCTTGATTTCTACTATTTTACCGTCATCCAAAATCTGGTAATACGCTTTGGTAATGCTTTGACTTTCCCCATCTAATGTGTGATCCGTAGTGACAGTTACCTTACCGCTTTTACTGATTTCATAACTGCTGAACTCTTCCTTCTTATCGTCCTTTCCGGGATCAAACCAAATACCTTCTACATAAGCTTCACCAACGATGCTGTTATTCATTACAGTAAGCAGATAGTATCGGTAATCAAAATCTCCACAATCCATCGGAACAAGAATAAGATCCATCCCTTTATATTGGGTTAACGGAAAATATCTGAACTTGGGTTCTCCACAGGTATATTGTTCTGAACCTTCAGGCAAGAAATCGGTTTCCATAAACTTGACATCTACCCTGGGAAGACTTTCCAGAGGGAAACTGTATTTCCCTTTTTTTAAACCGGATTTTTCCTGTGCAGGCTCATTCGTTGCCTTTCTCCATTTTTCAATAGATATATAATCTCCCGAAACAGATTCCATAATTTCCAGCTGATCACATTGATTACCGGAAGCCCGAAAAATATGATAGGTTTCAAAACGGTCAGGTCCGTTATATCCCGCAGAAATAGAATAGTTCCAGATACCATTAACCTTTGTACTGTCTACTAAAAAAGCAATGCCACTTTTCCCGTTAGTCAGAGAATCCAGAAATTTAGCCTGTTCTTTCATTTCATCAAGATCAAGGATTTTTTTCGTGAAATCGGTTGAATAACAAGCTTTGTCCAACACTTTTACTTCTTCTTTTTTTACTGTGGATTCTTTCTTACATCCGATCAACAATAACGGGAGTAAGCCTAACAAAAGTCTATGCATGAAATTAATTTTTTCACAAAAATAAGATTTAAAAAATTGACCATTTGAAAAATAGTTATATATTTGCACCTGAAAATCAAGTTTAACCATTTAAAAACAACGAAGCAATGTTCAGAAATAAACAGAATTCTACAGTTGGATTGCCACTTTTCGTGGTAAGGCTTCGTGGTTTGGTACAGTCTTAGAATAATAGTACAAAGAAATATCAAAACCCGGAGTCGTATAGATTTCGGGTTTTTTATTGCGCAATATTTCAAACTCAAGTTTCCCCGAAATCTTTTAGTGTCGTTAAAGGACAAATAATTGGATGAGATTTTAATCTCAAAACAACAGATGTCCATCATTGTCAATGCATCAACTAATATTTTAGTTGAAAAAAGGAAAAAGATACAAATAGATCTTTAATTATAGATCTTGTATCTGATATCCTGTGTCTTAACATGGAAAATGATCACCTTCTGTCCCATCGCTTAAGAAGTGTGAGGAGCAGAAAAAGAACAAAAAGAAAAGATGTAGAAAAGCAGATCAGAAAAAAGTTTAAACGTAGTAAAGAACTTTGGAAAATCAAGAGAAATACTCCACTGATTCCTTTAGATAATCCCTATCAGAGAGGATTTGTAAGATTCTTTGTCGTCAGGGATGATGTCATGAGATCCAAAGACGGAGAATTTTTTGAAGAAATTTTGAAGAAAATCAATACTTATATGTATTCCGAAAGTCGCCAATTTCTCAAGAAGAAAAGGAAATTCGGGAGGAGAATATATGTCGAAAAAGAGCAAAAGCTCAAGCCTATTTCTCTGTGGTCCTGGAATGATCCGAAACTCGGACTTACGGCTAGAGAAAGGCAATATTTTCTAAAATATGAAGAATATTGTCCCTATCGGAAATGCAATGAGATATACTACGAATTTACTGAACCATGGAGGTTTACCTTAAGGATAAGACCCAATATGATTACCCACTACAAACCTGTAGACTTTGAATTGGAAAAAGAAATTGCAGAGCTGGAAGCTTGTCTGCAGCAGCATAAAACAGTAGGGGTTATCAACAAAAAAATCTACGGTAAATCATACAAATGGAGATCACGAAAAGAAGATGTACATCTTATCAGAAGCGGGAAATATTTTACCTGCGCACTTTCTGCAAAAGAGATTGCAGAAAACTTTCAGGACGTGTAAGTCCGACTATTATTTAAAACCAAAACAATGGGAAATTTAAAACTAAAAGGAAAAGATATATTAAAACTGGGCTATCCAAACAATCAGAGTGTTAATGTTGCTTTGGAAGTCATGAAAAGAAATTTTGCCACCAAAAATATCCATCACGTAAAATCTATTTTAAAAGAAATCCTGATCAATCCGGAGAATTTTGAAAAAGACTTAACCTTCGGGCAGATCGCAGAAACATTGCTTTCTTCAAAAAAGACAGAAAAAAGAATGCTGAATTCACAGCGTGTCTCTTTTCAGATCTTTGGAAACAATATTTCAGAAGAAGCAAAAAACCAGTTGTACACCGCACTGAAATTGCCGATTTCTACACAAGGTGCTTTAATGCCTGATGCACACAGCGGATATGGGTTGCCTATCGGAGGCGTACTTGCTGTAGAAAATGCAGTCATTCCTTACGGAGTAGGCATGGATATCGGTTGCAGAATGAGCCTCAGTATTTTGGATACGCCGGTTTCATATCTCAACGGAGCAAGGGATAAATATGAAAAAGCCCTTGCAGAACATACAAAATTCGGAATGTACGAGACCCATAAATCTCACATAGACCATGAGATCTTCGACAGAGATACCTTTGATCTCATTCCAATTTTGAGAAGGTTAAAAGGTAAAGCCATTAAGCAAATGGGTTCTTCCGGTGGTGGAAATCACTTCGTAGAATTCGGGGAAGTAGAAATCACCGAAGAAGATGAACAGATAGGTCTTCCGAAAGGGAAATATTTGGGAATCCTTTCTCACAGCGGCTCCAGAGGGCTGGGAGCAGAGGTTGCCCAATATTATTCCAGAGTAGCTGTAGAGCAATGTCCATTACCAAAAGAAGCGCAACAGTTTGCCTGGCTGGATTTGAATACACATCTTGGGCTGGAATATTGGACAGCCATGAATCTTGCAGGAGATTACGCTTCTGCCTGTCATGATGATATACACAGAAGATTAGTGAAAGCTGTCGGAGGGAGAGTGAAGGCGAGAATAGAGAACCATCACAATTTTGCATGGAAGGAAATCCATAACGGGAAAGAAGTGATTGTTCATCGAAAAGGAGCAACACCGGCTAATGAAAATGAATTGGGAATGATTCCCGGATCGATGACGGCAAAAGGCTTTATCGTCCGTGGAAAAGGCAATTCTGATTCCCTGAATTCTGCATCGCATGGAGCAGGAAGAGCCCACTCAAGAGGAGAATGCAGAAGCCTGTTCACTCAAAATGACATTAAAAAAGAATTGAAATTAAAAAATGTCACCTTGATGGGCGGAAATGCAGAAGAGGCACCAATGGCTTATAAAGATATTCATGAAGTGATGAACGCACAAAGTGAACTGGTAGACATCCTTGGAACATTTCAACCGAGAATTGTGAGAATGGATAAGTAATCAGCTCTATAATGAGGAGCTTAATCCCGCTTTCCGCACTCGCTATTTTTCTTTTTTCACAAAAAGAAAAATGAGCTCAGACAATTGCTGCAATCGGGGCTAACCTAACAGGTTTCAAAAACCTGTTAGGTTTTAATAACAATAGAAAAGAAAAGGTAATGAACAGATTAAAATAATAAGGAAATAATCAGTTACCAACTTTATCACTTTAAAAAATAAAACAATGGGAGCACCACATAATATAAAACGATACGGAGAAGTCTGGCCGGAATTCAGAATTCGATTTGGACTTGAAATTCTAGAAAAATTAAAAAATAAAGTCATTATATCGGGCGGATGGGCGTGGCATTTTATGTCCGAACCGGGACACACCGAATACAAACATGCCCATGATCATAAGGATATTGATGTTTTTGTAAAAAAAGAAAATGTTGCAGAAGCAGTAATGATTCTTCAGAATGAGGGATTTCAGAAAGTCTGGACCCGCTATGATCATCTGCCAAGTGAAGAAAACTTTCGCAGGTATGAGAAAACAGTAGTGTTGGAAGGCGAAAAGTTTCATAGAATTACTGTTGATTTCTTTGAAAGAAACGATCTGGAAACTGTTCAAGCGAATGGATTTATTGTAGTAAAACCAGATGTTTTACTTTCATTCTACAGGAATATTCATTCCAGTGACAAATGCTGGGCAGTAATGGCTGCAAAAGAATTATTACAAAAAGGGATTGATCCTTTGGGACATCCCCAATTAAGCGAAATGCCAAAGTAAAAAATGAAAAAATTAATACAAATCACTGCAGGAAAAGGACCTTTAGAATGCCAATGGGTAGTCGCTAAAGTGCTAAAGACCTTCCTGGATGAAGCAAAACAAAATAAAATAGACTACGAAATGATCCACCGCGAAAATGGTGAAGAAAATTTGACTTTGAAATCAGTAACCTTACTTTTAAAAGGAAAAGACCTAACGATCTTTTTAAAAAGTTGGCTGGGAAGTATTTGTTGGATAGGGAAAAGTACATTTAGAAAGATGCATAAAAGAAACAATTGGTTTATTGGTATTTTTGAGTTGGAAGGATTAAAAACTGTTGATTTCAATGAAAGAGATATCCGGTTTCAAACCACAAGAAGCCAGGGAAGTGGTGGGCAGAATGTAAATAAAGTCAATACCGCAGTTCGGGCTACCCATATTCCAAGCAAAGAATCTGTATTTGTACAGGATTCAAGATCACAGTGGGAGAATAAAAAACTGTCTGTGATCCGGTTGAAAGAAAAAGTAATGGCAATACACATTCAGCAATTGGAGAAAAGAATGAAAGAAACTTGGGCATTGCAGATACAAGTGCAGCGTGGCAGCCCGGTACGAACATTTTCAGGAACGGATTTTAAAAAAAATTATGAAGACAACTCCTTTAAAAAGACAAGGAGTGCTCTGAAAAATGAACTAAAAAAATACAGTAATGACCTTAACTAAAAATAAATATTACTTTGAGGCCTTAGCAATACAACAGAACAAATGGGAGAAGGATGATCGGGTTATTTTGCTCTAATGATTACTACCAGACCCGGTGATACTTCTGTTCTTGTGAGAGGAGTAAGTGCATATCCGAAGGGACAGCCCATTACAGGAGTGGGGATAAGACTTGCTAAATATTCTCCTGATTTTGGATAAAGCATTGCTTCCTGATGTATTTTAAAAGTAAGTTTTCATAAGAAAGCTTACTTTTTTATTCTAAGGAATTTATAAAATGAAAATTGCCAACTTTGTGAATAAAAATAACTGAAAAAATAAGAAAAGGACAAAATAAAGGTCTATTTTTTCTTTTAACAATTCTTTCAATGTTTTGATTGTAGCAGTCTGTAAATTAGTATGATAAAAACTTTGAGTATGAATAGAAAATTATTTTTAATGCCAATCTGCTTGGCTGTTTCTTTGACTTGTGGAGTGCTGAATGCACAAAGTTCCACAACACTTATTAAGGATTATTATCAAAAAAGTGGGAAGCTAACCCAGAAAAAGAAAACGAATAATAAAACTGAAGTCATTATCTTAAATGAAGACCCTTCCCAAAGTTTAGGAGTGACCGTTGTTAATGTTCAACAGACTTATGATGGTCTCAGAGTCTATAATGCATTAGGGAAAGTGCTCATTAAAGATAATAAAATTATTTCCGAGAGTAATGAGTTCAGTAAAAATATTGTTATTGCTGATCAGAAATCAGCTCAGGGAAAACTTTCCGAAGATTTTCTTAAAAAGAAATTGGGAATAAGTAATGTTTCTAAAATTGATTATTTGCCAAACGTATATTTTGAAAGAAATGGGATTTATGTTCTTTCACAGGAGATATTTGTTTCAGATAAAAAAAAGGCTGCAGTCTGGCATATAATTGCCGATGCGGCCAGCGGAGAGATTTTAAGTAAAGAAAATATGGTTCTTAGTTGTAGTTTTAGTGACAATTCACAAGAACAAAAAATCTCCAATCCCGGATTAAAATCTGATAAAGAACAATTGCCGGCACCCATAAAAAATATTAACAGTAATGAAGGACTACTTACTCCTACCAGTGCTTCTTACAATGTTTTTCCTCTTCCGGTCGAGGCGCCATCATTTGGATCCAGGGCCATTGTAAATAATCCTTGGGACCTGCTACTTTCACCTGAAGGATGGCATTCGGACGGAACAAATAATTATACCAACACAAGAGGGAATAATGTGTATGCCTATTCGGATCAGGATAATAATGATAGCCCTGGTTATTCCCCGGACGGAGGTAGTAGTCTGACCTTTAATTTTCCTTTTGCAGAAGGAAGATATGAGAATCCATTTACCTATAGAAATGCTTCTATTACCAATTTGTTTTATATGAATAATAAAATGCATGATATATTCTACAAATTTGGATTTACAGAAACATCACGAAACTTTCAAACAAACAATTTTAATAAAGGAGGATTAGGGGGTGATGCTGTAAATGCAGAAGCATTTGATGGCAGTGGTTTTAATAATGCTAATTTCTATTCAGGGCGTGAACAGGTAATTAACGGGCAGACCTTTCTTGAAGCACCAACAATGCAGATGTATCTTTTTGAAAGACCTAATACAGCGTCAGATCCTATTTCACGATACCGTTACAATTCTCCAGCAAGTATGACAACCAGACCGAAGGTAGATGTCCGACGTGTATATTTAGGTGCTATTTATGGTCCAGTGGAAACGGGTGATCTGGCATTTACTATTCCGGATAATTCTTGTACCGCTATGGCAGCAGGAAGTTTGACTGGAAGAATAGCTTTGATAAAGCAAGGTGGTTGTAACTATGATTTGCAGGTTTATAATGCTCAAAATGCTGGTGCCATTGGTGCTGTCGTATATAACCCAAATGCTAATTTCCCAGCTCAACCCTCAAGTACTACGTGGTTTTATGATGACAATATAACCATCCCTTCTCTTAACATCGGAAAAACAGAAGGAGAATATCTTAGGGATCAGATTCTTGCCGGAACAACAATCAATCTTACATTAAGTGATAAAGATTATAATGGTTATAGACATTCAAGTTTTGATAATGGCATAATTGCTCATGAATACGGGCATGGAATATCCAATAGATTAACCGGGACAGGATACGGGTGTCTTAACGGAAGTGTTTCCAAAGAGCAAATGGGTGAAGGATGGTCAGATTATTTTGCTTTAATGATAACAACAAGGCCAGGAGATACTTCGTCATTAGCTAGAGGAATGGGAACATATCCTTATGGGCAACCAACAACAGCAGTAGGGATCAGACCTGCAAAATATTCTCCGGATTTTTCAGTAAATGACTATACTTATGCAAAAACAAATACAGCAGCTGTTCCGCATGGTATGGGATTTATCTGGGCAACTATGCTTTGGGACCTTACATGGAAGTATATTGAGAAATATGGCTATAATAGTGATGTGATGGCAAGTCCGACTTCCGGTAATGCCAGAGCATTACAAATTGTAATGGACGCAATTAAACTTCAGTTTTGTAATCCTTCTTTTATTGATGGAAGGAATGCTATTCTTCAGGCTGATGCTGTTAAAAATGCAGGCGCAGACAAATGTATGATCTGGAATGTATTTGCTAAAAGAGGTTTAGGAGTTAATGCTTCAGCAGGAGTTAAATCTGTAGCGAATGATCAGGTGGAAGATTTAACAGTACCTCAGGAGTGTAATTCTGCTTTATCGACTCAGGATGTTAAAACAGCAGACCAAAAATTCATTATTTTCCCTAACCCTACATATGATGAGTTTTTTGTAGGAAACATAGATAAATCCAACAAAGAAGTTAAAATTACAATGTTTGATATGTCCGGAAAATTAGTGTTCTCCGATTCCCGGGAATCAACATCCAAAAAAGCAATTTCTACGAAAGATTTGCAGAAAGGAGTTTATATGGTTCATATCCGACAGGGAGATAAAGCACAGGTTGAAAAACTTATTGTAAGATAAGTATATGTTTAAAATAAGATAAAAAATAAGCCTCCAATTGGAAGCTTATTTTTTATTCACTGAAATCAGATAGTCATAAACCATTTGATGTTGCTCATCACTAAGCTTAGCTTTCGGAGCCATTCTGCTTAATGTATTGATCCATCCTTGGTTGTCATGTTTTGTTGGTTCAGGTAATTTGTGGCATCTTGAACATGAATTTTCAAAAATAGTCTTCCCCTGAGCCAATTTCTCCGATGAGGTATATTTAGGTCCGGTTACAGCAGTACTTTTAGGTCCACAGGATAGTAAAATTACCGAACCTGCAATACTGCTTAAAATTAATTTTTTCATATGCCTATTTTGTTTGATGGTTATTTTTTCACAGAAACGATATAATCGTAAACCCATTTATGCTGGTCATCCGTTAATTTTGCTTTTGGAGCCATTGCGTTCATAATTCCTACCCATTGTACCGAATTGTGTGAAGTTGGGTCAGGAAGCTTATGGCATTTGCCACATGAGTTTTCAAAAATAGTTTTTCCCTGGGCGATTTCCGCAGCAGTTGACGTTGATGTTCCTGGTGTTGCAGTAGCAGTAGAAGCTTTTGGAGTACAGGAAACTAAAAGTATTGCAGTAAATGAAGCCGCAGCGATGATTTTTTTCATGTTTCTAATTTTTGATGTACAACAAATGTAATGAATTCTCTAAGCTGTTGATATAATGTTCTATAGTTTTAATTTAGAAGAAATAAAAACTAAATAAGTAATAAAATCATTAAAAATAATGAAGATGGTAATGAGCCTTTTTGTGATGTCTTCCTGTAAGCATTATTGATCATTCATAATTAATTATTAATTTTGGAACAATGAAATTTTCTACTGAAGAGCTAATAGAAGGAATACGATCAGGAAATAAACGTCTGATTGCAAAAGCTATTACACTAGTTGAAAGTAAAAAAGCCGACCATAGAATACAGGCAGAAGAACTCTTAAAGAAAATAATGCCCTTTACAGGAAACTCCATCAGAGTCGGAGTAACTGGTGTTCCCGGTGCAGGAAAATCTACATTTATTGAAAATTTTGGTAGACTGGCTATTACGAAAGGTAAAAAAGTAGCTGTTCTTGCTATTGATCCTAGCTCCTCCATTAATAAAGGAAGCATTTTAGGAGATAAAACCAGAATGGAAGAATTGGCCAAAGAAGAAAATGCATTCATACGTCCTTCCCCAAGTTCCGGCTTTTTGGGCGGAGTTGCCAACACAACTTTTGAAACCATGATGATCTGTGAAGCAGCAGGTTATGATTATATTCTTATAGAAACAGTAGGAGTAGGGCAATCAGAGGTGCTGGTAGCTGATATAACTGATGTTTTTCTGTTTCTTAAAATTATTGGAGGCGGAGATGAGCTTCAGGGAATAAAAAGAGGAATCATGGAAATGGTAGATCTTATTTTTATTAATAAAATAGATCAGGATAATCTTCAGAAAGCAAAAAATACAAGATTGGAACTGAAAAGAGCATTAGATTTTATACCTCCTAAAGAAAAAGAATGGAAAATACCAGTTTTATTAGGGTCTGCATTGCGTAATGAAGGTTTGGGAGATGTTTATGATAATATTGCTGAATTCATTAATCTGAAGAAAAAAACGGGGCGCCTTGAAGAAGTTCGTACCCAACAAGCTGAAAAACGGTTTGAATACTGGGTTCAGGAATATATCTTGAACTTAATGAAAAAGAGCAATACCGTAGAAGAGGCTTATCTTATGCATAAAAAAAATGCTTCAGAAATGGTATCTAATCCAAGTACTGAAGCAAAATTATTTGTTGAAAAATTTTTGTCTAAAGAAAATAGAGACTAAAGCTTTTCCTTTTCCTGCTTTACTTCATTTTTTGAAACGTATCCGTCATAGGTAATAGGCTGTCTGTCATTACTTCTTACAGATACAAATGCCTTACCTGTTTTATAAACTTCAATATTAAGCTCATCAACATTTCTCACATCATTAGGTTTGATTCTGAGTGTCCATGTTCCTTTTTTATTTTGAGATTTGTTAATCGTGAAATCCTTTGAAATAAATCTATAGCTGTTATTATCTGTATTTCCATAAGTTGGATTGAACAGTCTTCCGAAATAAGGAAGTGTAACCTCCAAATTATTTTTACTCAATACTATAGAATAATCTCCGTTCAGGTTCAGCATTCTTGTAGCGGTAGCATTAGGCATAGAATTCATGATATTGATAACATCATAATTGGTAGGGTTCGCTCTCTGAGCATTGAAGGTAAACTCCTGCGAATTCACTAATGTATCTACTGTCTTTGGATCTAAAGAACCCTGTGAGGCACAGCTCTGAAAGAAAAATAGAAATCCAAAAATAAAGAATAGAGAAATATACTTTTTCATGATTGAAATAATTATTAAATTTAAAACAGCAAAATGTATGCAAATATATTCTTTCCGAAATATTTTGGAACAAAAATTGTTAAGGTTGAATTATTAACACTCAAAATATGAAATTTATACATCTATTTGGAATAGGAGCAATTGCTCTGTCGGCCGTTGCCTGTACTACAAACCCGATTACGGGGAGATCATCTCTACAGCTGGCCAATAATTCGGAAATTTTAACAATGTCTGCACAAGAGTACAAAACGACATTGTCTAAAGGTAAAGTGATTTCCGGTACGGCAGATGCAAAAAGAGTGGCAAATGTAGGAAACAGAATTAAAAATGCAGCAGAAAGATATTACCAGAGTATAGGAAGATCTGCAGATCTGGCAAGCTATAATTGGGAATTCAATCTTCTGCAAAGCAACGAATTAAATGCTTGGTGTATGCCAGGAGGTAAAGTAGCGGTCTATACGGGAATTTTACCAATTACAAAAGACGATAATGGACTTGCCGTAGTAATGGGGCATGAGGTTTCCCACGCTTTGGCGGGACACGGAAATGAAAGAATTTCTCAGGCAATGGTAGCACAATATGGAGGAGCAATTCTTGGTGGTGCTATTTCCAATGCACAATGGGCAAGTATCTTCCAGAAAGCATATCCTATCGGATCGCAAGTTGCACTATTGAAATACGGAAGAAACCAAGAGTCAGAAGCGGATCAGATGGGACTTTACTTAATGTCTATGGCAGGATATGACCCAAGAGCTGCAATTCCTTTCTGGAATAGGATGGAGGCTGCATCTTCAGGATCAAGACAACCTGAATTTTTATCTACTCACCCGAATCCGGAAACAAGAATTTCAGACATCAATAAAGATCTTCCTAAAGCTTTGGAATATTATAAGGCAGCGGGAGGAAAGATATAACTAGTATAGAATTTTAATCTTGAATGGAGCCTTATTAAATTTTTAGTAAATTTGGTAAGGCTTTTTAATATAACCACTAAACACAATATTATGAAGAGTTTATCAATTACCGGACTTATTCTTTTGGCAGTGTCTGCCTTACTTTTTTATCTGACTACCGATTTTGCTGTGGAGCAAATTAAAATTTCCCATATCATGGGCATGATGGCCGGCGTCGGCATAGGGCTGATTATTGGCGGATTGGTAGGCTATGTAAGCAAAGGAAGTGCAATGAAGGCTGAACAGAAGAAAAAAGAGTTCAAACAGCTGCAGAAAGAAAAAGAAGAATTGGAAAAACAGGCTGCCAGTATTGCAAAACGTCAGGCTGAGCTTGACAATCAAAATAAAAACCCTCAAATTTAAATTTGAGGGTTTTCAGTTGTTATTTTCGATACTTGATTAAAATTTATATCCTAAACCTACCATAAATAAATTAGGTCTGTTGTCATATCTGATTTCCGAACCGGAAACCTTGTTGATAAAATTTCTTTCATCCTTACTGAATGCACCTTCATATTTTGCATTGACAATCAGTTTCTTAATTTCAAGCTGTGCGCCAAACTGATATCCTACTGTAAAGTTATTCTTAGCATTTTCCTTAAAATCATTGTAGGTGTTGTCTTTGCTTAAATTGAAGCTTCCTACCGGACCAACAAATACACCCAACATATTCCCTAAAAGATTGTATCCTAAAAGAACCGGTACGTCAATACGGTTGCTTTTAACATCAAAAGTAGTGTTTTGTGTAGTGAACTCATTTTTGAAATGAGTATAGTAAATTTCCGGCATTACAAACAATGAAGTAGGCAAAGCTACTTTTAATGAAAGTCCTGCATTGAACCCAACATTGTTTTTTCCTGTTCCTTCAATGGCATCATTCACTGTTCCTTTGATGTTTGACCATGAAGGAGAGCCTGTAGGAAATATTAAATTGGCTTTAGCTGCCAGTGATATCTGTGCAGAAGCCCACATTGAAAACCCTACAAGAGCTATACTAAGTACCTTTTTCATTATCGTCTATTTTTGTATTCTCAATCGTTTTATTATTCTCAAGTAAATATTCTCGCAGTTCTTTAAACAGTTCTGAAGAATAAACGAAATCGATCAGATTTTTATTACCTGCCGTAATAAGAATGTCTTTATTACCTTCCCATTCTTTAATTCCCAATCTTAGGTATACAATTTTCTCGCCAATCGTCATTACGGAGTTCATATCATGCGTATTGATGATTGTCGTAGTATTATATTCTTTTGTGATTTCGTAGAGAAGGTCATCTATTACTTTTGAAGTATAGGGATCTAATCCGGAGTTGGGCTCATCACAGAATAAATACTTAGGATTGTTTACAATAGCTCTTGCAATAGCCACCCTTTTTTGCATCCCTCCGGAGATTTCGGAAGGGTATTTTCTATCGGCCTTATCGAGATGTACTCTGCCTATAACTTCAAAAACTCTTTTTTTCTTTTCTCTATAAGTAAGATTGGTGAACATATCAAGGGGAAACATGATGTTTTCCTCTACAGTTAAAGAGTCAAACAATGCACTTCCCTGGAACACGGTCCCGATTTCCGAACGAAGATGTTGTTTTTGATCTCTTGTCATGGTATTAATGTCCCTCCCGTCAAATAGGATTTCTCCGGATGAAGGGTCGTAAACATTCAATAAGCTTTTAAGAAAAACTGTTTTTCCTGAACCACTCTGGCCGATGATCAAATTTACCTTTCCTTTATCAAATGTGGTTGAAATTCCCTTAAGTACTTCAACATCACCAAAACTTTTCTTAAGATCTTTTACTTCAATCATCAGCTTAATATTAATTGGGTTAAAATTAATTCAGAAATGATAATGAATACCATTGTCCATACCACAGCTTGTGTACTGGCTCTCCCCACTTCAAGAGATCCTCCTTTTACAGTGTATCCGAAATAAGAAGGCACTGTTGCAATGATAAATGCAAAAACAATGGTTTTAATAAATGCATAATAAATAAATAAATTAGGCATGTACATTTGAATCCCGACAATATAATCGTTTTCTGTCCAGTTTCCTGTTAAAATCCCTGCAATATAGCCCCCGCCAATACCAAATACAATACTAATGGCAATAAGAAGAGGGTTAAAAAGCATACAGGCGATAATTTTAGGGAAAATCAAAAAGTTAGGTGAATTTACGCCCATAATATCCAGCGCGTCAATCTGTTCGGAAACTCTCATTGTCCCTATACTGGAAGCAATGTAAGAGCCTACTTTACCTGCCAAAATTAAACTGATGATAGTAGGAGCAAATTCCAAAACAAGTACGGCTTTAGTAGCATATCCTACAAATGAAGGAGGAATAGGAAAGGATGAAGCATCAAAGTTATTGAACATCTGAATGGCAACTACTGCCCCAACGAATATAGATGTGAAGACAACCAACCCAAAAGAGTTGACTCCCAAATCATTAATTTCTCTCATGAACAGCTTCCAGAAAACCCTCATTTTCTGAGGTTTCTGCAGGGATTTACCCAGAAGGATCATGTATTCCCCTACTGCTGTGAAAAACTTTTTTAACATACTGCTAAATTAGACTTTTTTATTTAATTAGGCTAGGGTTAAAGTAAAGACTGAGGCACGGTTTAATGTTAAAATTTGTCTAAATATTATTTAGCATTTTTGTCTCCGCCAATAACCAATAAAATGGTTTTCAAAATAATGACCAGATCCAATACAAAACTCCAATTTCTGACATAAAATGAATCGGCTAGAACCCGTTTGTTCATTTCCACCTCTACATCTCCAAAATCCCCTCGCAATCCATTTACCTGAGCTAATCCTGTAATACCGGGGCTTACCATGCTTCGTAAGCTGTATCTGCCAATTTTTGCTTTATAATAATGGTCAACTGCCAGCATATGTGGACGCGGACCAACGACAGACATATCTCCTTTCAAAACATTGATGAATTGTGGAAGTTCATCGAGACTTGTTTTTCTTAGAAATTTTCCAATAGGAGTAATTCTTGAATCATTTACCTGTGTTGTACGGATGGTAGATTCATTATTAGGAACCATCGTTCTGAATTTAAAACAATTAAAAATTTCTTCATGGAAACCATATCTTTTTTGTAAGAAAAATACAGGCCCTTTAGAGGTTGCTTTAATAAGGATGGCAATGATTGGAAAGACCCAGGAACAAATTAAAACAAGAACGATGATCGAAAAAATAATATCGAATGCCCTTTTCATTAGAAAATTGGCATAATAGTCTAGTGGATATCTGGCTTGATTGAGAACCGGCTGAGTCTGAATATATCCAAGATCATAAAGGAAAAAATCACTTTGTGTTATACTCGGGATTAATGAAATATGAACTTTATTCTCTTCTGCTAAGCTAAAGATCTGGGATTCTGTTTCTTCATCAAATGAATTTTCAGTAGATAAAAATAGAGTATGAATTTCGTTTTTTTTCCAAAACCCGACTAATTTATCACGGCTGATGTCTGAACTTTCGTATTCAAATATTCGATATCCGTAATCTTTTCGCTCTTCAAAAATGTTTTTTAAAATTTCGGTAGAACTATTATTTCCCAAAAACATTACATTCCTATAGTTGACTCCTAATGAACGAAGATATTTGATTGCAAAATATATGATTGATTTTGACAAAAAAATAAAAACGAAAAGATAAAGGGAAAGCCAATAAATATCAGAATTGAAAAAAACATTTTTACTCACCTTTCCGATAAGCAGCACACCCAATATAAAAAATAAAAAGTGGATAAAGAGCTTTTCAAGAAACAAAGTATACGTGAGGTTCCTCTGAATGTTGTATATTTTTGTTCTACCACTTAAAAGCATCCAGAACAAAAATAATAAGGTTAGGGAAAATACATTTTGATACCAGGTTTCTTCATGATATCTTAAACTTTCGTTCCTGCTTATAAAAAAGAATATAAAGATAGATGCAATAACCATGAGGTCAAGCAAAATAATGATCGATTTCAGGTATCTAGAGTATCGAATTCTCTGCATCTATCGGTATTATCGTATACGGCGAGCTAATTTACATATTTTTACGGTATGTTCAGATATTTATGGGTTTGAACCGAAGCCTGCCACTCAGGATGTTCCAGAATAAAATCCGTAATCTTGGGATACATTTCGTTTCTTTTGCTCCATTCGCTTTGAAGGTAAAGTTTACAGTTTTCAGAAACTTTTGCCGCTTGTTCTTGGGCAAATGTAAGATCATGATTGTTGAAAACAATTACTTTAAGTTCATTGGCCTTCTGATAAATCTCTTCTTTAGGTAATCCGGTTTTCTTTGGGGATAAAGTGATCCAATCCAATTGTCCACTCATCGGGTAAGCACCAGATGTTTCAATATGAATAGAGCAGCCTAATTCTTTTAATTTAGAGGTAAGAATATCCAAATTCCACATTAAAGGTTCACCACCTGTTAATACAATGGTTTTACAATGTTTAGCCGCTGTTTCTGCAATTTCTATTGTATCCATTACTGGGTGCAGGTCCGGATCCCAGCTTTCTTTCACATCACACCAATGGCATCCGACGTCACATCCTCCTAATCGGATGAAATAGGCTGCTTTTCCGGTGTGTGCTCCTTCTCCTTGTAAAGTGTAAAAATGCTCCATCACAGGGAGCATTTTACCTTCTTTTAATAAAATATCTTTTTCTTTATTCATTTTAAAATTAGTCGTTATAGACCGAAGTTTTGTAAGCAATGATGGTGTTTTTCATCAACATAGCTCTCGTCATTGGGCCTACTCCTCCAGGTACTGGTGTGATCCAGCTTGCTTTGGCAGCACAGCTGTCAAAATCTACGTCACCTGCCAGATAATATCCTTTTGGAGAATCATCATCTACTCTTGTGATCCCAACGTCCACAATTACAGCTCCATCTTTGATCATTTCTCCTTTTAGGAAATGAGGATCTCCTAGAGCCGTGATTACGATGTCTGCCTTTTTTGTGTATTCTTCGATGTCTTTAGTATATGAATGCGTAAGGGTAACAGTTGAGTTTCCAGGGAAATCTTTTCTTCCCATCAAAATACTCATCGGTCTTCCTACAATTTTACTTCTTCCAATAATTACACAGTCTTTTCCTTTGGTTTCGATATTATATCTTTCTAATAATGTTAAGATTCCAAAAGGGGTAGCTGGTAGGAATGTATCCATTTCTAAGGCCATTTTTCCAAAGTTTTCAGGGTGGAATCCGTCCACGTCTTTTCTTGGATCAATAGCGTTGATAATTTTCTCCTGGTCAACTTGATCAGGCAAAGGTAATTGAACGATGAATCCGTCTACCGCTTTAGATTTATTCAACTCGTCAATTGTCTCCAATAATTCAGATTCCGAAACTGTACTTGGAAACTTGATCAGGCTGGATTGGAATCCTACCTCTTCGCAGTCTTTTACTTTTGCATTTACATAAGCCTTACTTGCTCCATTGTTCCCTACAAGAATTGCCACCAAATGAGGAGCTCTTCTTTTGCTGGCAAGGATTTTTTCCACTTCAGCTTTGATCTCTGCTTTGATTTCCTTGGATACTTTAAGTCCATCAAGAATTTCTGCCATTTTACTTTTTTACTTTTATTTAGATTTAGATTTTATCAATGCTATAATGTCCTGAAATTCATCAGCTTTCTTTTTACTTATTCCCTTTATAATAATTGATCAATCCGTTGGTGGAGCTATCATGAGAATGTATAGCCTCATTATTTTCAAGCTCCGGAAGGATTTTGTTGGCTAATACTTTTCCTAATTCAACTCCAAATTGATCAAAACTGAAAATATTCCAGATTACTCCCTGAACGAAAATTTTATGCTCATATAAAGCAATCAATTGTCCAAGTGAAAATGGCGTTAATTCTTTGAATAATATTGAGTTAGTTGGTGTGTTTCCGTGGAAAACTTTATAGTTTAATAATTTTTCGATCTCTTCATCGGATTTACCTGAAGTTCTAAGCTCTTCCTCAACTTCTTCTTCAGTCTTACCAAAAGCAAGGGCTTCTGTTTGTGCAAAGAAGTTGGCCAATAATTTATCCTGATGGTCAGAAACCTTATTAGGACTCTTAGCATAGGCAATAAAATCGGCAGGAATTAATTCTGTTCCCTGGTGGATCAGTTGATAAAATGCGTGCTGTCCATTGGTCCCAGGTTCCCCCCAAATGATGGGTCCTGTTTCATATTCTACAAATTCACCGTTTCTGTCCACACACTTTCCGTTACTTTCCATATCTCCCTGTTGAAGATAAGCAGCAAATCTGTCCAGATATTGAGAATAAGGAAGGATTGCATAGCTTGTTGCTGCATAGAAATTACGATACCAGATTCCTAAAAGTCCCATTAGTACAGGTACGTTTTCTGAGAAGTTCGCAGTCTGGAAGTGTTGGTCAGTATCAAAAGCTCCTTTTAAAAGCTGTTCAAAATTTTCATACCCTACAGACAATACAATGCTTAGTCCGATAGCACTCCAAAGGGAATATCTTCCGCCTACCCAATCCCAGAATTCGAAAATGTTTTCTTCTGCAATTCCGAACTGTTTAACAGCTTCAATATTAGTGGATAACGCTACGAAATGCTTAGCTACATCCTCTTGTTTTCCTGCTTTAAGGAACCAATCTTTTGCGGAGTTAGCATTCGTCATTGTTTCCTGAGTGGTAAACGTTTTAGAAGCAATGATGAATAGAGTGGTTTCCGGATTCAGGTTTTTAACAACTTCTGCCATATGATTTCCGTCCACATTAGAAACAAAGTGAACATCCAGTCTTGTTTTAAAATGCTTTAAAGCGGAACAAACCATTACAGGTCCCAAATCTGAACCTCCGATTCCGATGTTTACGACATCTGTGATCTCTTTTCCACTGAACCCTTTGTGTTCTCCTGAAATGATTTTTTCAGAAAAAGCTTTCATATGGTTCAATACTCTTTTGATCTGAGGCTTAATATTTTCACCGTCTACAAGAATTTCACGATCAGAGAAATCTCTTAAAGCAGTATGTAAAACTGCTCTTCCTTCTGTTTCATTGATTTTATCACCGGAAAACATTTTAGAAATAGCATCTTTTAACTGACATTCTTCTGCCAGTTGTAATAAAAGCTCTTTTGTTCTGGAATCAATCAGGTTTTTAGAATAATCGAAAAGATAGTTTTCCTTTTGCAGAGAGAATTCTTCAAAACGGTTTGGGTTATACTGGAAAAGGCTTCTTAGTTCAAGATCGTTAGATGCAAAATGTTCGTCAAGGGCTTTCCAGCTGTTGGTTTGTATAGGATTTATTTTTGATAGCATGTTGTTGAGAATTTATAATTCAGAAAAAATAAGGTACCGGATCAAAATCTATATAAATCCATAACGATTTATTTCTGATTTGCAAATTTAAGGAAAAATAAAACCTCAAATAAATTTGAAGATAATAAATAACAATTTTTTAAAAAACAAAACCCCGGAAATGATCTGAGGTTCTATTTTTATGAGTTAAAATATGTTTTTTTGAATGTTATTCGTCTATTTCGTTCAGAATATGTTCCAATTGTTTGGCCTGGCGTCCATAGATATACTTTGTCCATAAAACAATATTAACGATAATTGCGATTGTTCCAATAAGAACAGAAATAATGAGAGTTTGTTGATGAGAATTGGTTACATTTTCAAAGGTCATTCCTTTTTTAGCCAATATCTTATAGAATTCAAGTCCCAGTGTAATCATGAAGTGAGGGAGAAGCAGGAAGCCAAAAGATTGATATCTTTCCATATTGAGTTTTAATTCGTGATAGATTTTCCAGAGGCTGCTTTTTGTATTTCCTGTATAAAGTTCCGTCTGCTTGTAAAATTTGTAAAAGCCGAATAAATAATAAGAAGATATAACAAAAAGCATCACATAAGAAGTATAATAAATAACATATTGTGAGACTGGAAAATTCAGTATTTGAGGGAAGAATGCCATAAGAATAATAGCCAGAACCTGTGCCGGAAATTCCCTTTTCATACTTTTTTGTATCTTTTCAATAGGATGTTTGCTTTCCTTTAATTGTTTTATACTGTCTGGAATATGAACATTGCTGTCTTCATTATTCCACTGTTCTTTTAGTTGATCAAAATTCATAACCTGATTTTTTTATGATTTGCTGTATTTTTTCTTTTGTTCTGTTGAGTTTTACACGGGCATTGCCTTCGCTGAGCCCGAGGTTGTTTCCAATTTCTTTATGTGACATCCCTTCCATGAAATAAAAGATGACGGCCTTCTCCAGAGGATTCAATTCCTGAACGGCACGATAAAAGATTTCCAGCTGTTTATCCTTTATAGGATTGTAATCTTCCTGCTGTACCTCAAAATGATGGGGTGAGTCTGTATGGTTTTTTGCCCTCTGTTTTTCTTTCTTTAAATAGGTAATGGCAGTATTGATGGAAACCCGATACATCCAGGTAGAAAATTCACTGTTTCCTTTAAAGTTCTGATAGGATTTCCACAGCTGGATAAGGATTTCCTGCTGAAGATCCTCCCGGTCTTCTATGGAATCTGCATAGATCCGGGAAGCTTTGTATAATATGCCTTTGTGCTGATTAACAAGCTTTAAAAAGGCTGTTTCAGTTGGAGTACTCACAATAGTTTCATGGTTGGGTTATTATTATAAGTTGGTTACAGGTTTTACTGTATATCCTTTTGCTTTAAGAAGATTGATGAGCCCGTTATTGCCCCACAAATGACCACTTCCTACTGCAAAGAAAGAGCTTTGTTTTTTCATAATTTCTGGCATTTTTTCTGCCCATTTTATATTTCGGTCAGTCAGCATAAATTGTTCCTGTTTATTATTCATGAATTTTGGGTCTTTAATAAGCTGGTCCAGGTTTTTTAAATTTTCATTTTTAAAAGCTTCCGTCATTTTTTGTGAAGCGATAGTATATTCATTACTTAATTTCAGTTGATATATCACTTCTTTCAGATCATATGATTGGCCAATTGCATTAATTTGGTCGTTAACCTTTTCCAGTCCATTCACACTTTTCTTGTTTTTTAAAGCTTCTTTTAACAGTTCAATTTCGTACATTTTCACTTCATTTTGGGGACATGGGATTGCTTTTGTAGCAACAAGAGAGTAAAGAGCTTGTGGGCTGTGGCTGTCAACGTTTTTCAGGTTGGTTCCATAGTCGGCAAGTATTTTGTCCAGTTCTTTTGCTTCCTCAGGAGTCAGTTGTTCAGAAATCTTTTTATCCGCAGCCATCATTTTCTGCATCGCAGCCATTTCATTTTGATCGATGTAATTGATTTCCATTACAAAATTTTCAGTTTGATTAAGAGCTTTCCAGGTTTTAGGTTTTATTTCAAAATCTTTATTGCATAAGATATGAAATGTTCCGGCAATGTAAGATGGTTTAGAAAGTCCGTTTCCGGATACTTCCCATAGCAGGCTGTTCTCATTCTCTGTATTCTTATTCTGTGCAGTGGCTGTTGTGAAATGTACTGACAGTAATGCAGCGAATCCAAGTTTCATTAAATTTTTCATAGTATTTATTTTTTTTGATTTTCTGTTCTTTTAAACAGTAGGTAAGGGGTGCATTACAATCGTTACAGTTTTTTTTCAAAAAAATAAAAACCTCCTGAAAACAGGAGGCTGTAAAATCTAAAATTATGATGATAACCTATAGGTTAGGAGCTCTGTTCTGGAGACTTCGGAAGTTCAGATCTGCTAGATTTTCTTTTTCTTAAGAAATAAAACAACCCGCCAGCAATTAATACAATGGGCCAGATGTTGATAAGCCCTACAATAATTCTTTGAATCAGGTAAAATCCATACACAAAACCGTCTTTTGCATCATGAATAAAATTGTATTTGTACTTATTATCAATGCTGTCTGTATTCGTAACTGCTATTTCTGCAATCCGTAGTTTAGGTTCTTTGATGTAGATGTCAACCGTGCTGTACTTCAGGTTGTCTGCCATACTCATGGTATTCAGTTTCTGAAGATTCCCTTCAGATATATTATTGTCATCTAAGGTTACTTTGTCTTTATTGGTTTTTATCTTCTCAATGTTTTCTGAAGTTTTCTGGTTTCTTTTCGCTTCAAGCTCCGAATATTTGATATTGGCAGTAACATCTTCTGCATTGATTGTTCTTGAATTTAAAAATAATTTGCTGGTGTTGATAGCTGTTAAAAGTTCTCCAAGCTTTTCGGTAGGAACTCTTACCTGCATTGTGTTTTCAGTCTTGTATTTTTTGATAAGCATGGCTTCAGTATCAGAAGTGTTGTAAGTGTCTTCATAAGCCACATTGCTTTGCAGATTGCTTTTGGTAACAAAACCTCCAAGATCCTGAACAGACTTTTCAATAGCAATGGTAGCATTGTAGGCATCTTTTACCTCCATATTCACATCTGCAGTCTTGATGAACTTTTTGTCTTTGACTTCCATACTTGCAGCAGACGAAATGCTGTCTGATACTATGGCTGAAGAATCTGTTGAAGCTTCATAACTTTTAAGTTCACCGCTGGTGGCTTCACTCTTTTTACATGAATAAATACCCAGTAAAAGAACAGCTGATAATGATAGTGTAATGTAATTCGTTTTCATAGCGTAAGATTTTTGAGGTTTTGCTTGAGTCAAAGTTCAGCCACAATTCTTTGTAATGCTTGAAAATGGGAAGTAAAAAACTTGTAAAGAAAATATTCTTTTTTAATCAATTGATTATTAGAATTTTGTAAAATGAAGTGTGAACTTGGAGCTTATTTTCGGAGTAATTTTTGCTTATGTTTTTACAAACCAAAATCACAATATATCATTATGTCAAATACCTTTTCTAAAATCAGAAATGCCATAGGACTATTCACGTCCATAGATTTTGATCAGCTAAGTGCTATTTCGCAAAAAGTAGATTTACCCAAACTGATGCATAATTTTTCAAAGTTGGATGATAAACAGCTTGCCGGACTTATGAAAATGCTGGATCAGGATAAGAAAACGAAAGAACTTCCTCCCATTGATGGTGATTTTTACGATATCTACCATACTTTATCTCCTGAACAACGGGAAATTCAGCTTAAAGTAAGAGCTTTTATGGAAAAAGAGGTTAAACCTTTAGTCAATCATTACTGGCTCAGAGACGAGTTTCCTTTCGAATTGATTCCGAAATTTCAGAAACTGGATATCTGTGGAGTAACTTATGAAGGATACGGCTGCCCGGGAATGCCTTTTTTGATGGAAGGGGTTATTGCAATGGAAATGGCAAGAATTGATGCCTCTATTGCAACTTTTTTTGGAGTACAGTCCGGGTTGGCAATGGGGTCCATTTATATCTGCGGTTCAGAAGAACAAAAACAGAAATGGCTTCCTCAGATGCAAAAGTTTGAAAAAATAGGTGCTTTTGGACTTACAGAACCGGAAGTAGGTTCAGGTGCGGCAGGCGGGCTTACCGTTACCTGTAAGAAAACAGAGGAAGGGTGGGTTTTAAATGGTCAGAAAAAATGGATTGGAAATGCCACTTTTGCAGATCTTGTGATCATTTGGGCAAGAGATTTAGACAGTGGAGAAGTAAAAGGTTTTATTATAGAAAAAGATAATCCGGGATATTCTGTTGAGAAAATTAAAGGGAAAATGGCGTTGAGAATTGTTCAGAACGGATTGATTACATTAAAAGACTGTCTGGTAACCGAAGAAAACCGTCTTCAAAATGCCAATTCCTTTAAAGATACCGGAAAGGTATTGAGAATGACCAGGGCAGGAGTAGCGTGGATGGCGACAGGATGTGCAAGGGGAGCCTATGAAAGCGCTTTGGATTATACCCGAAAAAGAGAACAATTTGGAAGACCTATTGCTTCTTTTCAAATGATTCAGGGACACTTGGTTGAAATGTTGTCTAACCTTACTGCTATGCAGACAATGGTATTTAGGTTGTCTGAAATGCAGGATGAAGGTATTTTAAAAGATGAGCATGCTTCCTTAGCCAAAGTTTTTTGTACTCTAAGGACAAGGGATATTGTATCCAGAGCTCGGGAAGTTATGGGAGGAAATGGTATTTTGCTGGAATATGATGTGGCAAGGTTTGTAGCAGATGCCGAGGCTATTTATTCTTATGAAGGAACAAAAGAAATCAATTCACTTATTGTGGGTCGTTCCATTACAGGTTTTAGCGCTTTTGTATAAATGTAAAATTGCAGATAATAGTTTCATAAATATCAGCCGAAGTCTATTATCTGCAGCTTAGGTGGTTTAGCTTACCAGGTTTTTATATTTTTCCCTGTTGTCAATAATAATCAAAATATTAATCAGAAATAATATACCGGAAATGGCAATACCTGGGATTGAAGGATCTTTGAAAAGATTGTGAATTAAAATACCAACCATTACAGGCAGAATAACAATGGCTCCTAATGCTCTTGTTTTTGGAAAGATAAATAATAGCCCTCCTATAATTTCAACGGTTCCAACTAGGGGCAGTAGCCAGCCTATTTCTCCGAAAGCTGCATACACTTTCATTTGAGCGTCTGTCAATTTTGGAGTAGGATTATAATGGAAGAATTTGTCTAATCCTGCATTAAGAAACATAACTCCGAATAATAAGCAAATAATAAACTTTACTATTTTCATAATTGATGATTTTATATCAAATGTAAAACAAATACAAATAATATGTAACTATTTGTGTTGAAAATTTAAAATAAGTTATCAATTATTGATTATTTGTGTCTATGGAATAGTTGTTTTGATGTAGCTTTCATCATTTCTCAATTATCATCCATCATTTATTATTCATTGCTCATTACTGATATCTAGTCCATTTCCTTTAATGTAATGTTCTTTGAAATTTTATAAGTTTTCTTCTTTTTATTGGGCTTTTCATCTTCACCGAGAAGTTTTCCCCAAGGTTTCAGGTCGTCAACCTTTTCGCAAATTATTTTAATAATCGCAATGGCCGGGATACACAGGAACATTCCTGCGATTCCCCAAAGATGCTCGCCTAGCAGAATTCCAATGAAAGAAAACAAGGCGTTAATTTTTACTTTAGACCCTACTACAAATGGTAAAACAATATTACCGTCTACTGCGTGTATGGCAATATATCCTACAGTTAGATAAATACATGTTGAAGGACTGGCTGTTGCGAATGCGATGAAACAAGAGATAACCAGTGAAATAAAAATACCCAGGTAAGGAATTACGTTTAATAGACCAGTCAAAACAGCCAGGAGAATCGCGTATTTTACTCCTAAAACAGTAAGAAGAATTGAAGTAAGAATGGATACTATAAGTACCTGAAGACATAATCCGAAAATGTATTTCTTTGTCATAATACGTATTTCGGTTACCGCAGCCTGTACACTTGATTTATGTCTTTCATTGAAGACGGTAACAATAAAGTTATTCAATAATCTTCTATAATTTAAAATGAAGATAAAAAATAAGGTAAAGAAAATGATGAAACCAAATCCTGTTGAAAATATTCCAAATGTAAAACCTAAAATAGCCCCGGAAGAAGAAAGGAGTTTATTGAGAGCCTGATTGATGTAATCTACTTGTTCATTCACTTTTACATTGAATGTTTTCGAAACCCAATGCTGAAGATTATTAAAAACAGTGGTAAGTTGTTCTCTAAGGTGGGGCAGGTCTTTGCTGAAATCTGATAATTGAGAACTGAAAAAATAAATCAGTCCGCTTAAAATAACCAACATGATGAAAACAGAAGTCATGGTAGATATAGATCTCGGAAATCTTAGCTTTCGTTCCATAAAAGTGGCTACCGGTAAAAATAACATTGCCATCAGGAATGCAAAGAAAAAAGGAGCCAAAATTGTTTGTCCTAATGCTAAAAGGTAGCCAAGGCCAATGATAGAAATGACTACCATGGTAAGTTTGGGAAGAAAAGGAAGTCTAAGAAAATTCATAATCAAAAATATGGAGTAAAAGAATAAAAATAAGAAAACCTACCCAAGTGAAAAATTTTTTTATTCACCGGCTTGAGTTTTCTTTTAGCGCAGCAAATTTCATTCCAGCCGGTAAGCTGTAAAATTAAGGAATATTGAAGTTTTAATAAAAAGAGAAACACGCCTCGGATGACCGGGACGTGTTTCATTATTGAGAAGTTAATATGTTGTTTTATTTTTCAATAGCAATATCGATAACCTCTTCCATTCTGTTAACGTAATGTACTTTCAGGTTTTTTAAATAATCTTTCTTGATTTCTTCTACATCTTTTCTATTGGCTTCACAAAGGATTACATCTTTGACCCCGGCTCTGGTAGCGGCTAGAAGTTTTTCTTTGATACCGCCTACAGGCAGAACTTTTCCTCTTAGAGTAATTTCACCTGTCATTGCAAGGTGAGGTTTTATTTTTTTGTTTTTAAAAGAAGAAACCATTGAAGTAAGCATCGCAATACCTGCTGATGGCCCATCTTTAGGAGTTGCTCCCTCCGGAACGTGAACGTGGATGTTTTTCTTATCCAAATCTTCCTGTGCAATTCCTAATTCATCATGCTTAGCTTTGATGTATTCTAAAGCAATCGTTGCTGATTCTTTCATTACCGTTCCCAGATTTCCGGTCATTGTTAAAGCTCCTTTACCATTGCTTAAGATACTTTCGATATAAAGAATATCTCCCCCTACACTTGTCCATGCAAGACCTGTTACCACACCTGGAACTCCAGTGATTTCTGATAAGCTTTTCGGTCTTGGAACACCCAAGATTTCATCTACTTTTTCAACAGAAATTTTAGGATCATATTCTTTTACTAAAGCAGTTTGTAGGGCTACCCACCTTGCAATGGAAGCAATTCTTTTTTCTAAAGTTCTTACTCCGCTCTCTGAAGTATGAGCCTCTACAATATGCTTGAGTTCAGTATTTCCAAGCTTGAATGATTTTGTATCCAAACCATTTTCTTCCTGTTGTTTTTTGATGAGGTGTCGTTTAGCAATCTCAATCTTTTCTTCTAGAGTATATCCGGCGATCTGAATGATTTCAGTTCTGTCCAAAAGAGGAGTTTGTATCGTAGAGAGGGAGTTGGCTGTTGCAATGAACATTACTTTAGACAGGTCGTAACCCATCTCAAGGAAATTGTCATAAAATGACTTATTTTGTTCCGGATCAAGAACTTCTAATAACGCAGAGCTTGGATCACCATGAAGACCTTGTCCGATTTTATCAATCTCATCCAGCACGATGACAGGGTTAGATGTTCCTGATTTTTTGATAGACTGTAAGATTCTTCCGGCCATTGCTCCAATGTACGTTTTTCTATGTCCGCGGATTTCACTTTCATCGTGAAGACCACCCAGGGATAATCTTACATATTTTCTACCTAAAGCATCTGCAATCGATTTTCCTAATGAAGTCTTACCAACTCCTGGAGGCCCTACCAACAATAGGATAGGGGATTTCATGTTGTTTTTTAATTTTAAAACAGCCATGTGTTCCAGGATTCTCTTTTTGATGTCTTCAAGCCCGAAATGAGCTTTGTCTAAAACTTTTTCAGCTTTTGCAATATCAAAAATATCTTTAGTGTAAGTTTCCCATGGAAGATCAGTAAAGAAATCAAGATAATTTCTTTGTACATTATAATCAGGAGAGTTAGGATTCTGACGCTGAAGTCTGTTGATTTCTTTTTGGAAATGCTCTTCTACTTCTTTGCTCCATTTTTTGGTCCTGGCTTTAGCAATAAGGTCTTCTACATCACTTTCCGGCCCGCCGCCCAATTCTTCCTGAATAGTTCTGATCTGTTGATTTAGAAAATATTCTCTTTGCTGCTTATCAAGGTCTTTTGAAGTTTTTTGATGAATTTGGTTCCTCAATTCCAGTTTTCTGAAATCTTCATGCATCATTTCATAACACTTATTTGCTCTTTCCATCATGCTTTTCTCTTCAAGCAATTTCTGTTTTACCACAGATGGGAAGCTTGCATTGGTACAAATGAAATTTAACAAATCATCATTATTGTTGATGTTTTTTATGGCAAAGTTGGCTGCATTAGGTATGTTTGGATCAAGTTCAATGATTTTTAAAGCAAGTTCCTTGATGTTTTCCAATAATGCTTCATATTCTTCCTGATTTTTAGGCTGCGTATCTTTTAATTTTGATATTTCAGCTTTGAAATAAGGCTGATTGTCAATAATTTTTTTGATTTTAAACCTATGAAATCCTTTAGTAATAGCCGTGATATTACCTTCAGGTAATCTTATAATCTTAATAATCTTTGCCAACGTACCGGTAAGATAAATGTCTTTTTCGGTAGGCTGTTCCAGATCTGAATTTTTCTGACTTACAATTCCAATAAAATCTCCGTTCTTCTGTGCTTCTTCAAGAAGTTGTATAGACGTTTTTCTCCCTGCAGTAATAGGAATTACCACATTTGGGAACATGACCATATTTCTTACGGGAAGTATAGGGAATATTTTTTGTCCGGAATTTTTATCAGTCTCCGAGAAGTCGGAAAGATTGATTTCTTCAGCTACGATATCAAATCCGTCGCTGATCATTTCTTCTAAACTAATATCTTCAAATTCTGTCATAATTGATCGAATGACAAATTGTCATTTTCGTTTTTAATCGTTAAAGGGATTTTTTATAATATGCTCTGAAAACGTGTAGCATATTATAATGTTCTAAAATGCACAATACTTATGCCATTTGTTTTTTACTAAAAAATATGGTCAAAATTTCCTTTTTTCAAAAAACTTTCTCATTAAAAGACAAAATAAAGAACTTCTGCTTCTGTAATTTCTTAAAAATGTGTATTTTCGCAAACTGATAAAAAACTATAATTTATAAAATGGCAATTTTAGGACAGATTAGGAGTAAGCCTTGGCTTTTAATGGGAGTAATAGCACTGGCGCTTTTAGCGTTTTTGGTGAACCCGGACAGCATCGACAAGGTTTTTGGTAAAAATCCTGATGTTTTAGGAAAAGTAAACGGTGAGAAGATCACCCGCGAAGAGTTCAATGATCAACTTTTCGTGCTGCAGCAGCAAGCTGAACAACAAGGTCGTCCAAAAAATGGTCTTGAAGAGCAGGCTTGGCAGTTACTTGTACAATCTAAGCTTATCAAACAGCAGTTTGAGAAATTGGGCTTTGAGATGACTGATGATTATTTCTGGAACCAAATCCAGTATGATCAGATGTTTGCCCAAAATCAACAGTTCTTTGATGAGAAAGGTAATTTTAAAACTCAAGAACTTAAAAAAGAAATTGAAACATTAAAAAATACCAATCCTCAAGGGTATACTCAATGGTTGAAAACAAGAAAGACTATTGAATATAGATTGATGGCAAGACAGGTATTTACCAATATTTCGGCAGGAATTACCACCGGTAAGAAAGAAGCTGAAGAATTGATGAAGGAAAGAGATCAGCTTGCTGATATCGACTTCGTAAAAGTTGATTATGCTGCTTACCTTCAGAAAACAAAAATCAATGTTTCGACAGAAGATCTTGCGAACTATATCAAGCAACATCCGGTAATGTTCAAGGCTGAGCCTAGCAGAAACTTAGGTATTGTATTTTTCCCGGCTAAACCTAGTGCGGCGGATGATGCAGCTGCTATGAAGGAAATTACAAAATTATACTCAGGAGGTACTGATGCAAGCGGAGGTACAGAAAACTTCCAGAATACGAAAAATGATTCTATGTTTGTAATGGCAAACTCTGATATGCCTTTCAATCCTCAGTATGTAACTCCTAAACAATTGCCTGCAACAATACAAGGTCAGATCACTACTGCTGCAGTAGGACAAACTTTTGGGCCTTACAAAGAGCAAAATTTCTATGTAGTTTCTAAGCTTGTTGGTAAAAAAACATCAGATTCTACATTATCAAGACATATCCTTATTGCTTTCAAAGGAAGCCCTGCGGGAGAGGGAGTAACGAGATCCAAAGAGCAGGCTAAGAAATTGGCAGACTCTATCGGAGCCATCGTAAAAGCAACTCCTGCTAAGTTTACTGAATTCCTGAAACTTTCTAATGATCCAAATTCTGCTGCACAAGGTGGTAGCTTAGGTTGGACAACTCCAGAAACGCCTTTTGTTCCGGAATTCCTTACCTATTTAGCAAACAACCCTAAAGGAGCTACAGGAGTAGTAGAAACACAATTCGGTTACCATATCATCAATATTGAAGATAAGAAGACCGGATCAATGGGATATAAAGTGGCTAACCTGATCAAAGAAATTAAACCTTCTGATGCTACGGAAGCTGAAACAGACAAAAAAGCAAGGAAATTCATTCAGCAGGTTCAAGGGAAATCGTTTAATGATTTCGTGAATATTGCTAAGAAAGGTAATTATCAGTTTACTAACCCTAAAGCTGCGAAGAGATTTGAAGGTCAGCTTCAAGGTCTAGGTACTGAAAAAGACGGAGATATTTTAACTTGGGCTTTTGATAAGAAGAGATCTAAAGGAGATACAGAATTCTTTACAGTAGACGGAACAGGTGATAAAATTGTAGTATATCTGAACGGAAAACAGGAAGCTGGTCTTGCTGATCCGGAATCTGTAAGAGATCAGATTGAAGTAATTGTTAAAAATAAATTGGCAGCAAAACAAATTTCTGATAAAATTGCAGCAGCAAAAGCTTCAAGCTTAGATCAGGTTGCTAAATTATTTGCTACTACAAAACAATCTGCTCAGGTTAACCTATTGAACCCTTCAGTAGCTGGTGCTATGGAGCCTAAAGTAGCTGGTGCAGCATTCGGAGTAGCGAAAGGTAAACTTTCTAATCCGGTTGAAGGTGGAACAGGTGTTTATGTTTTAATTAAGAAAACAGAAACAGTAAACAAACAACCAGGAGATCTTAAGCAGTTTACAGAGTCTATTACTCAGAGAAATGCAGGAATGTTCGGACAAGCTTGGATGAAGAGCCTTCAGGACAATGCAGATATCAAAGATTATAGAATTGAGATCTGGAACAAGCTGGGAAATCAGCAACAATAAGAATTTAATTTTACAGATATAAAAGCGACAAATTTTTTTGTCGCTTTTTTTGTATTTAACGCAGAACAATAAAGGAAAAGATTAATTTAAAATGTATTATATTTGCTTATTAGAAAAAAATTAGCAAGTGAAGTTCAGTAAAGAAATCAAAGCTGGTGTAATCACACTTCTAGCTATCGTAGGCTTTGTGGTGTTGTTTCAATTTATGAAAGGGAAGAGCCTTTTTACTACCGACAATATATTTTACGCAAAATTTGACAATGTGGAGGGATTGGCACAGTCTGCGGCCGTTTCTATTAATGGTCTGAAAGTAGGACAGGTTGATAAGATTATTCCACAGACTGCAAAAGACGGTAAAATTAGCTTTGTTGTAAAAGTTACGGTTGATAACAAATTCGAATTTTCAAAAAACTCTACGCTGGAAATTTTTGAGCCGGGATTAATGTCCGGTAAAGAAATGAGAGTAAATCTTGTATATGGAGGAGCTACTGCAAAAGATGGAGATACATTGCACGGTGCTTTTAAATTGGGTATGATGGGAAGTCTTTCTTCTCAGGTAGGTCCTGTAAAAGATCAACTGCAAGGTGTATTACATAGAGTAGATTCTTTGATGGCTAATGCCAATCAGATCGTAGATGCGCAAAATAGAGCGGAAATCAAAGCTTTATTAGCTAATCTTAATAAAACAGTAGGAGCATTACAAACTACAGCAGGAAGTGTAAACACCCTGGTAGGACACAATGATCCAAAACTTCAAAAAGTACTGGATGATGCAAGTCTTACCATGCAAAGCGGAAAAGTGACGTTGGATAAATATGGCAATCTTGCGCAAAGTATTGATACCAAACAATTAAATGCAACGATTGCAAGCTTAGATGCCACAGTTGGAAAATTGAATCAGGTAATTGGAGGAATAGACAAAGGAGAGGGAAGTTTGGGTAAACTGATGAAGGATGAGCAACTTTACAATAATCTGAATTCAGCTTCATCCAATTTGAATTCATTGATTGAAGATATGAAAGCGAACCCTAAGAGATATATTAATTTCTCTGTTTTCGGTAAGAACAATAAAGACTAATACGCCTTATGCAGTACATCGATAACATTATTTTCCTGATTTTATTAGTGGCCGGTTTTGGATTGTTTGCCAAAAGCCTCCAAAAGATCTATAGAAATATCAGATTAGGTCACGAGATTAACAGAAACGACAGAAAATCCGAACGCTGGAATACCATGGCAAGAGTTGCGATGGGACAAAGCAAAATGGTAAAACGTCCTGTTGCAGGGATTCTGCACGTTTTTGTATACGTAGGTTTTATTATTATCAATATAGAACTTATAGAAATAATCGTCGATGGTTTGTTTGGAACTCACCGTTTTCTGTCTTCAGTATTCGGAAATGGTTTTTATAGTTTCTTTACGGCTACATTAGAAATTTTAGCCCTTCTTGTAGTGATTGGGGTTGTTATATTTTTCATCAGAAGAAACTTTTATGGAGTTAAGAGATTAACCATGAAGGAACTTTTCGGATGGCCAAAACACGATGCGAACTGGATTCTTATCATAGAATTTGCTTTAATGATGGCTTTCTTCAAAATGAATGCTGCAGATTGGGTTTTACAACAAAGAGGTGTATTACCACAGCTTGGAAGTTTTCCGATCAGTTCAACAATTCTGGGTCCGGTTTTCAATAACTTCGGTGACGGATTTTTACACTTTACAGAAAAAGGTGCTTGGTGGTTTCACTTTGTAGGAATTCTTTTCTTTATGAACTACCTTTATTACTCTAAGCATTTGCATATTATCCTTGCATTTCCAAGTACTTGGTATGCTAACCTTGATAAAAAAGGAAAATTCAATAACCTTGATTCTGTAACTAAGGAAATCAAATTAATGATGGACCCTAACGCGGATCCATATGCTGCTCCGGCTGAGGGAGAAGCAGATGCAGCTCCTTCTAAATTTGGTGCAGAAGATATTTTTGACCTGAATCAGGTACAATTGCTTAATGCTTATTCATGTACAGAATGTGGACGTTGTACTTCCGTGTGTCCTGCTAATATTACAGGTAAAAAGCTTTCTCCAAGATTGATTCTGATGAAAACCAGAGACAGATTGGAAGAAGTGGGAAGAAATATCGATAAAAACGGAAAGTTCGTTGATGATGGGAAAAAGTTATTGAACGACTACATCACCAAAGAAGAGCTTTGGGCTTGTACTACTTGTAATGCGTGTACAGAAGCATGTCCTGTATTGCTTGATCCACTTTCTATTATCTTCGAAATGAGAAGATTCCTTGTGATGGAACAGTCTGCTGCTCCACAGGAATTGAATCTGATGATGACAAACGTGGAAAACAACGCAGCACCTTGGCAGTATAACCAGGCTGACCGTTTAAATTGGGCAACAGAAAATTAGATAATTAAATCAATTTGAAAATTTGAAAATTGATATAAGTCGACTCATTTTCAAATTTCCAAATTCTCACATTTTCAAATTGAAAAAGAAATGGATTTCAATATAAAAACAATGGCAGAATATGCTGCCGAAGGAAAATCTCCGGAAGTTTTATTCTGGGTTGGATGCGCTGGTAGCTTCGACGATCGTGCTAAGAAAATTACAAAAGCATTTTGTAAAATTTTAAATAAAATAGGCGTTGAATTTGCCGTTCTTGGTCAGGAAGAAAGTTGTACCGGTGATCCTGCAAAAAGAGCCGGAAATGAGTTTGTTTTCCAGATGATGGCTCTTACAAATATTGAAGTATTGAATGCTTATGAAGTAAAAAAAATAGTGACGGCCTGCCCGCACTGTTTCAATACCCTTAAAAATGAATATCCAAGCCTAGGCGGTAACTATGACGTTGTTCACCATACCCAATTCCTTAAAACATTAATGGAAGAAGGAAGATTAAAAATCGAAGGTGGGGCATTCAAGGGGAAAAAAATTACTTTCCATGATCCATGTTATTTAGGACGTGCGAATGATGAGTATGAAGCACCAAGGATTTTGTTGGAAAAACTGGATGCTGAGCTTGTAGAAATGAAACGTTGCAGAACAAACGGCCTTTGTTGTGGTGCCGGAGGTGCACAGATGTTTAAAGAACCTGAAAAAGGAAATAAAGACATCAATATCGAGAGAACAGAAGAAGCTTTATCTTTTGAACCTAAAGTAATTGCTACCGGATGCCCTTTCTGTAATACCATGATGACAGACGGTGTAAAACATTTTAATAAAAATACCGAAGTTGCTGTAAAAGATATTGTAGAGCTTCTTGCAGAGGCAGAAGATTTATAATCTTATTTAACGAAATTGTATTGTAGACTTCTACAAAGAACATTATACGACATTTACATGCAAAATCCAGGGTTACTCTGGATTTTGTTTTTTTATTCAAAATTGCTGTATATTGCAGTTATATAAAACCAATATGAGAAGTCTTCTAGCTTCCTTTTTTAAATTTATTTTTAAGTTTTCTTTTTTCAGACAAAAGTATTTTGCCTTTCATAAATATATTTTTAAGCCGTACCATCTTTTTAATGGAGTAGATAAAAATATTATATATAGAGATTCCTTCAATCTTGATTTAAATCTTAGTGATTGGATTCAACAACAACTTTATTTTCTCGGTGATTATGAAAAAGATGAAATAGACTATCTGTATTCTGTTTTAAAGGAAGGTGATGTTTTTATAGATGTTGGAGGCAATATAGGATTGTTTTCACTCAATGCTTCAAAAGTTTTGGGAAATGATGGGAGAGTATATGCTTTTGAAGCTTTCAAACCGAATTATGAGAAATTTTCCAGATATATTACCAATAATAATCTTAAGAATGTTAGTCTAGAACATTTGGCTGTTTCTGAAGGATCAGGATTCATTGATATATTTTATAATGATAGTTTTGATAATGTGGGAATGGCATCATCTTATATAGAGAACTTTACCACTAAAGAAAAAGTAAAATGTCTTAGCTTAGATGATTATGTAAAGAGTCATCAAATTGGAAAGATCGACCTTATTAAAATTGATATTGAAGGTGGAGAGGTTTCAGCATTAAAAGGGATGTCACAAATTCTGACCAGTTTTCAGCCTAAAATTATCATAGAAATAAACAATATAACGTTAAAAAGCTCCGGACATAGTGAAGATGAGCTATTACAAATATTGTCTCAAAAAGGCTATTCTAAAACAAAAATTTTAAGTAGGGATGAGGCTTCCTATAATGCAGTATTTGAATGTATCTGATCATTTTCAACTTGTTTGAATTCATTTACTTTCTGGAGAAAAAGTTGTAATTTTATACTCTGAATAAAAAGGATGTGAAATTGCTATTATCTATGTTGTAGGATTGACAAGGAATAAAAAAATGTGATTTCATATCGTTTTATGAAAATTAAATATTTGCATATGAAAATTGAAGAATCTAATATTGTAGAAACGAACGACTATAGAGTTATTATATATCCTGCGTCAAGACCATTTGAAACGAAAGAAGCAAAGGTAATTACTGAGAAATTATTTGATTTCCTGGCTACATGGGCTGCTCATGGAAAACCGCTTGCTTCTTCTTTTAAAATTGAAAAAAATCAGTTTATCATCATATGTGTAGATGAAGAAAAGGAAGTCGCTTCAGGTTGTAGTATTGATGCTCTTGGAAAGATTATGAAGGAGATTGATGAAGAATATCAATTGGGGCTATTTGATAGAATGAAAGCTAGTTTTATAGAAAATGGAGAAGTAAAAACACTAAAGCTTCTTGATTTTAAAACAAAGATCAGAAATGGAGAACTTCCTAAGGAAATTGAGGTTTTTGATTTTTCTAAAAATACCTATTTGGATTTTTTAAGCCATTTTTTACTACCATTTGAAAAAAGCTGGGCTTCTTCCATAAAATAAATACTATTGAAAATTCTATTCATTTCTTCATGGTTTCCGAATAAACTTGAACCTACAAATGGTAATTTTGTGCAGCGCCATGCAGAAGCTGTTGCGTTATTGCATGACGTGGAAATATTACATGCAATAGGAGATCCTTCCCAAAAAGAACAATTTATTTTTGATGATTCCGTTAATAATGGTATAAGGACACTTATTGTATATTATAAAGGCTCGAAAAGTTCGGTTCTGAATTTTAAGAATAGAATGTTGGCTTATAAAAAAGGTTTTTTAAAATTACAAAAACCGGATTTGATACATGGTAATGTATTACACAATTCCATGTTATTTGCCGTTTATTTGAAAGGAAAATATAAAATTCCATTTGTCATATCAGAACATTGGGCAGATTTTCTTGAAGTAAACAGGGCTAGTCTTAGTTTTACAAGTTTATTGATTGCACGGTTCATAGCCAATAAGGCTTCTTACTTGCTTCCTGTAAGTGAAATTCTAATGAAGGATTTAAAGGATTTGAAAATTGGGAAAAAATTCAGGGTAATCGGGAACGTTGTGGATACGGATCTTTTTTTTCCACAAAACGATCAGAATGATACCTTTATCTTTCTTCACATATCAAATCTTGTTAGTCTCAAGAATCCGGATAAAATGATTGAGGTGGCCGTTCGGCTTAGAAAAGAATTTCAAAATTTTGAATTTCATATTGGAGGAGACGGGGATATAGAAAGTTTGCAACAGATCATAGAAACGTATAATGCTCAAGAATATATTCATGTTTTTGGAGAACTTTCTCATAAAGAAGTTGCAGAGAAAATGAGGAGGAGCGATTGTTTTGTACTTTTCAGTGACTATGAAAGCTTTTGCTGTGTCCTTCCGGAGTCTCTTTCCTCTGGGGTTCCTGTGATAGCGACAAATGTTGGAGCAATTCCGGAGGTCGTTGGAGAAAATCATGGAATACTCATTGATAAATCTGAAGAAAAATTGTACACAGCGATGAAGGAAATGCTCTGTAGACAGTATACTTCATACTCTAAAGAAGAGCTGCATGGGTACGTTGTAGAAAGGTTTTCTTTATCGAAAATTGCAGAAGAGTTTAATAAGGTTTATAAAAGCGTTATTTAGAACAGTTATCCATTCAGAAAAGATATTTAGAATTTCCATTAATTAATTGAAATGAAAAGTTTAAAAGATTTTATCAAAGCATTTTTAAATAATGATGGACAACATGTTTTTATTTCTCTGTTAGTAGCAAAAATATGTGCTTTTTCAGGTTCTCTTTTTATGATTCGGATTCTATCGGAAAAGGAATTTGGAATGATGAGTATTGTGGCATCTGTTTTTGCAATTTTCGCTCCATTTAGTGGGTTTGGAAGCCCTCAGAGTCTAATCAGATTCGGATCTTTATGCGGTTCTGAAGAAGAAAAAAAAGAGCTCTCAGCCTATCTTTTTAGAAAAGGCTTTTTTTATCAACTTGCGCTGAGTATAGTTTTCTTCTTACTTTCATTTTTATATGTAAGTCATTATTACTACATTTTTTATATATTTTTTTTCTTTACCATTAGGCTGATGGGTTTTTATTTCCTCAGTCATATACAGTCTAATAGCCGTATTTATCTAAAAAATAAAGAATTTGCGACGGTAAATAATGTAATTAATATCTCAGGATTGTTGATGATGATCGTATTTTCATTCTTTTGGGGATTGTATGGGTATTTAATCGCTATTGCTATTGCGCCATTTCTATCACTTTTTTGGTACAAAGAGTCTTTATGGAAAATAAGAATTTCTTTAAAGAATTTTACATCAAAAGAGATTTGGAATTTTGCTTTACACGCATCAGCAACGGCACTGTTATCAGATGCTCTTTTTTCAGCAGATATATTGTTATTGAGTTTTTTTACAAACGAGAATGCAGTAGCAAATTACAAAGTTGCATTGCTTATTCCCTCCAATATAATTTTTTTGGCTCTTTCATTTATGCAAAGTGATTATCCTATTTTGGCCCAAAATTATCGTAATAAAACTTTTCTAACTCATTATATTATCAACTATTATAAGATTTTTGTTCCCATTTCTTTGGTTGTACTAGTTGTGGGATATTTTCTTAGTAAAACTATTCTTCAATTGTTTTTTGGTGCTCAGTATACTCATAATTCAATTATATTTTCTTTGCTTCTCGCGGCATTTTGTGGCAGTATGTTATTAAGAAATCTATATGGAAATTTATTGTCTGCAGTAGGTTTAATGAAAATGAATACATTATATTCGGCTCTTTCATTGATTCTTTTAGGTCTTATTTCTTATTTTTTAGTGCCGGAGGGAGGTGTTAAAGGTATGGCCGTTTCAATGACTATTGTCTTGACTGTTTCTGGATTGTTAATGATGTTATCATTCCTGTCTTATCTCAAAAATTTAAAATAAAATTTACTTTGTCCCTTATTAAAATCCAATTTTAAAATATAGATCGGATTACATCATAAAGTAAAGCCATTTTCCTATTTTTACAAACCTATTTAGACTTCACTATGTGCGGAATCAACGGATATTATTCATTTCATAGAAGTATTTCCTCTAAAAATATTTTAGAGATGAATCAAGCGATCAGGCATCGGGGACCGGATGATGAAGGATTTTGGCTTTATGAAGAAGGTAAGGGCAGGTCTTTTTCCGGAATTGATTCCACAGAAATGGTTAAAAATCAATTTCCTGCTTTAGGTACCGAAGATTCAGATATTGCACTAGGATTTCGAAGACTTTCCATTATTGATCTTTCTGAAAAGGGGCACCAACCTATGCTTTCCGAAAACGAGCAGGTTGTGATTACTTTTAATGGGGAAATCTATAATTTTAAAAAAATAAGAGAGGAACTTACCAATCTGGGGTATACTTTTGAAAGTACTTCTGATACGGAAGTTATTTTAAAAGCTTATAAAGAGTGGGGAAGCAAGATATTTGCAAAATTGGATGGGATGTTTGCAATTTGTATTGTTGACCTTTCTAAGCAGAGGCTTTTGTTAGCAAGAGATCGGGTTGGAATGAAACCCCTATTTTATTATAAAAGCAAAGATGGGTTGGTTTGGGCTTCGGAAATAAAAGCTTTGCTGAAAAATGAGCTGGTAAAAGCTGAGCTCAACTGGGATGGAGTTTATACTAATTTCCTTTTTCAGACTACTCTTGCGCCCAATACATGTTTTAAAGATATTTTTTCTTTAGAACCGGCTTCTTTTATGACAATCGATTTAAAAAATGGAGAATGTATAACAGAAAAATTCTGGAGCTTGCCTTTGGAAGCTACAGAACCTGTTTCTGAGGAGGAAGCAATTAAAAATATAGATTTGTTATTGTCTGAAAGTATCTCAGAGCAATTGTATGCGGATGTACCGGTGGCTATTATGATGAGTGGAGGAATAGACTCTACCTTTATTGCTTCCAAATCCAAGCCTTTCAATAAAAGCATCAGTACTTTTACGATTTCATATCCTTTTTCTGAGGAGGAAGTTAAAAATGCGTCTTTAGCAGCAAAACATTTTGGTGTTTTACATCAGGTGAAAGAAGTAAGTGATGAAGAAGTTCTAGGTCAGTTAAAAGAAAATATTCAACATTTTGAAGAACCATATAGCGGTCTTGAAGTACTTATCAATGCTGCAAAGTTTGCTCATGACAATCATTATAAAGTCGTTTTGAGCGGAAATGGGGCAGATGAGCTTTTTGGAGGGTATTCCCATACTTTGAAACTTAAGAAGTGGGTATCCATGAAGCGATTTAACTTTATCAGGCATTTCGTTTTTACAAAAGATCGATTTTCTGAAAGAGTGAAGAACTATTTCTCTCAGGATTTTATGTTCGATTTTTTTCGCCAGAGTCAGATAAGTATGAGGCCCTTAGAGTTTAAAAAAATCATTAAACCGGAAATTTATAAGACAATGAATACTAATCTCTCAAAATATCATGCATCGGAATCGAAAAACTATTCCGGATATTTTGAATATGATATGCGTTATTCTCTCTCTTCCCACCATGTTTTCCGCGATGACCTGAGTGCGATGAAATATGGTGTTGAATTCCGTTATCCTTATTTGAGCAATCGTCTCATTGATTATGTTGCTGCATTACCGGAAAATTTTAGGTTTAATGGAATTCAGAATAAACCTTTATTGCGCAAAACAGCAGAAAAGAATCTCCCCAAAGAAGTTTTAAATATGCCAAAGAGAGGATTTTCTTTTCCTTTGAACTCCTTTATCAGGAACGAAAAAAAGGTACAGGATTTCATTGTTGAAAATTTAGAAAGTTTGAAGAAAAGAAATTTTTTCAATCCCGAAGTTATTGATTTGTGGTGGAATCATCTTGAATATGAGTATGATTGGGTGAAAATTTGGCAATTAGTTACTTTTGAATTGTGGTATCAGAAATATTTTGAAAAATAAAAAAGTAGCCTAAAGATTAATATTTTTATCTTTGCTGTAATGAGGAATATTGTTTTTGGAATATTGTGTATTGTTTTTGCAGTAATAAGCTGTAAAAGAGAGGATGACGATTCTTTACAGAGAATTGATCAGATACTCAATATTTATATGAAAAGTAGTACCAATCCGGATTTGCTGAATAGTAAAAGAGCCGGCTCTTATACCGGATATTCCGTGAATGATCTTTTGGGGGATAAAGATATTTCCCCGGTGACTATTCCATTGAAAATGACCACCGATTCGATATTTTATATGGAATATATTTCAGGTGCTAAAAGAAGAAAATTTGATTCAGCTGGGACAACATATTATTCAAGAATGCAGCTTACCCTAAATAAAACAGTGAATAACGCTACTCAAAGCACACTTGATACCATCGAAATTCGCTATCGAAATACACCTTTAGCATTCCAGGTTTCCCAGGTATTATATAATAGAAAACTCATGTTTTCCAAAGATGCCGGTGCTCCAAATTCAATAAATGTCGTAACTATCACAAAATAGTTTTAAATTTGTAAAATTGTTAGCTTATATTAAGTTTAACATCTAATATTTAACATCTAAATAAAATGTTACAAGTCAATTTTTTACGCGACAATAAGGAACGCGTTTTAGAAGGTCTTAAGAAAAGACAATTCAAAAATCTTGAGTTGGTAGACGAAGCTATCGCTGCTGACGAAGAAAGAAAAAGAATCCAATTTGAATTAGATTCCCAACTTTCCGAGATCAACAAAATCTCCAAAGAAATTGGACTTTTGATGAAGGAAGGAAAAAAAGAAGAAGCGGAATCGGCAAAATCTAAAACAGCACAATACAAAGAGTCGAGTTCAGAATTGAAATCCCAATTAGAAGTAAAAGAGAATGCTTTACTGGATATCTTGTATCAGCTTCCGAATATTCCAAATGAATTGGTGAAAAGCGGAGCTTCTGCAGATGACAATGAAATTATTTTCCAATCTCATACCGTAGAAGGGCTTGGTGAAGGAGCTATTCCTCACTGGGAACTGGCAAAAAAATATAACCTTATCGATTTTGAATTAGGAGTAAAAATTGCCGGGGCAGGGTTTCCTGTTTACTTAGGAAAAGGAGCAAGATTACAAAGAGCATTAGTTCAATATTTCCTGGATAAGAATGTTGAAAAAGGATATACAGAAGTAAATCCTCCTCACGTTGTGAACGAAGCATCAGGTTTTGGAACAGGGCAACTGCCCGATAAAGAAGGACAAATGTACTATGTAAGCGAAGATAAGCTATATTTGATTCCTACTGCTGAAGTTCCTGTAACGAATCTTTATCGTGATGTTTTATTGGATGAAAAAGATCTTCCTATCAAAAATACAGCTTTCTCTCAGTGTTATAGAAGAGAAGCAGGTAGTTATGGGGCTCACGTAAGAGGATTAAACCGCCTTCACCAGTTTGAAAAGGTAGAAATTGTAAGAATTGAAAAACCTGAAAATTCTTATGCTGTTTTGGAAGAAATGGTAGAACATATCAAAGAAATTCTTACAGATCTTGAATTACCTTTCAGAGTACTAAGACTTTGTGGAGGAGATACTGGTTTTGCATCTGCCATGACGTATGATTTTGAGGTATGGAGTGCAGCTCAGGAAATGTGGTTGGAAGTAAGTTCTGTATCTAACTTTGAAACATTCCAGGCGAATAGATTGAAGTGCCGTTATAAGGCTGATGGTAAATCACAACTGGTTCACACGCTAAACGGATCAGCAATGGCATTACCAAGAATTATGGCAGCTTTGCTTGAAAACAATCAAACTGCAGAAGGAATTAAGCTTCCTAAGAAAATTGCAGAGTATGCGAGATTCGATGTTATTAGCTAATTCGTTTAGAAATCAATAAATAAAAACCCACCGAAATGTTTCGGTGGGTTTTGTTATTTTATTCTGTTACAATGATAATCTTTTTATCATCATTTTTAAACTTTGCTTCTTTATCATACATAGTTCTCAGATCATATCCTATTTTTACGGAATAGTTGTCTATCTGCTTTAGCCAGTCATGTTTACCTGTAATGGATTTTATCTTATTTTCAAACTTTAAGGTAGTTTCGATCTTTTTAAAGAACATGGTCATCATTCCTTCCATTTTCTCTGCTTCTTCTTTTGAACTTTTAGTACGAATAGCTTCCTCAAGGTTTTTAAGATTAAAATTTTCCGTACTGATCGTCAGGGTTTTCCCATCCCAATTATTGAAAATATTTTGATCTAATGGTAGTTTTTCTTCTTTTGTGAAGTTTTTTAACGACTGATAATCATTGGAAGAAAAATGTTCCAGTTTAAAAGCAAAGCCTGCAGCTTCATTATTTTCTTTTTTAGATTTCATGAAAATCTTTTTCATGATTTTGATGGAGTCAGGGTTTTGAGTTTTTAATTTTCCTTCCTGTTTTTCAAGTTCATAGATGCTTGTCCAGGTCGTAGGAAGCTTATCCATTTCTCCAAATTCTCCTTGCTTTAATGAATCCGGAGTCATTGCTTTCATTTCTGCCATAAATGCTCTGTTATCAATATCAGTAACAGTCGTTGTCGTGGCATCTTTATGATAGACAATTTCAGAATTGACAATGCATGATTGCAGTATGAAAAGACTTATTAGAAATAAGACAATAGTTTTCTTCATGGTAGTATTATAAGTTCTAATTAATGGCAATTAACAGCTCCGTTGTGATCTTTGGAAATGGTCATAGCCTCTGCTTTTGGAGAAACATATGGAATTCCGAGCTCAAGACCTCTTAAAATGAATAACCCACCTAATATGATCATAATGATAGGAACAGCTTTTAATACTTTAATTCTAAAAGCCTGATTCATGAGATTTCCGGCCAAAACTATGGCAAACATGAATGGAAGGGTTCCCAATCCGAATAAAGCCATATATAAAGCTCCCTGCCATATTCCCCCTCCTGCAAGGCTTGCTGTAAGTGCCATATAAACCATTCCACATGGAAGAAACCCATTAAGAACTCCTGTGGTGAATCTGGAACGATAATCTGCCTTTTGGAGCAGTCTTCCTAAATTTGATTTTACGGAATATAAAAATTTAGACAGAAAAGGGATTTTTGAAGCAAAATCTTTTCCTCCAAATGAAAATACAGCCATAATAATAAGCAGAATACCGGCAGTGATTGTCAGATATTTCTGAAAACCTGCCATTTCAAACCCTTGTCCTATGATCCCCAGAAGCGCACCTAATAAGGAATAGGTAAAAATTCTTCCAAATTGATAGGTAAGATTTTGAAGATAAAAATTGGCTGCTTGTTTTTTTGTTAATCCCATCGATAAAGCAATAGGTCCACACATTCCGATACAGTGAAAGCCGGAAGCGAAGCCTAAAGCAATAGCCGATACAACAAGTCCTATTTCCATATCACGTCATAATCCATTCTGTAGTCTGTTTTATCTTTCGTCCAACTCAATCTTAAAGTATAGTTACCCATTTTCAATACTTGTGATGGGATTACAAATGATTGATTAACATCAAGCTGTACAGATTTTTTTATATCTAAATTCTGGTCGTCGGTTCTGTTTAAAACAAATTTTACCGTAGTATTAGAGTTATTATATTCTTTTGGAAAAGTGATTTTAATTCCATTGGTATCCTGGCTGTATACAGGTTTTTCCTGTAGTTCATCAGCTCTTTTTTTAGAATCAATTACATCTTGATATTGTAGTTCTTCTTCATAATAATTATCTGTTACCATTTCAGAATTCTTCTGCCCGTTCGGGAAAAGAAACATCATCGATAATATAAAAACTATAAATGCAAATAATGCAAGTACAACACCGTGTCCCCAACTAAAGTTCTTCATCTTTTTAAATTAAAATTGTAGTTTGAATGGTCCTTCAAAATAAGTTTGATAAGAATCGATCAGTTTACCTTTCATATCGTAAACCCCGATTGTAATATTCTGTTTAGAAAGCTTCATTTCATCTTCCGGGAAGCTGATATTAATTGTTCCTTTGGATATTTTATCTCTGTCTACAGGGATTTTACTTGAAGCACTATAAGTAATTTCCCCATGAGCAGGAGCAATTACTTTTATGGTAACGATTTTTTTCTCGTTGGTTTTATTCAGGAAGGTATAATTATAAGTGTTGATAATTTTTCCCTCTTTTACAAAGAATGTACTTCCTGCCGGCTTAATGAATTTGGCTTCCATTTCACCCCTGCTATAAAGAAGGTATCCTAAGAACCCTACTAAAAGAAGTAAAAATACTGCAAAACCTTTCATTCTTCCTGTAAACTTAAATTGAGTCTGTTTCTCAATTTCATTTTCAGAAGCATATCTGATCAATCCTTTCGGAAGTCCTACCTTATCCATAACTTCATCACAGGCATCGATACAAGCCGTACAATTAATACATTCCAGTTGTTGCCCGTCTCGGATATCAATTCCTGTAGGACATACTACGACACATTGGTGGCAATCAATACAATCACCTTTACCTGCAGCTTTTCTGTCTTCACCTTTTCTCCATTTTGATCTGTTTTCTCCTCTTTTAAAATCATAAAAAACATTGATTGTATCTTTATCAATCAATACTCCCTGAAGTCTTCCGTAAGGACAAACCAAGGTACAAACCTGTTCTCTGAACCATGCAAATACGAAATAAAATGCAGCAGTAAGAAGAATCATCACAATAAAGTTGGTAGGGTGTGCAAACGGCCCCTCAGATACAATTTTAAAAACCTGCTCATATCCTACAATGTACATGAACATAAAGTGAGTAATGATCAATGAAATAACAATGTAAACAGACCATTTTAAACTTCTCTTCCAGATTTTCTCACTGTTCCACTCTTGTCTGTCCAGCTTCATCTGCTTATTTCTGTCACCTTCAATCAGATATTCGATTTTACGGAAAATGGATTCCATAAAAATTGTCTGAGGGCATATCCACCCGCAGAAAATTCTTCCGAATGCAATCGTAAAAACAATAATAAAGATTAAAGATGCAATAGCACCCAAAGTCAGGATAAAAAAGTCTTGTGGATAGAAAGGTTGTCCAAAAATGAAAAACTCCCTGTCTATTACATTGAACATCAGTAATGGGTTACCATTAATTTTGATGAACGGTAATGTAAAATAAATAATTAGTAAAGTATAGCTTACAAGGTTTCTATAGTTGGTATATTTCCCTTTAGGCTTTCGGGGAAATACCCATCTTCTTTTACCGGATTGCTCCATTGTCCCGATAGAATCTCTGTAAGTTTCAGGGTCCAGAACCTGTCCCTGTCCGCCTCGTACTTCTATTTCTTCTATGTCTGACATGTTGTAATGTGTTTAAAAAAGAAAAAACATAATTCGTTACTATTTTTAATCTAATAACAAATTATGTTTTTTTCATATGTTTCTAATTTTCTAAATTATTCTTTTTCCCAGTGCGCTTCAGTTCCTTGAGGAGCAGCTCCTCCCTGAGCCGGAGTTACTGGTGGAAGTTCTTGGTTGATGTGATATACATACGCTGCAATTTTTTCAATTTCAGCACCAGAAACTTCTCCGTTTTTACCGAAAGGTCTCATCGCAGGGTTAGTAGGAGAACCATTCCAGTCCATATGGAATACGTTTTTGAATAACGTCTTTTCTGGTTGGTTGATCCAGTAGTTATCAGTAAGGTTTGGTCCGATACCTCCACTACCGTCTTCCTTGTGGCAAGATGCACAGTTTGTTTTGAATAATTCTTTACCTTCTGCGATATTATCAGCTGAATATTTTGCTGTTTCAATCGTTACAGGAGGCTGAGATTTTTGATATTCTTCAATACTTGCCAATTGCTCTTTATATTCTTTCTCATACTCGCTTAACGGGTGAGCGAAATCTGTGAAAGTGTAAGCTGCAATATATACAATACAAAAAGCGGTCCCAAAGTAGAATAAACCTACCCACCATTTTGGTAATTGGTTATCCAATTCCATGATCCCATCAAAACCATGGTCGATAAGGATATCTTTTTCTTCAGTTTCAGATTGCTTTTTAAATGCTGCAGCATACATTCTTTTGAAGAAAGGAACTTTCTTTTCAGCTAAATAAGCAGCTTTTTCTTCCGGAGATAATTTTTTGAATTTGTTATTTTCAATCAAATCTCCAATGGCACTGTGGATATATGCCAGAATACCAGCAATCACAACAGTTCCCCAGAAGTAAGGCGAAGCTAGGAACGCGTAGCTCTGCACAAACAAATAATAAAAAACTATTAAAAGTCCGATTATTATCAAGATGTTTACAACAACAGGTGTTCTTTGTTTCATAAAAAATAGTTTAATTTTTTAAATTAAAATTATCATCTTCATCATCCCCAAGAGGAGCCTCTTCTTCTTCTTTATAATATTTTTTAGGTTTGCTAAAAACATATATTATCAAAGCGACGAAGAACAGCATAAAGAAAATCAGAGCCAGCGTCTGGTAGAAACCAGCATTTTCTGTATTGGATAATATATCTTTAAAGTTCTGGGGAATCATATGATGTGCCTTTTAATGTTTTTTAGTTATTACTTGCTGTTTTGATTTCAGTTGTTTTGATATCTGTTCCTAATCTCTGTAGGTAAGAAATAAGAGCTACAATTTCTTTTTTCTCTAATTCTCCCTGAGGTTTTTTAGCATAAGCTTCTTTTAAGTCATTTGCTTCAGAGAAGATATCTTTTACAATTTTCTTAGCCTGGTTATCTGCCCATGCATTTGCAGAATCAATTTGAGGTTTTGTATAAGGTACATCAAATGTATTCTTCATCAACTTCATTTTGTCTACCATTTTAGATCTGTCTAAGTTAGTAGCAATTAACCAAGGGTAACGAGGCATGATAGAACCTGCAGAAGTAGATCTAGGGTTGTACATGTGCTTGTAGTGCCAAGAACTTGGGTTTTTACCTCCTTCTCTATGTAAATCCGGTCCGGTTCTCTTAGATCCCCAAAGGAATGGTCTGTCGTAAACAAATTCTCCAGCCTTAGAGTACTGTCCGTTTTTACCGTTGAATCTTGTAATCTCATCTCTAAATGGTCTGATCATCTGAGAGTGACAAGCGTTACATCCTTCACGGATATAGATATCTCTACCTTCAAGTTCTAACGGTGAATAAGGTTTTACCGCAGAAATGGTAGGTACACTTTTCTTAAGAGTTAGGGTAGGGATAATTTCTACCATACTTCCTATTGAGATTGTACATAATGACAATACTGTTAAAAGTAATGGCATTCTTTCCAACCAAAGGTGGAACCCTTCTCCTTCTTTACGTTTGTTTCCGATATTTGCTAATGCAGGTGCTTCAGCAGGAACTTCTTTTTGGAATGATCCTTTTCTTACCGTAGCAATTACGTTAACAATCATAAGGATTGCTCCTGAGATGTAGAATAAACCTCCTACAAATCTCATTTTATAGTAAGGAATAATAGCCGTTACAGTATCCAACCAGTTTTTCCATAATAATGTTCCGTCCGGGTTGAATTGTTTCCACATTAATCCTTGTGTGAATCCAGAAATATACATTGGTACTGCATAGAAAATGATTCCTAATGTACCTAACCAGAAATGCCAGTTAGCTAATTTTACAGACCAAATTTTTGTTCTCCACATAATTGGTACCAAATAATAGATAACCCCGAATGCCATGAAACCATTCCATCCTAGAGCTCCTAAGTGTACGTGACCGATTACCCAGTCCGTAAAGTGACCAATTTTGTTGATATTTTTAGTTGCCAAAAGTGGACCTTCAAACGTTGCCATACCATAACAAGTAACGGCTACTACGAAGAACTTAAGAATAGGATTTTCTCTTACTTTATCCCAAGCTCCTCTTAAGGTAAGAAGACCATTTAACATACCTCCCCAAGATGGTGCAATAAGCATAATAGAGAATCCTGTTCCTACTGCTTGTGCCCATGCGGGAAGTGCTGTATACTGAAGGTGGTGAGGACCAGCCCAGATATATACGAAAATTAATGACCAGAAGTGAATAATAGACAGTTTATATGAGAATACCGGACGTTGCGCCGCTTTAGGCATAAATAATACATTAAACCTAAAACCGGAGTCGTCAATACGAATGCTACTGCATTGTGACCATACCACCATTGTACGATAGCGTCTTTTGCACCTGCATACGCTGAATAAGACTTCCAGCCAGAGAATGATAATGGAACTTCAAGGTTGTTGAAGATGTGAAGCATTGCTACTGCAACCCAAGTACCTAAATAGAACCAAATGGCTACATAAAGGTGTCTTACTCTTCTCTTCGAAATAGTTAGAATCATATTGGCACCAAAGATGATCCAAGAGAATGCAATTAAGATATCAATTGGCCATTCGTGCTCAGCATATTCTTTAGAAGTATTGATACCCATAAAGAAAGTAATGAACGTCGCAACGATCATAAACTGCCAAGTCCAGAAATGAATCCAGGATAGTGTATCACTATACATTCTTGTTTTTAATAATCTCTGCGTAGAGTAGTATACCCCAACGTAAACAATATTACATACGAACGCGAAGATTACAGTATTGGTGTGCAACATCCTGATTCTACCAAAACCAAATGCACCATGAGTGTTTATTAAACCTTGAATATTACCGGATGCTAAACTTTTGATGGTTGTATCATCTGTCCCGAAAAAGAACTCAGGTAATTCAGGGTAGAAAAGCATTAATGCCGCCGTAAGCCCAAACGTAAATCCTATGAAACCAAAGATAATGGTTGCATAGAGGAACGCACGGACAATACTATTGTCATAACTAAACTTTTGTGTTTCCATATCAACTATTCACTATTTTTCTCAATTTTTATTATTTTCTCCTATTTCTTTTTCGTCTTTATCCTTGTTGCCAGTTTTTTCCTCTTTTTCTTTGATTTCATCATCGAAAAGAATCCTGACAGCCGGAGATTCATCATCTTCAAACTGTCCTTTTTTGGCATACACTATAAATACGACCAGGAAGATCGCAGCTAAAGAAACACTGCAGACGATCATTAAATATAGAATATCCATTGGACAACAAAATTAACCTATTTTCGGGGTTCAAATTTAGTGAAAAATAATGACATTCATCACGAAATGCCGATTTCAGCTAATTTAAAATCAGTCTAAATAAGAGGGTTTAAGCCTGCTTTTTAAAATACTTTCGACCTAAAATCCAAGTTGAAACTGTCGTAAAGGTAACCACTGTAATGGAACTGATTGGCATAATGATTGCAGCAAAAAGCGGATGCATATGTCCTGTAACTGCGTAACTTAAACCGACGATATTGTAAAGGAAACTGATTATAAATGTCATTTTCACAATCTTTATCGAGCCCTTGCAGACGTTCAGGTAATTGTCCAAAGTCACTACTTTTTCTCCATTCATAATAACATCTGAAGAAGGTGTGAAACTATTGGTGTCGTCAGCAATAGCAATTCCTACATTGCTCTGTTTTAAAGCTCCTGCATCATTCAGTCCGTCACCAAGCATAGCTACTTTCATGTGCTGGTCCTGAAGGTCTTTGATGTAGTTCAGTTTATCTTCCGGACTTTGGTTAAAAGCCATCCCTTTATAGTTTGGAATCAGGTCTTTCAGTTGATTTTCTTCAGAAGAATTATCACCGCTTAGGATGAATATTTTGTAGTGGGTAAGTTTATTGAATAGATCTTTTAGTTTTGGACGGTATTCATTTTTGAAGATGAATTTTCCTATAAATTGACCATTTTTGCTGATGTAAACTGCTGTTTCAAGGTTTTTGGGTTCTTGATTATTATAACGTGCAGAACCAATTTTGTAAAGGGTGCCTCTTACGTTCGCCTCATATCCTTTTCCGGAAATCTCCTGAAAATTATCAACAGGGAAATAATCGTCCTTCACCTCTATAAATTCGTACAATGATTTCGAAAGAGGGTGATTGGAATTTTTTAATAATGTTTTGATATTGAGTAAATCAAATTCATTGATTTCTGAACCTTCGTATTTGATGTTGGATTTTTTTCTGTGGGTAATGGTTCCGGTTTTATCAAAAACAATAGTGTCCAGTTTAGCAATTTTTTCAATTGTTAAAGTGTCTTTTACATAAAACTTGTTTCGTCCCAATATTCTCATAATGTGCCCGAAAGTAAACGGTGCGGATAGTGCAAGGGCACACGGACAGGCAATAATTAAAATTGCTGAAATAACCTGGAACATTTTTTCAAGATCGATGAATGACCAATAGATTCCGGATATTAAAGCGATGCCTAAAATGATGAAGGTGAAATATTTACTAATGCTATTGGTTAAAGTGTCAAGTCCGGTTTCATGTTTTTTAAAGGCTTCCTTATTCCAAAGTTGGGTAAGGTAACTTTGATCCACATCTTTAATGACTTCCAGTTCCAGAGAAGAGCCGATTTGCTTTCCTCCTGCAAAAATTTTATCACCAGGCTGTTTGCTGATACTTTCGCTTTCTCCGGTAATAAAACTGTTGTCAATATTTCCTTCCCCGTTTATTAAAATGGCGTCCACCGGGATGATTTCCTGATTTCTAACTAAAATTCTGTCTCCGACTTTTATTTCAGATAGCAGTATGTTTTCCTGTTTTCCTTCAAAGTCTACTTTGGTAACTGCAATCGGGTAGAAAGATTTATAATCCCTGTCATAAGAAAGGGCACTGTAGGTTCTTTTCTGGAAAAGTTTACCCATCAGCATGAAGAATAAAAGGCCACACAGGGTATCAAAATAACCGGGGCCATAATCGGTTGCCACTTCGTAGATGCTTCTTCCAAAAAGCACCAATATCCCCAATACAATAGGAACATCAATATTGACTATTTTATTTTTTAAACCGTACCATGCTGATTTGTAATAATCTGAAGCAGAATAAAATACAACGGGACAAGCCAATAAGAACATCAATATTCTGAAGAGTCCTTTGTAGTGTTCCATCCAATAATCTTCTCCACCTACATATTCGGGGAACGCTAAAAACATTCCGTTTCCGAATGCAAAACCGGCAATCGCAAATTTTACAAGAAGTGATTTGTCAAGATGATCTACATTTTTTTCGGCAGTTTCAAGGCTGATAACGGGTTTATATCCTAAATTGGTTAAGAAGTTGGCTAGTTCACTTAATTTCAGGTCGTTATGATTGAATGAAATTTGTAAGGTCTTTCTGGTGAAATTGACCTGAGAATATTTAATATGTGGATTTAGAGTATGAAGACTTTCTAATAGCCAAATACAAGAAGAACAATGGATTACAGGTATTTTAAATGTAACGAGACTGGTGTTTCCTTCAGAGAAATCTGTGATTTTTTCAAAAATCTCGGGAGTATCCAAGTAATCAAATTGGGTAGAGTTTTCATCATTGGGACGAATTCCGGCGCCTTTATTGAGTTCGTAGAAATTACTTAAATTGTTTGTATTCAGAATTTCATAAACAGACTTACAGCCGTTACAACAGAAAATCTTTTCATCAAACAAAATTCTCTCTTTTTCTATACCTTGACCACAATGAAAACAGTTCTCGCTCACCACCCTAAAATATTGAACTACAAAATTATAACAATTTTTTTTGTTTATCGATTTAAAAAGTTCTATTTTTGTGATAAATATCATATAAAATGCCGCAGGAACAACAGATCGCAATTGAAGAGAGGTTCGCCAGAGTTTTTAATGATAAATCATTTAAGGAAAGACTTTCTAGCGCAGATTTTGAAAAATACATTAATGGCAAAAAGAAACTGAGTTTTCAGAAACATGACACCATTTTCGAGGATGGAGAAACTCCAAAAGGAGTGTTTGTCCTGGAGAAAGGTGCTGCTAAACTTTCAAAATCAGGGGCTTTTGGGAAAGATCAGATTTTAAGATTTATCAAAGAAGGAGACATCATCGGCTACCGATCTTTGCTTTGTGGAGAAAACTTCCAGGCAAAGGCAGAAGCAATGACTGATATTGAATGTGTTTTCTTACCTGCAGATATCTTCATGTATCTTTTAGAGGTTGATCCGCAATTATCTTTCGTAATGCTTCAGAAAATTTCGTACGAATTAGGAGAGTCTTCCAATACCATTACATTCCTTGCACAAAAAACAGTAAGAGAGCGATTGGCTGAAATATTACTGCTTTTGGAACAAAAATTAGGGGTTGATCCGGAAGGTTTTATCAAAATCTCTTTAACAAGAGAAGAAATTGCTAATATTATTGGTACCGCTACGGAAAGTGCCATTCGTCTGATTTCCGAATTCAAACAGGATAACCTGATTGAAGTGGATGGAAGAAATATTAAAATTCTCAATCACGACAAACTCATGAAACTCGGTCACGTAGTTTTATAAATCATACAAAATTTGAGTCGGCTGAAAGGCCGACTTTTTAACTTTTAAAAAATAGATACATTATGTCTGTTCACTCTGAAATTAAAAAAGTTACGACGGAAACCTTGCGTAAAATGAAATTTGACAAGGAAAAAATAACAATGCTCACTGCCTATGACTTTACCACGGCAAAGATGGTAGATGCAGGAGGAGTGGATGCTATTTTGATTGGTGATTCTGCAGCCAATGTAATGGCAGGTTTTGAAACTACATTACCTATTACATTAGATCAAATGATTTATCATGCTCAAAGTGTGGTAAGAGGAACTGACAGGGCTTTGATCGTAGCAGATTTACCTTTTGGAACTTATCAGAGTAATCCTGAAAAAGCATTGGAATCTGCAGTAAGAATGATGAAGGAAGGTGGAGCTCATGCTGTAAAAATTGAAGGTGGAAAGGAAATTTCAAAATCCATCAAAAAGATCATCAATGCAGGTATTCCGGTAATGGGACATTTGGGGTTAACGCCTCAGTCTATCTATAAATTTGGAACTTATAAAGTAAGAGCTAAAGAAGAAGCGGAAGCGGAAAAACTAATTGCTGATGCACAACTTTTAGAAGAACTAGGTTGCTTTTCTGTTGTTTTAGAAAAAATTCCGGCTGATTTAGCTAAAAAAGTAACGGAAAGTATTTCCATTCCTACCATCGGAATCGGAGCGGGAGCTCATTGTGACGGGCAGGTTTTGGTATATCATGATATGGTGGGAATGAATCAAGGCTTCAGTCCTAAGTTCTTAAGAAGGTATCTTGACCTTTACACCGAAATTACAGGAGCGGTTTCGCAATATGTAAAAGATGTGAAAAGCGTAGAGTTTCCAAATGAAAATGAAAGTTATTAATCAATGCAAAACCAACAACAATCTATCCAGGGAATATTATCTATCGCAGCACTGATTTGTCTTGCTGTAGGATGGTTCAATTTATTTTCTCCGGAAATCAATCATTTACTTTCCAGAAAAGTCTTCTATGTTTTAATAGGAGGGAGTTTCCTTATTCAGGCGCCGATGCTTACCAATAAAAATTTTGTTTTTGGAATGTATGCTGCTGCTGCGGTATGTATATTCGGAGCATTTATCCCTGAAAGTTCAAATCTTTCATCCATTAAAACAATTGGTCTGCTGGGAGGTATTATTCTTTCATTGTCCAATAGAAGAAGATAAATTGTAGGAGTATGAAGGAGCAGATTGTATATGAAGACAACCATCTTTTAGTGATCAATAAAAAAGTCGGTCAGCTTGTACAAGGCGATAAGACCGGTGATGAGTCTCTATTAGAATCTATAAAAAATTATATAAAAGTAAGAGATGCTAAGCCGGGAAATGTTTTTCTCGGCTTGGTTCATCGTATAGACCGTCCTACGTCAGGGCTCGTGATCTATGCTAAAACCTCCAAAGCACTTTCCCGTCTTACTCAGATGGTGAAGAATCGTGAGATTAAAAAAACGTATTGGGCTGTGGTGGGGAAAGAAATGATTCCACAAAGCCAAAGATTGGTTCATTATTTAAAGAAAAACGAAAAGAATAATAAAGCGATTGTTTTTCCTAAAGCTACTGATGGAGCTAAAGAAGCAATTCTAACGTACCATGTAATCAAGACGCTCGATAATTATCTGCTTCTTGAAATTGATCTGGAAACAGGGAGACATCATCAGATCCGAGCTCAGTTATCTAAGACAGGGGTTCCAATTAAAGGAGACTTAAAGTATGGATCACCACGTTCCAATCCCGACGGAGGAATTAATCTTCACGCCAGAAGGTTGGAGTTTATTCACCCTGTTACCAAAGAGAAAATTGAAATTGTAGCTCCGGTACCACAGAATGATGCAGTGTGGAGAGCTTGTGAAGAATAGATTAAGTAATTTTAAATGCTTTATATTATTAAAATTAAAGCTATTGTTATGAACAATTCTCCAAATTTGCTAATCATCAGTAGGTAATAGGGCGCTTTATTTTTCTTTGTTAATTATGCCTAATCTTTATCTTCAAAATTAAAACCGGCTGATCTTAAGATATATACTTCTGTTTTGTCAATCAAATTTATAATTTTGTATTTATGGATGTTTTAACAAAAGAACAGAGACGAAAAAATATGCAAGCTATCAAGAGTAAGGGAACAAAAGATGAAATTCTCTTGGCTAAAACTCTATGGAAACTTGGATATCGTTATAGAAAAAATAATAAGTCTGTTTTTGGTAAGCCGGATCTCACATTCAAAAAGAATAAACTTGCAATTTTTGTAGATAGTGAATATTTTCATGGGAAAGACTGGGAAACTGAGAAATTTAGAATACAGACTAATAGAACTTTTTGGTGGAATAAAATTAAACAAAATATAAAACGTGATAAAGCTGTGAATGAAGAACTTTACAGACAAGGCTGGAAAGTTTTGAGATTTTGGAGCAAAGAAATTCGAAAAAATTTAGCATCTTGCATCAATAAAATAGAAGAAAACTTAAAAGAATAAATGACAACATACAGTGAAATAAAAGAAAGACTTAATATAAAGATTGACAGGCACTTAAATGACGGTTTTGCTGCTTTAACACATTATTGGCAAAATCATACAAATGGTGTCTCTCAATACTTTAAACCTTCTGCAAAAGAATATTTGCAAAAAGAAATTTTATCAACTGTAGAAGACTCGGAACAACTATATATTCCTTTTAAATTTGACGTTCCATTTCCACCCAAGACAGATTTTAAATTTAGATTTATTGACTTATTTGCTGGGATTGGTGGAATTAGGCTTGCATATCAAAATGTTGGAGGCAAATGTGTTTTTACAAGTGAATGGAATAACTTTGCAAAGAAAACGTATGAAGCCAACTTCGGAGAAGTACCATATGGAGATATAACCGGAATTAATGAAAATGACATCCCAGATCATGATGTTCTATTGGCTGGATTTCCCTGTCAACCTTTTTCAATTGCAGGAGTTTCTAAAAAAAATGCATTGGGAAGAAAACATGGTTTTTTAGATGAAACACAAGGGACATTATTTTTTGATATAGCAAGAATTATAGAGAAAAAAAAGCCAAAAGCTTTTATGTTGGAAAATGTAAAAAATCTTGTTTCTCATGATAAAGGGAAGACATTCAAGGTAATTAGAAATACATTGACTGAATTAGGCTATTCAATTTATTATCAAGTGTTGGATGCAAAGCATTTCGTTCCTCAACATAGAGAAAGAATTATTATTGTAGGATTTAGAAATGAATTTTTTAAAAAGAATGAAAGTTTTGAATTTCCAAAGTTGCCAAAATCCAAAGCAAAGATTAAAAATATTTTAGAAACAGACATTGATCCCAAGTATACTTTGTCTGATAAACTTTGGAATTATTTACAGGATTATGCCGCAAAACATAAAGCAAAAGGAAATGGTTTTGGTTTTGGATTAACTGATTTAGAAGGAATTTCCAGAACGATGTCTGCAAGATATTATAAAGATGGAGCTGAAATATTAATCCCACAAGAAAATTCTAATCCAAGAAGATTAACACCAAGAGAATGTGCCAGATTACAAGGCTTTCCAGATAAATTTATAATTCCAGTGTCTAATAATCAGGCTTATAAACAATTTGGAAATTCAGTTGCTGTGCCTTTAATTCAAGCTGTTGCAAAGCAGTTAGCAAAAACTTTAGAAGAAAATGGAAAATAGCATCTTAACTGAGGTTATCCAATCTGTTCAAAATTCTGATACTGCTTTTTCAAAATTTATTACTGCAAATGACGTTGGGGCAACAGGTGGGCATCAGTCAGGATTTCATATTCATAAAAACAGTTGGCAATTATTTTTTGATTCTCCCGGACAAAAAGGAGAAAATAAAGATAAGTTTATCACTATAAAATGGCAAAATAGTTTTGAAACTCAAAGTAGATTTATATATTATGGAGTTGGAACACGAAATGAATATAGGTTAACAAGATTTGGAAGAGAATTCCCGTTTCTGAAAGATAATAATATTGGTGATTTACTTGTTATTGTAAGAAAATATGATTATTATTATGAAGCTTTTATACTTCAAACTGATGAAGAAATTGAAGGTTTTTTAACTGCGTTAAATATTTCTACTACGGAAATAAATGGTATAATTCCTAAACAGTCTGAACCAACAGCTGAAGATAAACTTATAGAATGTTTTAATGCTTTTATCTCTACTTTATCGATGGATTTTCCTACTACCATGGAGCTGGCAAAAAGAGCAAGGAATTGTTATAACAGTGTATATAATGTAACTCCACAATTAATAAAAGCTAATCCCGATAAACAAATTCTACAATGGATAAATACTGAATTTCAACTTTTTAAAACATTAGAAAATAACAGATATTCCACAAGAATAAAAACACCATTCCTTTCTGTCGAAGAACTAATAGAAATTGCCAATACAATTTTGAATCGAAGAAAAAGTAGAGCTGGAAAATCATTAGAACATCATTTGAGTGAGATTTTTAAAACATTTGAATTAAAATTTGATACTCAGTCTATTACGGAGTTTAATAAAAAGCCGGACTTTTTATTCCCAAATATAGAGGCTTATCACAATCCAAGATATGATGAAGGTAAATTAATGGTTTTAGCATCAAAAACAACTTGTAAAGATAGGTGGAGACAAATATTGAATGAAGCGGATAGAATTAAAACCAAACATTTATTTACTTTACAACAAGGCATATCCAAAAATCAACTTGAAGAAATGTATAAGTATAATGTAAATCTTGTTGTTCCCAAATCATACTTGGATAGCTTTCCAAAAGAATTCAGAGAAAAAATCATGACTTTAGATACATTCGTGAAAAAAGTTCAACATAGTCAAGCGTAAATAAAGGATTTCAAGAATATATTAACTAGACCATCTCAACATCGAGATGGTCTTTTTGTTTAATATAAAATTCAATTTTGCCCATTCTGAAAAAATAACTAACTTCGTCCCATACTTTAGGGGTGTCTGTAATCAACAGACTGAGACTTTACCCTTTGAACCTGATCTGGATCATACCAGCGTAGGGAAAAGTAGATGACTTTTGCTGTACATTCTATTGTACAATAATAGCCATTCCTAAAGTGTATTTAAATTATTAGGAATGGAACTTATAATCAACCACACCCGAAAATCATTTGATGTACTTCCTGAAAATCTGGAAGCATTGCTGGCTATAGAGCTGCCTGGAAAAAGAAAAGGCATCGCTGTAGCTCTTAACAACCGTATTATTCCACTGTCCGCCTGGGCAGAAACCTTCCTCAGTAATAACGATTCAATTTTAATCATCACTGCCACTCAAGGCGGTTAATTCTCATATTTAATACCAATACTTATGGCTCACTCCATTACATGTTCGCCATTTCCGAACTCAAAGAAAATTTACGTTGAAGGAAAAATACATCCTATCAATGTAGCCATGCGTGAAATTCAGCTTAGCCCAACCAAACTTTCGAATGGAGGCTTTGAAGATAATGCTCCTGTTACCATTTATGATACTTCAGGTCCTTATACAGATGAAAATGCAACCATTGATATCCAGAAGGGGCTTCCAAGAATTAGAGAACAATGGATTCTTGATAGAAACGATGTTACCGTGCTTGAAGGAATTACTTCAGAATACGGGAAAGCCCGTCTGGCGGATCCTCGCCTTGATGAATTACGTTTTGCGTATGATCATCAACCGAAAGTGGCACAGGAAGGAAAAGAACTTACTCAGCTTTATTACGCGAGGCAAGGAATCATCACTCCTGAAATGGAATATGTGGCGATTCGAGAAAATCAAAGAATTGAACAGCTGGAATCTGTTTCTAAAGAAATGGCCTTTCAACATGCCGGACATAGCTTTGGTGCTAATACTCCTAAAAATAAAATTACACCGGAATTTGTAAGAGATGAAATTGCTGCCGGAAGAGCCATTATTCCGAATAATATCAACCACCCGGAAAGTGAGCCGATGATCATTGGAAGAAACTTTTTAGTAAAAATCAATGCCAATATTGGGAATAGTGCTGTTTCCTCAAGTATTGAAGAAGAAGTGGAAAAAGCAGTATGGGCTTGCCGATGGGGTGCCGATACGATTATGGACCTTTCTACCGGAAAGAATATTCATGAAACAAGAGAATGGATCATCAGAAACAGTCCGGTTCCGATTGGTACAGTTCCTATTTATCAGGCATTGGAAAAAGTGAAAGGGGTTCCTGAAGATTTGACGTGGGAGATCTTCAGAGATACTTTGATTGAACAGGCAGAGCAAGGTGTTTCTTATTTCACGATTCATGCCGGCGTTTTATTACGCTATATTCATCTGACAGCCAATAGAGTAACGGGAATTGTATCCAGGGGAGGATCTATTATGGCAAAATGGTGCCTTTTCCATCACAAAGAAAGCTTTTTATATACTCATTTTGAAGAGATCTGTGAGATTATGAAGAAGTATGATGTCGCTTTTTCTTTAGGAGATGGACTTCGTCCGGGATCTATTGCAGATGCCAATGATGCCGCTCAGTTTGCAGAACTGGAAACTTTAGGTGAACTAACCAAAATTGCGTGGAAGCATAATGTACAGGTAATGATTGAAGGGCCGGGCCACGTTCCGATGCATATGATCAAAGAAAATATGGATAAGCAGTTAAAGGAATGCCATGAAGCACCTTTTTACACTTTAGGACCTTTGACTACGGATATTGCGCCAGGTTATGACCATATTACTTCAGGAATAGGAGCGGCAATGATCGGATGGTTTGGCTGTGCAATGCTTTGCTATGTAACTCCAAAAGAACATTTAGGGCTTCCGAATAAAGACGATGTAAAGGTCGGAGTGATTACCTATAAACTGGCAGCGCACGCAGCAGATTTAGCCAAAGGACACCCCGGAGCGCAATATCGGGATAATGCATTGAGTAAGGCTCGATTTGAATTCAGATGGGAAGATCAATTCAATCTTTCATTGGATCCTGAAACGGCTAGAGCTTATCATGATGAAACACTTCCGGCGGAAGGTGCTAAAATTGCACATTTCTGTTCTATGTGCGGCCCGAAATTCTGTTCTATGAAGATTACACAGGAAATCCGTGAATCTGCAGAAAAAGGAATGCTGGATAAATCTCAAGAATTTATTGAAAAAGGAAAAGAAATTTATATATGATCCTTGTCATCACTCCTGAATTGATTGTCCCGAACGAAACAAAGCTTATTAATGAAATGTTTCAGGAAGGACTCGATTTGCTTCACCTCCGTAAACCTCTGACCAGCCGGAATGAAATGATTAAATTTATCACTCAGATTGATGAAGCCTTTCATTCACAGCTGGTATTACATACGCATTACGATTTTGGGAAAGAATTTAATATTTCAAGGTTTCATTTCAGGGAGATGGATAGAAGGGAAGAAACATATAAATCTTTTGCAAAAGAAAATACCATTTCAACTTCGGTACATAATATCAGAACATACAATACTTTGGAAAAAGAATGGGAATATGCCTTCATAAGCCCGTTCTTTCCGAGTATCTCCAAAAAAGGATATGGATTGGATTCTACCATAAAAGCAGAAATAACACATCGGAATAATCCGGACGTAAAGTTAATTGCCCTTGGAGGAATTGATCAGGATAATATTCATGAAGTTTTCGAATCAGAAGCAGATGGAGCAGCACTGTTGGGTGCCATCTGGGAAAGTGAAGAACCATTAAATGTATTCAAAAAATGCAGGAACGTCCTTATGTCATAAGTATTGCAGGCTTCGATCCCAGCGGTGGAGCAGGCTTATTATCAGATAGTAAAACCTTTGAACAGGCGAAAGTAATGGGACTTGGAGTGTGTACAGCATTGACATTGCAGACTGCTTCCAAATGTCTGAATTTAGAATGGCGGCCTATAGATGAAGTAACTGAAGCAATTCAGGTTTTGATGGAAAATTATCCCGTTTCAGCAGTGAAAATTGGAATAGTGAAGGATGCCGAATTTCTGGGTAAGATTGTAGAAACAGTTCAAAAAGGGAACCCTGAAATAAAAATTGTTTGGGATCCTGTTCTGAAAAGCACTTCAGAATTTAATTTTTTTGATCTTGAAACTCTATCTCAATTAAAAGATACGGTTAATAAACTCAGTTTGATAACTCCCAATTATAACGAATATACTGTTTTAAAGGAAAATAATCTTTTGCCGGATACCCGCCAATGCTCATTGCTGATCAAAGGAGGACATCGGGAAGATCATTTAGGAACAGATATTTTAGTCGAAAATAAAAAAGAAATTTTACTAATTCCGGCTGAAGACAATACAATCTATTTCCCTAAACACGGTTCCGGCTGTGTTTTATCCTCAGCCATTACGGCCGAACTTGCGAAAGGCGAAAATATGGAAACTGCCTGCCGAACCGGAAAATTATACATCGAAAAATTTTTAAAAAGCAATCCCTCTTTATTGGGAACACATTCAATATAGATAACTTGGATTCGAAAGAACAAAAAAGATTTCTAACCACAAAAGAAACAAAAGATATTAACACTTTAGTGATTTTAAGTGACTACTAAACACTTAATAAGAGCACTAAAGTTTTTTTGAAAATCTTTGATTTTCATCTTATGTGAACTTTTTATGCGGCCTCTTTACAATTACTAAAGTGCCCTAAAGTGTTTCAAATACAAAGCTTTTGTGCCTTTGTGGTTTAATGGGCTCACTAATAGGATACAGATATTAAATATGGAAAAATTACAATACATATCACAAGGCAATACGGAACAAGAACAAGAAATTAACATCCGTAAGGCTTTGGATAACGGAATAAAATGGATACAGGTCAGATGGAAAAATGCACCTGAAAATGAATTGATCAACCTTTGTGAAACGTCAAAACGACTTTGCTCAGAATATCAGTCAATATGCATCATTAATGATCATGTTCAGCTTGCAAAAAGTATAGATGCGGACGGAGTTCATTTGGGCCTTAATGATGGATCTATTGAAGAAGCAAGATTGATATTAGGAGATAATAAACTTATTGGTGGAACAGCAAATACAATATCTGACGTATTTCAAAGAATAAATGAACCTTGTGATTACATTGGTTTGGGACCTTTGAGATTTACTTCCACCAAAGAAAAATTAAGCCCAATTCTTGGTTTTGAAGGATACCGGGAAATTATTGATCAACTTCGTGAGAAATCAATATTAGTACCTAAAATATTTGCCATTGGAGGCGTTACACTTGAAGATATTCAATCTTTACAACAGATCGGTATCTATGGAATATCCATTTCGGGGCTGATCACTAAAGAACCATCCATTATTAATGAATTTAAAAAAGTAATGATATGAACAACCAAAAACTGATAATAGCAGACAGAACTTTTGATTCAAGACTGTTTTTAGGAACGGGAAAATTCGGAAGTCTTAGAGATATGACAACCTCCGTTGTTGCTTCGGAAACAAATATGGTAACCATGGCTTTAAAAAGAATTGATGCCCAATCTGCTGAAGACGATTTGTTAGATTCATTGAGAGAAACAAATGTTCACCTTCTTCCGAATACTTCAGGAGCAAGAACAGCGAAAGAAGCTGTATTGGCTGCGCAATTGGCCAGGGAAGCACTGGAAACAAATTGGGTAAAACTGGAAATTCACCCGGATCCGAAATACCTTTTGCCGGATCCTATTGAAACATTATATGCTACTGAAGAACTTGCCAAATTAGGCTTTATTGTAATGCCCTACATCCACGCTGATCCTGTTTTATGCAAACGCCTCGAAGATGTAGGAACAGCTGTGGTAATGCCTTTGGGTGCGCCGATTGGAACCAATAAAGGATTGAGAACATTGGATTTTTTAGAAATTATCATTAGCCAGAGTAATGTTCCGGTTGTAGTGGATGCCGGAATCGGAGCTCCTTCTGATGCCGCAAAAGCCATGGAAATGGGAGCAGATGCAGTACTGGTGAACACGGCGATTGCTGTAGCAGGAAATCCCGTTAATATGGCAATAGCTTTTAAAGAAGGAGTAATTGCAGGAAGAAGAGCTTTTGAAGCAGGATTAGGTGCTATTGCTAATCATGCGGAAGCCTCGAGTCCGCTAACTTCGTTTTTATTTGAGTAAAAATTAAAGGTATGAACAGCTTTAAAGATGTTTTTGAACAATATCAGTGGGATGAGATAAAAGCTAGGCTCAAAAAGATAAGTTTATCAGAGGTAAGAAATAGTCTTCAGAAAAAACATAAGACCATTGATGATTTTTTGATTTTGCTTTCACCGGCAGCTTCTCAGGAATTGGAGCTGATGGCTAAAATGACGCGATCACTTACCCAAAAACGTTTTGGAAAGACCATTCAACTATACGCTCCGTTGTACCTCAGTAATGAGTGTCAGAATATCTGTACTTATTGTGGATTCAGTTTAGATAATAATTTAAAGAGGAAAACACTTACCGATACAGAATTAATGGTTGAAGCTTCAGTCCTGAAATCAATGGAGGTGAATCATGTGTTATTAGTGAGCGGAGAAGCCAATAAAATTGTTGGAGTTCCTTATTTTCAGAATGCAGTCCGTTTATTAAAACCTCATTTTTCAAATATTTCTATTGAAGTACAGCCCTTAGTGGAAGAAGAGTACCAACTTCTTCATGAAGAGGGAGTACATTCTGTATTGGTGTATCAGGAAACTTACCATCAGGATGTGTATAAAGAATACCATCCGAAAGGTAAAAAGTCAAATTTTCATTTTCGTTTGGATACTCCGGATAGGATTGGGAGGGCGGGTATTCATAAAATCGGTCTTGGAGTTTTGTTGGGATTGGAAGATTGGAGGGTTGATAGCTTTTTCAATGCCCTTCATATCGATTATCTCCAAAAACAATATTGGAAAACTAAATTTTCAGTTTCTTTTCCAAGATTAAGACCTGCGGAAGGAATCATAGAACCCAACTTTATCATGGAAGATAGAGATTTACTGCAATTGATATGCGCTTACAGAATTTGGAATGAAGATTTGGAAATATCAATATCCACAAGAGAAAATGAAACATTCAGGAATCATATCGTATCATTAGGGGCTACAGCAATGAGTGCAGGGTCAAAAACGAATCCCGGTGGATATGCAGTAGATCAGGAATCTTTGGAGCAGTTTGAAACCAGTGATGATCGAAGTATGGAAGAGATTAGAAATATGATTAAAAAAGCAGGATATGATCCCGTGATGAAGGATTGGGATTCTGTTTACAGTGGGATGTAAGTTTTAAAACCATTAAACCCTTAAGAGTGATTAAGAAGTTAAGGTAAATCGCTTCGACTTCGCTCAGCGTGATAACACTACAACTAAATGCTTTATTTTGAGATGTCAGTCTGAGCGAAGTTGAAGACTTTAGGCGTGTAATATAAAAGAAAGTTCCTTAATAGCTCAATGAATAAGTATGCAAAAAGAAGATATTTTTAAAAGATACAGTCGACAGATATTTATTGATGAAATAGGTTTGGAAGGGCAAAAGAAAATTATGACCTCAAAAGTCCTTGTTATTGGAGCTGGCGGATTGGGTAGTCCTGTTATTCAATACTTAACGGCTGCCGGTGTAGGTACTTTAGCAGTAGCAGATTTTGATAAAGTTGAGCTTCATAACCTGAATCGACAAGTGATTCACAATGAAAATGGAATCGGAACATTAAAGGTGAAAAGTGCAGAAGTCTTTGTAAATAATTTGAATCATCAAGTTAACTTTATTCGAATTGAGCAGAAAGTTAATGAGCTGAACGCTGAAGAAATGCTCTCGCAATATGATATTATTGTAGATGGTTCTGATAATTTTTCAACAAGATATCTGGTGAATGATACCTGTGTAAAATTAAAGAAAACATTGGTATATGGAAGTATCTTAGGATTTTCAGGCCAGGTAGCTGTTTTCAATTATAAAGGAAGTAAAAATCTAAGAGATATATTTCCTGAACCTCCTTTTGATGAAAATATTCCGGATTGTGATAGTCTTGGTGTTTTGGGGGCTCTTCCAGGAATTGTAGGAAGTATGATGGCCCTTCAAACCTTGAAGATAATTACAGGTATACCTGTAATTGTCAATCAGTTAACCTTAATTGATGCGTTGAATTGGAGATTTCAAACCTTAGAGTTCTAAAGTGGATTAGATTCTTATTTCTCGAAGATCACACAGGTTTCGCAGATCTTAGTGTGGATGTGTTGTAGTTCTACGAAGAAAAAATCTGCGTTATCAGCTAAATCTGTGTGAGATCTCTTTGTGATCGGTATAAAATCAATAAAAATAAAAATGAGGCAGTGATACTATTACTGCCTCATTTTTGGTTATTAATCATTTAAGTCTATTATTGACCTTGCTGCATTACTCCTCCATTATCCTCTTTTTTCGTCTGATTTAAGATGTTTGGATCTTCCTTGGCCAGTTTATTTTTGGTAGGAATTTTATAATTGATAGAAATTCCAAAGTTTCTTGAATCATATTTGGATCTAAGCATCACACTTTCACCTGAAGGCGGATTAGAACTTACCTGCATCACTTGACCATTGAAAATATCATTAGCAAAAACTGAAACTGTAAGACGGTTGTTCATGAACTTTTTCGTCAGAGTGATATCTAAGTTATTGTTAAATGGTTTTTCAGCAGTAAAATAAAAATATCCTGCTTTGCGAGTCAGATAACTGTAATTAGCTGTCAATTTAATATCTTTTGGTAAAAGTAACTGAGTCATGATATTGAATATCCAGAAACCTTTATTGTTGAGGTTATCAATGTCATGTTTCTGGTATCCTGCATAAATGTACATGAAATTCATTTTGTCAGGATTGAAGTTAGACTTCATAATCTCACTTATTGATTTCGTGAAAATCTGGAACGGAACAGGAAGTCCAACATTGAAATTATGGATTTTCATATTGGAGATATTGATCTGTTCGTTGTAAAGATTTTTACCTTCTTTTCTGATAATCTGTGCTACCTGATTGCTGGCCGAGCTTACACTATATCCAATAAATGCATAATCGAAAGCAGAAATTTTCAACTCATAATTATCGAAAATAGTAGGCTGAAGATAAGGATTACCACTTATTTGAGTATTAGGGCCTGCAAATGTTGTGTTGTTCGGGTTTAAAGCCGAAATGCTTGGTAAACTGATCTTTCTATTATAATTGGCAGCAACATACACCTGATTCATCAGGTTGTATTGTACACTTGCATTAGGGAATAACTTAAACTTGTTAAAAGGGACAAGGTCTTTTTGTACAACGGTACCCAAGCTGTCTTTTCTTGTGATTCCATAAATATCATAGTTTTCAGCTCTGGCTCCTAATGTAAAATCAAACTTCTTTAATTTTGCTTGGAATTCTAAGTATGTAGAGGCTGTTTGTCTGTGATATTCCAGGTTTGTAAGGCCCTTGCTTTCGGTATCATAGTCCTGTCTCTCATACAAACCTCCGGCGCTTACTTTTCCTCCATCAAGTAATTTGATGGGCTGTGCATAGTCTACTTTGAAATTGGCAATTCTCATATCCGATTTATTATTGAGAAGATCATTTGCTCCAGGTTGGAAGAAAGGAGCTCCATCATCGGTAAAATTGCCTTTTCGGTAAAAATTATCTTGTAAGAATTTGCTATTTGATTTTGTATACCCTAGTTGGAAATCCAATTTTTGAGATTTGTCTGCAAAACGTTTTTGATACGTTACCACTGCTTCCTGTCTCAAGCTATTGGTGCGGGCAGCATCGGAAGATTCAAATATTGCTTCTCTGATGGTTGAAGAAGATGCAAGAATATCAGCAATACCTTTACTTAAAGTATAGTTATCATTATTATTGTGATAAATGTCGTAGTTCAATAATAACCTGTCTTGTCCCAGTTCAAAAGTTACTCCTGACTTTGCAAAATAACCTCGTCCATATCGATCCGTATTACTATTTAATAGATTATCCTGTTGAGTATTCATCATACTTTCACGATAATTTTGCCCAACGTTTAGTTGCCACCCGAATAGTTTATTTCTAGCATTTAGATTGATGGAATTGGTTGTTCTGTTTCTATACTTATCATAGTTGCTAAACGAATAATTTCCGGAATAAGTAGCTGTTAAATATTTATTGGCATTTTTATTTGTAATAATATTCATGATGGCCCCTCCGGATGTGGCAGGAAACTCTGCGCCTGGTTGGGTAACAACTTCAATTCTTTCGACGGAATTGGCAGGCATGCCCTCCAGAAAGGAGTTTAGCTCATTGGAAGTAATATTTAAAGGTCTTCCGTTAAGATATACATCCAGCATTTTTCCCTGATACATCATTCCTGCAATGTCTGTGGCTACGAGCCCGGGAAGTTTTTTAATACCTTCTAAAACATTTCCGTTATTAAGCTGAGGTTGTTCCGAAAAATCAAAAATAGTACGATCAGCTTTTTGTTCAACGGCTTTTTTAGTTTTGGTGATGACAACACCGTCAATTTGTTTTTCTTTTGGTTGATTATTGCTTTTTTCCTGTGAAAAAACGAACACAGAACTTATCAAAGATAAAGCGAATATAGTTTTTTTCATAATGTTTTTTACTACTAATCAGTTAGACGCTGAAAAATAAATTTTGTTACAAAATGTTGGATATAGAATTAATATTCTTTTAAAAAAGCCCTTATAGTAGGAATTTTAAGCCTTAAAATGCTGTTTGTTGTTTTTGAAATAAAAAAGTTTAAAGTAAAATAAAAAGAACTTTCGTCTTGTATCATGTAAGCAGTTGAATGTACAAACAATTATAAAAGTAAATCCGGATTTGCTTTATCTTACAAATAAACAATTAACATCTAATAAAGAATAAAATGAACGATAAAATAAAATTTATTCTGCCAAGGGTATTAGGACTAACGTTATTGGCAGGAGTAGCATTATTCATCTTATCAATAGTTTTTAAACTGTTGCTGGTTGGATTAGTCGTAGCCGGAATCGGAACATTGATCGCAAAAATTGTAGGGAAAAGAAGTAGAAAACAAATGAGATACGAAAACATTGAATATCTTCCTTATCACCATGATTTTCCGGAACAAAAATCTGTCTTTTCACAAATTTCTAAGGAAGACATGGGCATTATTCCAATACAATAATCAAGTTTAAAACAACACTATCAAATAATTAAAATTATGTATACACAAGATAATAATACACAAAATCCATTTAGTAAACATGGCCAATGTGGGCCGTTTGGAAGAAATGGCTTCGGAAAAAGATTTAAAGAACATTTCATGGCAGGTAATCATCCTTTTAAAGAAATGTTTGATAGAAAAATAAATACTTATAAGCCTGTAAATATTATAGAGAACGAAGATCACTTTACCGTACAGCTTTATGCTGCGGGTTTAGAGAAAGAACTTTTCAAAGTATCCGTGAAAGATCAGATTCTTATCATCTCTTACGCTCAGGAAGATAAGGTTTCAGACTCAAAAATCATTTATCAGGAATTTTATGTAAGTTCGTTTGAACGTAGATTTCAGCTGACAGATAAAGTTTTTGATGATCAGATTTCAGCGAAATATGAAAATGGTGTTCTAACTGTGATCTTAGCCAAAAATCCGGATAAAAACAAACCGGAACAAAAGGTGAATATCAACTAATATTACCAATCAATCAAACGTTATAGATTTCAATATTTATAACGTTTAGATTTACTTCTTCATAATCGATCTGCAAAACTTGCAAAACCTGCGAGAAATCTTAAGAAATTATTCTCACACAGATTTCGGAGATTAAGCAGATCTTTTTATGTTTTGACTAAAATTATAAAACAAAAAGACGACCTCAAAAGAAGTCGTCTTTTATTATTAATCGATCTAACAATTAATCTTATTTTTCTTGTTGTTTAATCAAGTTCAGGGCAGATCCGGCTTTGAACCAATCGATTTGCTGATCGTTGTAAGTATGGTTTGCCATGATGATATCTTTAGTTCCGTCTTTATGTACGAATTCTAATGTCAATTGTTTTCCTGGAGCAAACTGATCAAGATCTAAGAAGTTAACGGTGTCATCTTCCTGGATTTTATCATAGTCAGCCTCATTAGCAAAAGTAATTCCAAGCATTCCTTGTTTCTTAAGGTTCGTTTCGTGGATTCTTGCGAATGATTTTACCAATACAGCTTTTACCCCAAGATGTCTAGGTTCCATTGCGGCATGCTCTCTTGAAGATCCTTCACCGTAGTTTTGGTCTCCTACAACGATCGTTGGAACGCCAGCAGCTTTATAAGCTCTCTGTACGGCAGGAACTTCTCCATATTCACCCGTTAATTCATTTTTAACGTGGTTGGTTTCCATGTTGTAAGCATTTACAGCTCCAATTAACATGTTGTTGGAAATATTATCTAAGTGACCTCTGTATTTCAACCATGGTCCGGCCATAGAAATGTGGTCTGTAGTACATTTTCCAAAAGCTTTGATTAACACTTTTGCTCCTGTAATATTTTTACCGTCCCAAGCCGGGAATTCTTCTAACAACTGAAGTCTGTCTGAAGTAGGACTTACGTTTACAACCACTTTAGAGCCATCTTCAGAAGGAGCCTGATAACCATTGTCATCTACAGCAAATCCTTTTGCAGGAAGCTCAAAACCTTTAGGCTCATCCAATTTTACCTGTTCACCAGCTTCGTTGGTTAAAGTATCTGTAATTGGGTTGAAGTCTAATCTACCTGAAATAGCCACAGCAGCTACCATTTCTGGAGAAGCTACGAATGCGTGGGTATTTGGGTTACCGTCAGCCCTTTTTGCAAAGTTTCTGTTGAAAGAATGGATGATAGAGTTTTTCTCTCCTTTTTCAGCCCCTTCTCTGTCCCATTGTCCGATACAAGGCCCACAAGCATTGGTAAAGATTCTTGCGTTTTCAAATTTTCTGAATGAATCTAAGAAACCGTCTCTTTCCGCTGTGAATTTCACCTGCTCAGAACCTGGGTTAATTCCTAAAATTGCTTTAGGCTTTACTCCTTTTGATACAGCATCTTCTACGATAGAAGCCGCTCTTGATAAATCTTCATATGAAGAGTTGGTACAAGAACCGATCAATGCCCATTCAACTTCTAATGGCCATCCGTTCGCTTCAGCTTTGGCTCTGAATTCAGCAACTGGAGTCGCCAAGTCCGGAGTGAAAGGTCCGTTTAAATGAGGTGTCAATTCTGAAAGGTTGATTTCAATTAATTGATCGAAATATTGTTCAGGGTTAGCATATACTTCAGCATCACCTGTTAAGTGTTCGGCAATTTTATCCGCTGCGTCTACAACATCTTGTCTTCCGGTTGCTGATAAATATCTTCTCATGGAATCATCATATCCGAAAGTAGAAGTTGTAGCTCCGATTTCGGCTCCCATATTACAGATGGTACCTTTACCTGTAGCAGATAAAGATTCCGCTCCTTCACCGAAATATTCTACGATGCATCCGGTTCCTCCTTTTACGGTAAGGATTCCTGCTACTTTTAAGATAACATCTTTAGCAGAAGTCCAGCCGTTCATTTTACCGGTTAATTTAACACCGATAAGTTTAGGCATTTTAAGTTCCCAGGCCATTCCGGCCATTACGTCTACTGCATCAGCGCCTCCTACACCAATAGCAACCATTCCTAGTCCGCCGGCATTTACCGTGTGAGAGTCTGTACCTATCATCATTCCGCCAGGGAAAGCATAGTTTTCCAATACAACCTGGTGAATGATACCGGCACCCGGTTTCCAGAATCCAATTCCATATTTATCACACACCGAACTTAAAAAGTTGAATACTTCAGAGTTTTTGTTGATACCTTCCTGTAGATCTTTATCAGCGCCTACTTTTGCCTGGATCAAGTGATCCGCGTGAGCCGTGGAAGGAACAGCTACTTTAGATTTTCCTGCCTGCATGAATTGTAAAAGTGCCATTTGTGCTGTTGCATCCTGCATGGCAACTCTGTCCGGTGCGAAATCTACATAAGAGTTTCCTCTTTCATGTGCTTGTGTTGCATTTCCTTCCCAAAGGTGGGTATAAAGGATTTTTTCTGAAAGGGTAAGAGGTTTTCCCACAACTTGTCTTGCCGCAGCAATTCTTTCCGGGTAACGCTCATATACCTTTTTGATCATATCAATATCAAAAGTCATATTAATGTAATTTTATTCTTTTTCAATAGGTTACTTTCCCTGTATGAGAGAGAAAACGTAATTTACTTACATCAAAAAACGTTCCTATAATCCATAAACAGGGATAATTTTGATCTTAAAATCAAGTGATTTTATCACTTTCAATTTAAGAAAAAATAGATTCTATTTTCTCGGTTTTTTCGGGAAAAAATTGTATTTCACTTAAAATAGAATGATTCTAAACAAAAGAACGAAAGATTTTAAATCCTTAAAGGACTAAAATCTTTCATTCATATAATTTTCAACAGTCTTTCGACCTATGTTTCAATTGTATTAGTGAGCGCTTGTACTTGTTAATTCTTTGATAGAAGGTACAAAAGTAGTAAGGTCAATTCCTTCAACAGCTGCTTTATATTCTTCGATGCTTGGAATTCTTCCGATGATCGCAGAAAGAACAACTACAGGTGTTGAAGCCAATAAAGACTCTCCTTTTTTACGTTCAGAATCTTCTACAACTCTTCCTTGGAAAAGACGTGTTGAAGTAGCTAAAACAGTATCTCCTTTCGCTGCTTTTTCCTGGTTACCCATACAAAGGTTACATCCAGGACGCTCAAGGTACATTACATTTTCATATTGTGTACGAGCTTCACCTTTTGGAGCATTGTCATTAAATTCAAAACCTGAATATTTCTCTAATAATTCCCAATCTCCTTCAGCTTTTAACTCATCAATAATGTTGTAAGTAGGAGCTGCTACAACCAGAGGAGCGCTGAATTCTACTTTACCATTTTGTTTTTCAAGGTTTCTCAACATCTGAGAAACGATCTTAAGGTCTCCTTTGTGAACCATACAAGATCCTACGAAACTAAGGTCTACTTTTTTCTCACCACCATAGTAAGAAAGATCTCTGATGGTATCGTGAGTATATCTCTTAGAAACATCATCATTGTTTACATCCGGGTCAGCAATCATAGGTTCTACGATTACGTCAAGATCTACAACAACTTCAGCGTAATATTTAGCATTAGCATCTGGAGTAAGCGCTGGTTTTTCACCTGACTTGATCTCTTCAATTCTCTTATTAGCTTTGTCAATTAATCCCTGAAGAACTTTGTTGTGGTTATCCATTCCTTTGTCGATCATGATCTGAATTCTGCCTTTAGCAATTTCCAATGATTCGATTAGAGTGTTGTCTTCAGAAATGTTGATAGACGCTTTTGCCTTCATTTCAGCAGTCCAGTCTGTAAATGTGAATGCCTGGTCAGCAGGAAGAGTTCCAATGTGAACCTCAATGATTCTTCCCTGGAATACGTTCTCTCCTCCGAATTGCTTCAACATCTGAGCCTGAGTAGCGTGAACCACATCACGGAAATCCATGTGAGGCTTCATTTCACCTTTGAACGTTACTTTTACAGATTCCGGGATTGGCATTGAAGCTTCACCAGTCGCTAATGCAAGAGCAACCGTTCCAGAGTCAGCTCCGAAAGCAACACCTTTAGACATTCTTGTGTGAGAGTCACCACCAATGATGATCGCCCACTCGTCTACAGTGATATCGTTAAGAACTTTGTGAATAACGTCAGTCATTGAGTGGTATTCACCTTTCGGGTCACGAGCTGTGATCAAACCGAAGTCGTTCATGAATTTCATTAGCTTAGGAATGTTAGCCTGAGCTTTTTTATCCCAAACTGAAGCCGTGTGGCATCCTGATTGGTATGCACCGTCAACAACTGGAGAAATTACAGTAGCAGCCATGGATTCAAGCTCCTGAGAAGTCATAAGACCTGTCGTATCCTGAGAACCAACAATGTTTACCTGTACACGAACGTCAGAACCAGCATGTAATACTTTTCCTGGTGTAGTTCCTACAGCGTTTCTGTTGAAGATTTTTTCAACGGCTGTAAGACCTTGTCCTTCGTGTGAAATTTCTTTTGATGGAGCAAAAACAACCGGAGCTTCTACTCCTAAAGTCTGTGCTGCAAATGTCTGTAACTTCTTACCAAATACGATTGCGTAAGATCCTCCAGCCTTGATGAATTCCATCTTTTGTGGAGTGAAAGACTTCGTAAGGTCAATCAGTTCCTGATCTCCGTTATATAATTTCTTTTCTTTTGTATTAATAGTTAAAACAGTTCCTGTAGCTACAGAATAAGCCTCTTCAAGAACGATGTCTCCATTTTCGTTACGAACAGGGTTTCCGTTTTCGTCAACTTTCTTCACCCAGTTCTTAAGGTCAACACCAATACCTCCGGTAACATCAACTGTAGTAAGGAAGATTGGAGAAATACCGTTTGTTCCTCCTACAATTGGAGCAATGTTTACAAATGGTACATAAGGACTCGCTTGTTTACCAGTCCATAAAGCCACGTTATTTACCCCTGACATTCTGGATGAACCTACACCCATTGTTCCTTTTTCGGCGATAAGCATGACGCTTGCATCAGGATGTTGTGCCTGTAAAGCTTTGATTTCTTCCTGAGCTTCAGGAGTAATCATACATTTACCGTGAAGTTCACGGTCTGATCTTGAGTGAGCCTGGTTACCCGGAGAAAGCAAATCGGTAGAAATGTCTCCTTCACCGGCGATATAAGTAACTACTTTGATTTCTTCAGCTACTTCAGGCAGTTTAGTGAAGAATTCAGCTTTTGCGTAGCTTTCTAAAATTTCTTTAGCGATTGCATTTCCGCTGTTGTATGCCTCTTTTAAACGGTTCGTGTCCGCTTCATAAAGGAAAACCTGAGTTTTAAGAACTTCTGCAGCTTGTTGAGCAATGGCAATATCGTTACCTAAAGCTAAGTCTAATAATACTTCGATGGATTTACCTCCTTTCATATGAGATAATAATTCGAAAGCAAAAGCTTGTGAGATTTCTTCTACTACGGATTCACCTAGAATGATCTCTTTTAAAAATTTAGCTTTTACACCGGCTGCACTTGTCGTACCTGGAAGGGTGTTGTAGATGAAAAACTTAAGAGAGTCTGCTCGATCTGCATTACCAGTGTCTTTGATTTGTGCGATGATTTCGCTTAGTAATTCAGCACCATCAATTGGCTTTGGATGTAGCCCCTGGCTTTTTCTTTCTTCAATCTCTTTAATGTAATCCTTATAAATATTCATAATAGAAGTCTTTCAATATTAAAGGTAGAATATTCGCTGTTCTTTACGGGTCTGTATAAATACAATTAATGACATTTTGAGATCTCGCATGTTGATGCAACATTAACCCAATAAGGTCAGCATAATCTACACTCTTTTTTAAAAGTTTTTTAAATTATTAAACAATTCAAAATGTTCCCCAAAATTACGAAATTTTACTATTTTATGAGAATGAATTTATTTAGATTCTTTATAAATATGAATTTGATAATTTCTATTTTTGGCCGTAATTTTGCAGACAAATGATGAATATGAAAAATATCCTGAATGTTTTATGCGTTTTTATTTCTGTTTTTGTTTTATCACAGACCAAAGCTGTGAAGAAAATTACTATTAAAAATGTTGCGAAAACCAGTATAAAAAAGGGAGATGGAACGGTTAAAACAAATCCTGATTTAGTAACGATCAACAAGGAACTTCCCGTTTTGATTCCTAAGAAAAAAGATGGGAAATTCGGATATGTTAATCAAAAAGGAAAATTCATTATCCAACCGGAATATCATATTGCCGTATTTTTTTATGAAGATTGTAATCTTTTGAACTCCCCTAATGAAAAAGTTAGAAAATTTGGAACTAAAAACTATGCGACAGTAGAAAAAGATATGATCTCTTACAGGATTGATCATACAGGTAAAAGAGTCTATCAATTCAAAGATTCGGATTTTGGAAAATGTAAATTTGAAGAATACAAACAGCAGCTGTTTCAAGCTTATGTCTTGAATGGCTTTTACGGAGTTATCGAAAAATCAAAATTTGTAAATGAGGCGGATTATAGACAATTTCAGATTTATCCCCAGTATCAGTACCTCTACATTATGGAAGGAGATGATGTTTCCAATCCGATGATTGTAGTGTCCAATAATGATAAATTTGGAGTGATTGATGTGCATAACAATATTATTATTCCTTTTGAATATTCTAATATCAAAAGAAATTTCAGCTGGAAATTAGGTAAGATGTTTGAAGTGACAAAAGACGGAAAAGAATATTATTACATTGACGCACACAATAAAACATATTAGGAAATGGGGAATAGAGTAATATTTTTAATAACTCAAATTTTTTGTCATATTTTCTATTCGTTCTATTCCTTTTCATATACCACATTTACAGCATTTTGAGTTATGAATCCTGTTTTCCTACATCTCATATATTTTTTGTAATTTTGTGATTGAAATAAAGGGGTGCTTTAACAGGCTGAGATTATACCCAATGAACCTGGAACAGGTAATGCTGTTTAGGGACGTCGGCTCTACAGGAGCTGAACTTGTATAATATCTTATCGATCCCCTTTTATTCATTAAATGTCAAAGATTTATAGAATGAAAGGTTTATTTTTTTTAGGGCTTAGCATAGGCTCTGTTGCCTTTATCCAGGCTCAAAATAAAGATTCTCTGAGTGTCAGGGAAATAGATGCGGTCAATTTTACTAAAAGACTTCCCGTTGCAAAGGAAATTATTAATGTTCAGAAAGATTTGGATGGTAAAAACCTGGGACAGGATCTTCCGATTCTCTTAAAAAATCAAACTTCAGTGATCTCTACTTCAGATGCCGGTAATGGTGTTGGGTATACAGGATTCAGAATTCGTGGGGTAGCCGGTAGAGGAATCAATGTGATGATGAATGGCGTTCCGTATAATGATTCTGAAAGTCAGGGAACCTTCTTTGTAAATGTTCCGGATTTGACAAGTTCAGCATCTCAAATTGTTATTCAAAGAGGAGTAGGAACATCTAATAACGGAGTTTCAGCGTTTGGAGCAAGTATCAATGTAATTTCTAAAGAACCGGAAGACAAAATGTATTTCAAAACGGATGATAGCTATGGTTCTTTTAATACTTATAAATATTCAGCGGAAGTAGGAAGCGGAAAATTCTGGAAAAACAGACTGTCTGTAATGGGACGATATACCCATATTCAATCGGATGGATATATTGACAGAGCTTCTTCTAAATTGAATTCATATAACTTTACAGCCTTATTTGAAGAAAAGAAAACGAAAATTCGTTTTATGGCTTTTGGAGGTAAGGAAAAAACGTATCAGGCCTGGAACGGAATTGATAGAAAAACATGGGAGACTGACCCAAAATTTAATTATTCCGGAGCAATCTATGATGCAGACTGGAAAAATATCATAGGCTTTTATGATAATGAAACGGATAATTACAGACAAAATCATTATCAATTGCTTTGGGAACAAGGTATCAATGACAGATGGAATCTGGAAACTACGTTGCATTATACTAAGGGAAAAGGGTATTACGAAAATTATAAGCAAGGAGATCCTTTTGCAAGATATAACTTACCCAATATTGATGAAAATGGCCAGATCACCAAATCTTCCGACTTTATCAGAAAGAAATGGCTAAATAATGATTTCTATGGAATTGTTTCAACGCTTTACGGAAAATTAGAATCTGTTGATCTTAATTTCGGAGCAGTGGCTAACCAATATTATGGCAGACATTATGGAAATGTTACCGGAGTTTACTTTCCGCAGATTGATGAGTATGAGTACTATAGAAATCGTTCTGTAAAAAATGAATTGGCGGCTTTTGCTAAAGCATTGTGGAGAGTCGGGGAACGTTTTGAATTCTTTGGTGACCTTCAGATCAGAAATATAGATTATAACACCAAAATAATCACTGTAGGAGATGGAGAAGGAGGAAACCTTGACAAAAATTGGCTATTCTTCAATCCTAAAGCCGGTGTGAATTATAAAATCGGAAACGGAAAAGTCTTTCTTTCATATGCTCATGCTCATAGAGAACCGAACAGAGACGATCTGATGAGTGATAATAATGTGAAAGCTGAAAAACTCCACGATTTTGAAGCAGGAATTGAGAAGCAGTTTGGTATTCTATCGGTAACGGCCAATTTATATTATATGTATTACGTTAACCAGTTGGTTTTAAATGGAGAACTGAATAATGTAGGTGCATTTATCAGAACAAACTCAGGGAAGAGCTACAGAAGAGGGATTGAAATCGGGGCCCTGGCTAAACTCTCCAAACAATGGGAATTGTCGGGAAATGTAAGCTTGAGCCAAAATAGAAATCTGGATTTTAATATCAACAATAAAAAGGAAATCAGAAACCTGGGAAATACTCAAATCTCTTTTTCACCGGATGTTATTGCAAACCTTGGACTTAAGTTTAATCCTTCAAAGAGCTTCCAGTTTGCTTTAATGAACCAATACGTAGGAAAACAATATCTGGATAACACCGAAGATAAAAATCTTCAATTGAAAGATTATTTTCTCACAGATTTTAATGCCCAATATCAATTTAAAATTGCCAATAATGATATAGCCCTAAAGTTGTTGGTGAATAATCTTTTCAATAAAAAATACGTTAACAATGGAGCGGTGTATGATGGCGCACCTTATTATTTTTCGCAGGCAGGAACAAACTTCATGTTTGGAATCAGTTGGAAAATTCAATAATCAAAGGACAGGCAAAATTGTAAATAAAGTTGAAAAGATAAATAAAGGAATTTTCAAATTTGTCTTGAAAGAGATTAGGTATAATGAATGGTAAACCTGATTTAATATAAAATAATTAAAAGACTGCTTCGGTAGTCTTTTTTTATATCAAATTAATATCTTAAAAAGTCATGAAAAAGTTATAAATTTGCCACCAAATGAATATTTCAGCATACATTTTAGAATACTTGAAACAATTCGGAACTGCCACAGTTCCAGGCTTTGGTGTGTTTTCTCTGAAAAATTCTAAGGCAATTATCAACTCTGAGAACGGAAGTATTTTACCTCCGGCCAGCCAGATTGATTTTACGATTGATTATGAAGTGAAGTCTGAAGAATTAACAGCCTTTATAGCCAATCAAAAACAGATGTCTTTAGAAGCTTCCAGAAGTGATTTAAAAATTCAGACTGATTTTTGGAAGAAAAAACTTCAGGCAGAGCAGGTTTTGGAAATTCAAAATCTGGGAACTGTTTTTATTGAAGAGGGAGATACCCATTTCAAAGGAAATAGAGTAGAATCCGGGCGTCCTGATTTTTACGGATTGGAAGAGATCAGATTTTCAGATATCAATAATGGAGAGAAAGTAACGGCTTCCGAAAGTCGTGAAAAGGATTATAAATTTAATAAATCCATCCTTTGGATTTTCCTTTTAATCATTCCGGTTCTGGGGATTCTTTACTTTGTATTTACCCAAAAAGAAACCCTTTTTGGAAAGAAATCTTTTAATGCTGTACAAACTTCTACCCATAGAATTGTAAAAGACACCGTTAAGGTTATGGTACATGCAGTACCGGTTTCGGATTCTCTGAAAAAAGATTCATTAGCAAAACCAGCCGTACAAGGAACGAAAACGGTTCCGGCTGCCAGAAACAACACTAAGAATAAATGGCAAAAATAAAAACAGCGTCAGAATCCCTGACCATTATGACTAATATCGTTCTTCCGAACGAAACTAATTCTTTAAGAAACCTTTTTGGTGGTGAGCTTTTAGCAAAAATGGACAGATGTGCATCTATTTCTGCAGCAAGACACTGTGAGAGAAGAGTAGTAACAGCTTCTGTAAACCATGTTTCATTTAACCATCCGATTCCTGAAGGAGGAGTTGTGGTATTGGAATCTAAAGTTTCCCGAGCATTCTCTACTTCTATGGAGGTGTATGTGGATGTATGGTCCGATGATCCGATTAATCAGAAAAAAATTCATACAAACTCAGGGATTTATACCTTTGTTGCCGTAGATGAATTCAACCGTCCGATTCCGATTCCGGATATGATCCCGGAAACAGAAGAAGAAAAAGAAAGATATGCTGCTGCATTCCGTAGAAAAGAACTTTCATTAATTCTTTCAGGAAGAATGAAACCTTTGGAATCTGTGGAACTTAAGAAGTTATTCCAGGAGCCTCAAGAAGAACCTCAAGCTTCTAAGAAAGATAAAAAATAAACACAAATTACACAAATGACCGCACAAATTTTCACAAATGATTTGTGCTGCAAAAAATGAAAAAAATGTGAGATGGATATTTCAGAAAATGATATATCAAAAATTGTTTACGAAGCAGGTTATCTGGTTCATAAAACTTTAGGTCCTGGACTTTTGGAAAGTGCTTATGAAGAGTGTATGTTTTATGAGCTTAATAAGAATGGCTTATTTGTTGAAAAACAAAAACCAATGCCGTTAATCTATGACGAAGTTAAATTAGATGTTGGTTACCGGCTGGATTTGTTGATCGAAAGGAAATTTATTTTAGAAATAAAATCTGTAGAAGCATTGAATGATATTCATTTAGCTCAAATACTTACCTATCTTCGATTAAGCAATTGTAGACTTGGTATGTTGGTTAACTTTAATACCATTCAATTTAAAAATGGAGTAAAAAGAGTAATCAACGGTACCTTATAGTTTGTGTTATTTGTGAAATAATTCGTGTTTAAATAAAAATGAAAATACTCCTTTTAGATAAAAATCATCCCCTAATCACTGAACAGCTTTTAGCAAAAAACTTTATTTTGGAAGAAGATTTTACTTCCTCTTACGATGAAGTCTGTGATAAAATTGAGAACTATGACGGAATTATCATCAGAAGCCGTATTCCTTTAGATCAAAACTTCCTTCAGAAAGCAAAGAATCTGAAGTTTATTGCAAGAGTGGGTGCAGGAATGGAAAATATTGATATTCCTGTTGCTGAAAAATTAGGTATTCAGCTCATCAATTCTCCGGAAGGAAATAGAGATTCAGTAGCAGAGCATGTTGTAGGAATGCTTTTGGTAATCATGAATAGATTGTTTATTGCTTCCCAGGAGGTCAAAAATGGGGTTTGGAAACGTGAAGAGAACAGAGGAGACGAGTTGCTGGGAAAAACAATTGGACTTATCGGATATGGAAATATGGGAAAAGCAACTGCTAAAAGACTTTCCGGCTTTGGTTGTAAGGTGATTTTTCATGATATTCTTCCCGGTCTTTCAGATGAATTTGCAACACAGGTTACATTAGAGGAGCTTAAACAGGTTGCAGAGGTGGTAAGTTTACATATTCCTTTAACGCAGGAAACACATTATCTTATTGATGAAAGGTTTATTGCTGATATGAAAAATGACTTTTATTTTGTGAATACAGCAAGAGGGAAGAATGTAAAAACGGAAAGTTTAGTTGAGGCTTTAAAATCCGGAAAAATAAGAGGAGCCTGTCTGGATGTATTGGAATATGAAAAATCTTCTTTCGAACATCTTGAAGCTGAAAATGAAGACTTAAAATATCTGTTGGAATCCGAAAAGGCAATTGTAACACCTCATATTGCAGGTTGGACGCATCAAAGTAAAGAAAAACTGGCACAGTTCATTGTAGATAAAATTGTAAATTCTCATTGCTAAGCGAAGAAAGCAAAGAAGGCTGAAGGGGTAAAAACGGAAAGGCATAATTGTGAAGTTGCGTCTTTGCTTTCTCAGCCTTCTTCGCCTTTTCAATTTTACTATTTTAAGTATTTGTGTTAAATAATTCATAATATCCCTTTCATATTTATTATTTATTTTCGAGTTTTATTAAATTGCCGCTCATTTTTGAATCTCATGAAGACGCGTAATTTTGTACTTATTGTAACTGTTTTTTTATCCCTTTTTTCCTGTAAAAATAAATCTGAAGCTAAAGAAGTTTCAGCAGAGAATACCACCAATCTACCCAACTACGGAGATGTGGATTTGAGTAATGTCTTTACCAAAGCAGACGGTCAGCTATCCAATAAAGAATCATTGGCCGGTTATATAGATCAATATTATAAAAAGATCTGGGAAGGAGGTGATTTAAGCGGTGGAATATTGGTGGCAAAAGGAGACGAAATTTTATACGAAAACTATAGAGGTTTTGGCAGAGAAGGACATCAGATGCCTATCGATAAGAATACACCATTACATGTCGCTTCGGTTTCAAAAACGTTAACGGCTATGGCAATGATGAAATTGGTAGAAGCCGGAAAAATAAAGCTTTCCGATCACCTTACAGAATATTTTCCAGGATTTCCTTATCCTAACGTTACGGTACAAACTTTATTAGATCAAAGAAGTGGTCTTCCCAAATACGAATATTTTATTACCAAAATACAGCCGGCACCGGCAGAACTTTCAAAGCCGTTTATTACCAATCAGGATGTATTGAATATGATTATTAAATATAAACCTGAACTGTCGAGAGATACAGATACAGGATTTATGTACTGTAATACCAATTTTGCATTATTGGCTTTGTTAATTGAGAAGGTTACAAAAACTCCTTTTCCACAAGCTATGAAAGAAATGGTTTTCACACCATTGAAAATGACTCACACTTATATTTTCCAGGAAAAAGATATTCCTACTGCTTCACAATCTTTTTATTATGGTGGAAACAAATTGTATCCTTTAGACAGATTGGATCTTATTTATGGAGATAAAAATGTATACACAACGCCAAGAGATTTATATAATTTTTCAAAGGCTATGTTTTCAAAGAATTTCCTAAAGCCTGAGCTGATGCAAATGGTTTTCACTCCCTACAGTAATGAAAAAGCCGGAATGAATAATTATGGATTAGGTTTTAGAATGAAAATATTTGATAATGGTGAAAAACTTACCTATCATAATGGATGGTGGCATGGTACCAATTCCGTATTTGCCCATCTTTTAAAATCTAAAGTGACCATTGTAGCGATTGGAAACAAATATTCGAATAAAGTGTATACTGCATTAGCTCTATCCGGATTATTTGAAGATTTTCCTTTGCAGAAAGATAAACTTCAGTCTGTGATGAATGACAATAAAGATAGTTTGAATTCAGGACACGAAGTTTTTGGAGAATAATGTTTATTTTTGCTTAAACATTTTCATGAAAAGGTTTCTTTTATTATTTGTTATCTGTTTTCTTGTACATTCCTGTGCAAGAGTTGGATCTCCTGTAGGAGGCCCGAAGGATACTTTAGCGCCTAGATTTTTAAGCTCCAATATTGATACGACAAGAATCAATGTAAAAAGAGATATTCGCGAACTCCGTTTGGATTTTGATGAGTATGTTACGTTGAAAGATATCAATAAAAACCTTATTATTTCTCCACCGATTAAAAATATCAAACGTATTCTTCCATCCGGAATTGCCAATAAATTTGTTTTGATCCAATGGTCGGATACACTGCAGGCGAATACTACATATAATTTCAACTTTGGAAACTCTATTGTTGATAATAATGAATCTAATCCATTACGTTACTTCAACTTTGCCTTTTCTACTGGAGAAAAATTAGATGATTTGTATGTCAGTGGTGAAGTAAAAGATGCTCTGGATATTAAAAAGAAATCCAGTAGCTCTGAAAACAAGCTGGTCGTAGGGCTGTATCAGGTAAAAGATACTATGAACTATAAACAGAAGCCTTATTATATTACTAAAGTGGATGATGATGGATATTATGAGTTAAATTACCTTACTCCCGGAAAATATAAAATCATTGCTTTTGAAGATGAGAATGGAAATTCAGTTTATGATCCCGGAAAGGAGAAAATAGGATTTCAAAAGGATCCTCTCAATATAGAAAAATCTATTTCAGGATTGAATTTAAAAGTTTATCCTTCTAAAAAGCCTTTGAAATATTCAGAAATGAAAGAAGCTCCGGGTGGAGTTTTAATGACTTTTGAAGGAAACCCTGCTGAGGTAAAAGTTCAATCGTTAAATGATAAGCTTAAAGATGTTAAAATCACTCATGCTCCGAAATCCGATTCAGTCAGAATCTGGTTTGATGCTGTGAAAAATAATGTTGGACAGGAAACTACCGAGAAATTAGTTTTCAGTCATAATATGGGTCCGAAAAAAGATAGTATTTACAATGTTTCCTTATTTTACAAGTTTAATAAGAAAGATGTAATGGATATCAACAGTGATAACGGAGGAGGTTCGCTCGCTCCACAATCTGACTTTAAATTATCCTCTAATTATTTCATCGATAAAATAGATCCTACAAGTTGGAGGTTGACTGTAAAAGGAGATAGCTTAAATACATTACCATTTACAGCTAAAATATCAGAAACAAATCCTTATCAGATACAGGTGAAATCTGATTTTGTTACCGGAAAAAACTATCAACTTTTAATACCTAGTAAGACAGTCTCTTCTTTCTATGCTAAAAATACACAAGCAAAACGTTTTGATTTTGATGTTGCTAAAATAGATCAATTCGGAAGCCTGGCATTTACTCTTTCGAATGCTCCGACAGGTAAATACTGGATCCAGCTTCTTGATTCTTCAGGTAAGGTAATTTATCAAAAATATACACAAGGAGATAAGGTGAAATTCGATATTTTGAAACCTGAGGAATATATTGTAAGAATCCTGGTGGATAATAATGGAAACAAATTCTGGGATGAAGCAGACTTCGCCCATGAAATCTTTGCTGAAGATGCTTATATTTTCTATAAAAAAGTCATTATAAGGGGGTTGTGGGAAACTAATGAAGATTGGGATCTGCATGATACAAGAACATTAGATAGTCCTAAAGGAGGAACTTCTCCTGTGACTCCAAATACAAGTACTCCTTCTGTAGATAAAAAAGAAACCACGGAGCAACCAATAAAAAAAGAATTAAAACTTAATAATGCAGTTCTAACACCTGTAAAATAAGCTTATGAAGAAGGCAAAGAAAATTATCTTTTGGATTTTGGTTGGTTTTGCTCTGATCCAGTTTATTCCAATCGATAGAGTGAATAAGCCGGTAGATCATGCCGTAAATTTTGTAGATGCAAAGAAAACACCGGAAAAGGTAAAATCATTGATTAAAAATGCATGTTATGATTGTCACTCCAATGAGACGGTTTATCCGAAATATGCCTTTATTGCCCCTGTTTCATGGTCTGTAAAAAGCCATGTAAACGAAGGAAGAGCACATCTTAATTTTTCCATTTGGGGAACTTATAACAAAGAATTGAAGGAGAATATGCTTGATAGATCCATGGAGGCTCTTAAACATAAAACAATGCCATTACCCGGATATATTGTTTATCATAAAGAAGCTAACCTTTCACAGGCAGAAAGAACCTTGCTTATTCAGTATTTTGATGAAATGCTGAAATCAAAAACATATTAATCTAAAATATAGTTTTTATCCATATTTTTATAGTGTTGTCATTCTGACGAAGGAAGAATCTCATTATATAGATATCCAAAATATATTTCCCACAAATTTCAGAGATTCATCACTGAGCTTATATAATATGCATCTGTGTAATTCGTGAAATCTGTGGGGAAATTGTTTTTAAACATAAAAAAACTCCCGCAGATTTTACAAAATAGGCAGTGGATAAACCCTAATAATCTGCCGTATCTGCAATATCTGCGAGAGAATATATAAAATTATTTCTTTAAATAATCCTTGAAAAATCTTTTCTGAGAATCAAAAGCAATATCTTCAAGCTGAAGTTCCTTTAAAGGAATCCATACTGCTTCTGAAATTTCTGAAAGCTCAAGGTTAACCTCAAATTTTTCCGATACATTGTATTCATAAAAGAGATCAATCGTATTGTAATCGATTTCTTTATATTGATACACATTAGGAAGGCTTGTAAGGTATCGTAGAGCCGAAATATCAATATCAAGCTGAAGTTCTTCAAAAAGTTCTCTTCTACAGGTTTCTTCTGCACTTTCTCTAGGGTCAACAAACCCTCCGGCCAGATCAAGTTTTCCTTTTTTAGGATCTCTATTCCTTCTGGTAAGGTAGATTTCATCACCACATCTGATGACAACCGCTACTGCGCCTGCCACATTATTATACAGGGTAAAACCACATTCGGGGCAGCTCCATTTCTTTTCTCCATCCCAATCTAAAGATTCTTTGCCACAGCTTGGACAATATTTCAATAATTTCATCTGTTTATAACTATTTTCTCAAAAATCAGACGGAAGGTCCTTTTATTGAGCAATATTAATATTTCTTGGGTGATAACTTAAAATAACATCCCTCAATTCTTCTGTTTTCAGATGAGTATAGATTTCCGTTGTCGTAATACTGGAGTGTCCCAGCATCTCTTGAATAAAACGAAGATCCGCACCATTCTGCAATAAATGCGTAGCAAAAGAATGTCTAAATGTGTGTGGAGATATTTTTTTGTTAACCCCTGCTTTGTCAGTAAGTTCTTTGATAATAAGAAATACAATCACTCTGGACATAGAAGTTCCACGGCTGTTCAAGAACAGGGTGTCTTCATATTTCTTGTTGATTTTACCTTTAGAACGAACCTCTTTAATATAACTTTCCAATAGCTCAGCTGTGTAATCTGCTAAAGGAACGAAGCGGATCTTATTTCCCTTTCCGTTTACTTTGATATATTGCTCCTTGAAATTAATATTGGATATCTTCAAGTCGATTAATTCAGAAACGCGAAGTCCGCAACCATACAGTACTTCAATGATGCAATGGTTCCTTTTTCCGAGATCTGTATTAACCTCAATAGCAGCAATAATTCTGTTGATATCAGCTAAACTTAAGGTGTCAGGTAAGTATAATCCCAATTTAGGGCCTTCAAGTAACGCTGCGGGATTGTCTTCACGATATTCATCTTCAAGCAGAAATTTAAAGAAAGCTTTTATGGACGAGATCCACCTCGCTTGTGATCTCTCACTGAATTTCTGTTTTGAAAGATTGAAAATGTATTCCTGCAGGTTTTCGTAACCGATAGAATCTGGGCCGACGTTTGCCAGATCTTCTTCTGCGTAATCTTTTAATTTCTTAATGTCCCGAACATAAGCGTCGAGAGTATTTTCTGAAAAATTTCTTTCGAAACGAAGAAATATTTCAAAATCTTTGATCTTTTCATCCCAAGTCATTTGTGCTTATTTTTTTAGTTCACAGTCCGATATTTGTTCTATTTCAATGTTATGGTTTCTCAGGAACGATATCCCATCGTCATCCGAATACTCATTGATGTACACTAGTCTTGTAATTCCTGCTTGCAGGATCAGCTTACTACATTCTTTACAAGGAGATAACGTTAAATATAACGTGGCTCCCTTTGCAGATTGAGTGGAAGCAGCCAGTTTTAATATGGCATTAGCTTCGGCATGCAATACATACCAGTGTGTTTTTCCGTTCGCATCTTCACAACAATTTTCAAACCCCGAAGGAGTTCCGTTGTAACCATCTGAAATAATCATCCTATCTTTTACGATAAGAGCTCCTACCTGTTTTCTCTTACAGTAGGAGAGTTTTGCCCATTCCTGGGCCATTTTTAGATAAGCCTTGTCAAACTTATTCATACCGCAGCATTAGTTTTTCGAAATAATTTGGATTAAAAGCTTTTGAAAGGTTAGAAGTTGGGCTTTCTTTTCTCAAGGAAAGCAGTCACTCCTTCTTTCTTATCTTCCATTTCAAAAAGCTCACCGAAATATTTGATTTCG
>NZ_PIZV01000075.1 GCF_002835665.1 Chryseobacterium sp. PMSZPI
TTTCAAAACCTTTATCCGTGTCAGATAAATTCACGGCGTTTATCGCCTTAGATATTGCCATTGGTGAATTGTGGGCAATATTAGTCGCTAATTCTTTCGTTTTGGTTAATAATTCTTCAATAGGGTATACTTCATTTACCAATCCAATCTCTTTTGCCTTTTGGGCAGGGACCATTTTAGCAGAGAAGATCATTTCGTTGGCAATACCTTTTCCGACAAGCTTTGGAAGCCTTTGAGTTCCTCCGTATCCTGGAATTAATCCCAGTGTTACTTCAGGAAGCCCAAGTTTGGCATTTTCCGATGCATATCTGATATGGCATGCCATAGCAAGCTCTAAACCACCGCCTAATGCAAAACCATTAACGGCTGCAATGACAGGTTTAGTCATATTTTCAATTTTGTTGAACAGAGAGTTTTGTCCGTTTCTGGCAAGCTCTTCAGCTTTTTCCTGTCCAAAATCACTAAATTCTTTAATGTCAGCTCCGGCTACAAAAGACTTTTCTCCGCTTCCTGTAATGATGATTACTCTGCAAGAATTGTCTGAATTAAGCTCGTCAAGGGCTGTACTGAGTTCCTGAATTGTTTTTGCATTAAGAGCATTTAAACTTTCAGGTCTGTTTATGGTAATGATAGATAATTTATCTTCCTTTTTTAATAATATGTTTTCGTAACTCATTTTTCCACTTTAAAATATCATCCCTTGCAAATTATGAATTTTTTACAAAAAAAAGGAAAAAATATTATTTTTTTTTCCTTTTTTTTAATTTATTGTTCAATATGATTATTTGGAATGATTCATCATATTTGCATCAATATTAATATTTAATTGAGATGCTACTTTCATGCCAAGCTCTATATTAGCCCTGAAAAAGTGGCATAATTGCCTGTTGATAATCTCATCTCTTTTCGGCCCGTTTATCCCTTTCATGCTTCCCACAATATTTTGAATCAGATGATCTCTGTCTTCAGCATTCATTGCTTTTGAGTACAATAACCCGGGTTGTGTATAATGATCACTGTCGTTTTCATTTCTATTATAACTGGCAACGTGAGCACTATCTAATTCATATTCAAAGCTTTTGTATGATGAATCAGGTTTGATGTTATCGAAGCTGTTAGGGTAGTAGTTAGGTTTATCCTGGTATTGACTTGAGTCGGCCATATATCCATCCCTCTGATAATTATTGACAGCAAAAGGACAACGGTTTACTTCAAGCTGATGCGAATTTACTCCCACTCTATATCGGTGCGCGTCAGGATAAGAAAATAATCTTCCCTGAAGCATTTTATCAGGAGAGAAACTAATCCCGTTGATCAAACTGCTAGGTGAAAAGGTAGATTGTTCAACATGTGCAAAATAATTGACAGGAATTTCATTAAGCTCCATTTCACCTACTTCAATCAATGGAAAATCATCATGGAACCATACTTTGGTGACATCAAAAGGATTCCATCTGAAATCTTTTGCCTGCTCTTCCGTCATTACCTGAATGTAGAGAGTCCATTTCGGGAAGTCCCCATTTTCAATAGCATTGCAAAGGTCTTCCTGAGCAAAGTCAGGATTTTCTCCCGCCATTTTTACGGCTTCTTCATCCGTGAAGTTTTTTACTCCCTGTTTTGTTTTGAAATGGAATTTCACCCAAACTCTTTCATTCTGGTCATTGATCATTGAGAATGTATGAGAACCAAAGCCGTGCATATGTCGGTAACCATAAGGTGTTCCTCTGTCTGACATTAATATAAGAACCTGATGAAGTGATTCGGGGTTTAAACTCCAGAAATCCCACATCATCGTAGCACTCTTTAAATTTGTTTTTGGAAGTCTCTTTTGGGTATGAATAAAGTCAGGGAACTTTTTAGCATCCTTAATAAAGAATACAGGAGTGTTGTTTCCAACAAGATCCCAGTTTCCATCTTCAGTATAAAATTTTAAAGCAAATCCTCTTGGGTCTCTTGCTGTATCTGCACTTCCTTTTTCTCCACCTACAGTAGAGAAACGGGCAAACATTCTGCATGAGTTCCCTATTTTTGAGAAAAGTTTTGCCTTGGTATACTGGCTGATATCATGAGTTACGGTAAATGTTCCATAGGCACCGCTTCCTTTGGCATGCACAATTCTTTCAGGAATTCTTTCCCTAACGAAATGTGCAAGATTTTCCTGAAGAATAAAGTCCTGCAACAATACCGGGCCTCTTGGTCCTACCGTCTGCGAATCCTGGTGCTCATAATAAGGTGCGCCGTTACTTAACGTTAATTTTTTAGAATCCATATATTGATGATTTGAATAATTGTTCTCTTGTTTTCTAAATCCAAGTGTAAAGGTACTAAATATCAAATTTACTTGAATTTTTAATTGCTAATAGCAAAAACGTTATATCTTTGTAATAGATAATATTAATCAAATGAACATTCAGCAACTGGAATACCTTATCGCTGTTGATAAGTATAAACATTTTGGTAAAGCAGCTCAGGCGTGCTTCATTACACAGCCTACCTTAAGCGCCATGATACAGAAATTTGAAGATGAATTGGATGTGAAGGTTTTCGACAGAACTACACACCCAATCCGTACTACAGATGTAGGTCTTCAGATCATCGATCAGGCTAAGGTTATTATAGAGTCTGTCAATGAGCTGAAAAACAAAGCCAATCTTTTGAATAATATTTTAGGAGGAACGATCAATTTGGGAATTATTCCTACTGTTTCTTCATTCATTCTGCCTACGGAAATCTTCAAATTCCTTGAGGAAAATCCAAAAATCCAGATGAATGTAAAAGAAATGACAACTGATAATATTATTAAAGCTTTAAAAGCCGGAGAATTGGATGCAGGAATTATTTCTACTCCTTATGATACCGCTGATGAGTTTTATCAGGATTTCTTATTCAATGAAGAATTGATGATCTACAGTTCCAATACTGAAGCGAACAAAAAGAACTCTTATATTATCCCTGAAGAATTGAATGTAGAAAAAGTTTGGTTGCTTGAAGAAGGTAATTGCCTTAGAAATCAGTTCGAAAATATCTGCCATCTGAAAGAAAATACGTTGAAACCTAAAAATTTAGATTTCCTGGCTTCCAATATTCAGACTTTGGTACATATGGTAGATAAAGTGGGAGGAATCAGTATTTTGCCGGAGCTTGCTCTTAGCCAGCTTTCGGAAGAACAGAAAAAGAACGTATTCAGATTCAAAAAACCATTCCCATACAGAGAGATCAGTATTATATATTATAAGCCGACTTTTAAACAAAAGATCATTGATGAATTATCACATTCTATCAAAAATTCTTTAGAATTGAAGCTGAATTATCACGAGAGCCCAAAAGAATTTGTAAGCATAAAGCCTCAGTAATAAAAAGGCTTTACAATGATATAAATCATTAATTTAAAGAAAATTATAATTAGTAAACAAATTTTTTGAGTATTAGAAAAATAGTGCTTAAATTTGCTGACGTTTATTAACGAGGAAAAATTTGACCTGATTGCAACCTCTATAAAAAAATGCTAAAACAGTATTCTTTTTTCGGGCCATTTATTCTTATTTTTCTTCGACAATATTTTATTTTTAATCTAAAAAACAAAGAATAATATGTCTTATTTATTTACGTCTGAATCAGTTTCAGAAGGACATCCGGATAAAATTGCGGATCAAATCTCCGATGCACTAATCGATCATTTTTTAGCATATGACAAAAGTTCAAAAGTAGCATGTGAAACTCTTGTAACTACCGGACAGGTGGTATTGGCAGGAGAAGTAAAATCTGATGCTTACCTTGATGTTCAAACGATTGCCAGAGAAGTAATCAACGGAATTGGATATACAAAGGGTGAATATATGTTCAATGGTGATTCTTGTGGAGTGATTTCTGCAATCCATGAACAGTCTCCTGATATCAACCAGGGTGTTGACAGAGCTGTAAATGATGAGTCTTTTGAAGCTAAAGCAAATGCACAGGGAGCTGGTGACCAAGGAATGATGTTTGGTTATGCTACCAACGAAACAGCGAACTATATGCCTCTTGCGTTAGATTTGGCACATACTATCCTTAAGGAACTTTCTGCAATCAGAAGAGAAAATAAAGAGATTGCTTACTTACGTCCTGATGCAAAAAGTCAGGTAACTATTGAGTATTCTGACGATCATAAACCAATCAGAATTGATTCTATTGTAGTTTCTACTCAGCATGATGATTTCGGTACGGAAGAAGAAATGTTGAACAAGATTCGTGAAGATATCAAAAATATCCTTGTTCCTAGAGTTGTTGCACAGCAGACTGAAGAGATTAAGGCATTATTCAATGATCAGATTAAATATCATATTAATCCTACAGGTAAATTCGTAATTGGAGGTCCTCATGGAGATACTGGTCTTACAGGAAGAAAAATCATTGTAGATACTTACGGTGGAAAAGGTGCTCACGGTGGAGGTGCATTCTCAGGAAAAGACCCTTCAAAAGTAGACAGAAGTGCAGCTTATGCGACAAGACACATTGCTAAAAACCTTGTAGCAGCAGGAGTAGCTGATGAAGTTTTGGTTCAGGTTTCTTACGCTATCGGAGTCGCTGAGCCTTGTGGTTTATATATCAACACTTACGGAACTGCGAAAGTAGATCTTCACGATGGTGATATTGCTAAAAAAGTGTCTGCAATTTTCGATTTAAGACCATATGCAATCGAGCAAAACCTAAAATTGAGAAATCCTATCTATCAGGAAACAGCTTCTTACGGACATATGGGTAAAGAACATTATGTTGCTGATAAAACTTTCAATAAAGGTCATAAGAATGAGCTTACATTGAAAGATCTTGAGTTCTTCACTTGGGAAAAATTAGACAAAGTAGAAGAAATTAAGGCCGCTTTCGGAATTTAATTTCTTCTTTAACGAATAAATGAGCTGCTTTATCTTCAGATAAGGCAGTTTTTTTTATTTTTACACTTTAATTAATTGAAAGATGATGAATTTTCGAACTGCAATCGCAATCCTTTCCCTGTTTTTTCTAAGTACATTAGCAAAAGCTCAATATACGATGCATAAAATGATTAGTGTGGGATATACTTATCAGAATCAAAGTTTTGGGGAAGTGGGAGGTAAATTGCTTTTTCTTAAAAATGATGATGTGATTTACAGATTGGGCGCATCCGCTTTGATGGGAGTTGCCGATTCGAAATTTGCAATTATGCCGAAACTACAGGCAGATGTATTGCTTAATTTTGAAAAAAATGTAGACTTCTATCATTCCTACTACTTTTTAGTGGGTGCAGAAGGTACCAATAAATATATAGCCCCTAAAATCGGAGTTACTTTATTTGGAATGTTAGACCTTACAGGAGGCTATGCTTTCCCTATCGGAGATACCCGTTTGAATGGAAAAGAAATGAAAGGATTAAATGTTAATTTGACATTAAATATCCCTACTGTGTTCATTCATGATATGTTTAAGTGATTTTTTTTAAATTTTTATTGTGAAAATTTAATAATAGGTTAACAGTTATTAAAAAATTATTATATTTACACCATAATATAATTGTACCCGCCTATAGAAGAGACTCTACTCTAAGAATCGTTTTGTATATACAGCAAAAGCCAGATGGATATCTGGAGTATACCTGTCTGCAAATATTTATATTGAGAAGAGTTATGAAATCAAAATCGGATAGTTTACTAATTTCGCTTTACCAGAAAGGTGATGAAGGAGCGTTATCAACCCTTATTCATCGCCATCAGAGAGAACTGTTTACATTCATTTTTTACAAAATTAATGATGAAGATTTAGCCAACGATATTTTTCAGGATACATTCATGAAAATCATTGTGATGCTGAAAGAAGGACGCTATAACGAAGAAGGTAAATTCATTCTTTGGGCTAAAAGAATTTCCCATAATTTAATCATTGATCATTTCCGGTCAAAAGCCAAGAATATTAAAGTTTCAGAAACTACTTTTGAAACAGATGAGTATTCTATTTTTGACCTGATCAGAGAACCTTCTGAGAATATCGAGGACCAGCTTGTTTCTAATCAAATTCAAGAAGACTTGCTAAGGATGTTACAATTTCTTCCGCTTAATCAGCAGGAAGTGATTAAATTAAGGTTTTTTGACGGTTTAAGCTTTAAAGAGATTGCAGATCATACAGATATGAGTATCAATACCACATTAGGTAGGGTAAGATATGCATTAATAAACCTGAGAAAAATCATGGATGAAAATAATATAATATTAACCAGATAAGATAATATTTTGTAAAAATTCACGTTTTAAGGAAAACATACTTCGCTTATGAAAAAAAATGACTCCTTAAAAGTGAAAACTTTGAAACCTAAAAAACAGACCATTGATTTTTTGCTCAATTTTTCTAAAAGTGTAGAAATTGTAAAAAGTAAGAGCAAAAATTATCCTATCTCAAAAAATTAAAATTATTAACTTTGTGCTGTATGAAAATGCAGCACGTTTTTTTTGACCTAGACAATACGCTCTGGGATCATCGCAGAAATGCCTATCTGACTATCAAAGATCTTTTCGAAAAAAAAGAAATTACTTCAAAGTATAAAATTGACTTTGAAGAGTTTCATGCTGTTTACCATGAAATCAACGAAAGTTTATGGGAAAAGATCAGAGATGGTATTATAGGCAAAGAGTATTTGAGAGAACACCGTTTTTATGACTCATTCAAACATTTTGGGGTAGATGACAAAGAATTGTCCCTTTATTTTGAAGAGAACTTTTTGGATAATATTGTGAGTCATAATGAATTGGTAGAAGGAGCAGAAGATATTCTTGATTATTTAAAAGCCAAGAATTATACATTACACATTATTTCCAACGGTTTTCAGGAGGTTACGGAAAGGAAATGTACATTATCCGGAATTGCCCCTTATTTTAAGACCATTACAAGCGCGGATGCCGTAGGAGTAAGAAAACCCAATCCTAAGATTTTTGAATACTCTCTTGGGCTATCAGAAGCAAAGAAAGAAGAAAGTATTATGATCGGTGATGACTGGATCGCTGATGCTATAGGAGGAAGAGATTTCGGAATGGAAACTATCTTTTTTGATGTCTATAAGGAAGAGAAAAAGGAAGTCGGATTAAAGTCCATAACCCATCTTCAACAAATTAAAGAATATTTATAGTCTGAAGTCCCGATACTTTAGCTGAAAAATAAAAAGGCTGCTTCATTATTTGAAGCAGTCTTTTATTATGCTGAAAAATCCGGGGTTAAAACCCTAAACTTGTTCTTACCCTTTTAAGAGTTTCCATTGCGATAGGTCTTGTTTTTTCTGCCCCTTGTTGTAGTTTTGTTTCAAGCTCATCAAGGTTATTCATATAATAAGAGAATATTTCTCTTTCTTTGGCAAAACGAATAAGGATAAGATCTAAAAGCTCTTTCTTAGCGTGTCCATATCCGAAGTTTCCAGCCAGATATTTTGCTCTTAGCTCTTCGGTTTGCTCAGGTGTGGCGATAAGTTCATAGATCTGGAAAGTCTTATCCGTTTCCGGGTCTTTAGGCTCTTCTAAAGATTTAGAATCTGATTCAATACTCATTACCTGTTTTTTCAATTCCTTTTCAGGCAGGAAGATATTAATGATATTTCCCATCGATTTGGACATTTTACGTCCATCAGTTCCAGGAACATATTTTGTGTCTTCTTGAAGTTCTGCCTGTGGTAAAACAAGAACTTCGCCCATTTGATTATTGAATCTGGATGCTACATCTCTTGCAATTTCCAAATGCTGGAGCTGGTCTTTTCCTACAGGAACAATCTCTGCATCATACAACAAAATATCTGCTGCCATCAGGATAGGATAGGTAAACAGACCTGCGTTCACATCCTGAAGACGGTCTGCCTTATCTTTAAACGAATGAGCCAATGTTAATCTTTGATAAGGGAAAAAACATGATAAATGCCAAGATAGTTCACAGGTTTCAGCGATATCACTTTGTCTGTAGAAGAATGTTTTTTCAGTATCTAATCCACAAGCAAGCCAAGCCGCAGCAATCTCGTAGGTGTTTTGTCTTAAAGTCTGCGCATCTTTTATCTGTGTAAGCGTATGAAGATTTGCAATAAATAAAAATGATTCATTTCCTTCCTGCTTGGAAAGTTCGATCGCAGGAATAATAGCCCCTAATAAGTTTCCAAGATGGGGTGTTCCGGTGGCTTGAATGCCGGTAAGAATTCTTGACATTGTTTAAAATTTATATTTAAAAATTAATGAATTGCAAATTTACGAGGTTTGGGGGGAATAATGAATTAAAAGATTAAAAGATTAAAAGATTAAAAGATCTTGTTGTTAAATTCAATATTTGCTTGGCTGTATCAATAGAGGTGGGTTATGATCCTGAGCGTAGACGAAGGAAGCCCGCCTTGCATAAAAATAACAATTCCATTGGCTTTAGCCTAAACCTAAATGTCATTTCTCGCAGATTGTGCAAATTTCGCAAATCTTTTTCTCCATAATCATTTGTGAAAACCTATGTAATCCGTGGTTAAAAAATTTACGGAATAATAATCTTTTCCCCGCCAAATTTCGGTTGTATACCAAAGATCAGATCCCAATATACTTTGGCTTTAGCAAGATACTCTCTCAAATTGGTCTTTAACCCCGCATATTTATTCACATCTGCGGCATTATATCCGAAGGCTTCTATTCCATTTTTTTTCGCTAGGAAAACAGCTCTTTCATTGTGAAACTTCTGAGAGATAATAACCAGTTTTGTCTGGTTGAAAATATCCTTAGCTCTTATTACGGAATCCAATGTTCTAAAACCGGCATGGTCCAAAATGATATGATCCTGCGGAATACCTTGTTTTATTAGTTCCAGTTGCATATCCTCGGGCTCATTATAATCTTTCGTACTATTATCGCCACTTACGATGATGTATTGTATTTTTCCGCTTTGATACAAATCCGCAGCTGCTTTAATTCTATTGTAGAAATAAGCATTCGGCATTCCATTGTTTAATGTTTTTCCGGTTCCTAATAACAGGGCAGTTTTTGTTTCCGGGATATCAGCTATATTGTAAGAAACAAATGCTTCACTATCCTTTTTGATACTGTAATTCGCCCATGCGACAAAAATAATTCCTGCCACCAGAAGCAGCAGGAAAATTTTAAAAATATTTTTAATTAGTTTCTTCATCCGATGTAAATCTTTTAAAATTCAAGACCGTTCGGGAACGCTTTTTTTCTGAAGATTAATAATAATGCGGCCCCTACAGTAATTGCAGAATCGGCAACATTGAAAATATATTTAAAAAATTCAATATGTTTTCCTCCGATTAAAGGCCAATTGTCGGGAACATACCAATCTACCAGAGGAAAGTGAAGCATGTCTACAACACATCCTTTCATAAAAGTAGAATAACCATGACCGAATGAAGTGATTTTGGAGATCCCGCCATATCCAATCCATCGGTCAATACTCGGGTCGTAAACCGTTCCGCTGTCAAAGATCATTCCGTAGAACATCCCATCAATAAGGTTTCCGATTGCACCTGCAAAGATAATGGACATAGGGATCAAAAGATAATTGGAAGCTCCTTCTTTTAGCCATTTTTTAAACATGTAAACCATTCCTCCGATTAAGAAAATTCTTAAAATAACGAGAAAATACTTTCCGATGATTCCTCCGAAATGAAACCCGTAAGCCATTCCGGGATTTTCTACAAACGTTAATTTAAAGCCTGGAAAAACAGAAATGCTGTCATCCAGATTGAAATGAGTTTTGATATAAATTTTTGAAGCCTGGTCGATTAACAACACCAAAAATGTGATAGCTAAAATCTTTTTCATTATTGTCCTTTAGGTTTTGATGGTCTGCCGGCAGGTTTTACATTTTTATTGTCACTTGCTTTCTTGATCACTTTCTGTCCATTGAATGAACTTTTAACGTGAGCCTTCTCAAACTTTATGTTCATTTCTTTCAAAACGCTTTTTAGCGCACTAAGCTCCATAGAATTTTTAGGATGTACTATGATAGATTCCATTTCTTATATTTAAATTTTACATTTTGGACAATTCATCAAGCCTTTTTCTGTCTTTTGCAGAAAGGTCATTGATTCCGTTTTTGCCCATTTTACTCAAAAGCCTGTCGATTTCTTTCTCCCTGTCGCGTTTATCGGAATTGAACTTATCATCAATCGTATAATTTCTTTGTTTGTCCGGAAAGAATCTGTTTTTGATCCATTCTCTGTTGAAAAACAATAAAACTATAGCAACAATAATCCCTAAAATCAATAACTCGTTCATGGGTATACATTAAAAATTAGGTTTATAAAGTATCCGTGAATACGATATAAACCCAATATTATTTACAAACCTTTCGGTTATTTTTGCATGTTTTTCGCTTCGATGCTCAACGTAGCATGAGGAACGGCTAGAAGTCTTTCCTTAGGAATTAATTTTCCTGTTACTCTACAAACACCGTACGTTTTATTTTCGATTCTGATTAACGCATTCTTAAGATCACGCACGAATTTTTCCTGTCTTCCTGCCAAAATAGAATTCTGCTCTTTACTTAATGTCTCAGCTCCTTCTTCAAATGCTTTGAAGGTAGGTGAAGTATCATCTGTTCCGTTATTCTGGTCATTGATGAAACTTTCTCTGATCAGTTGCAAATCTTTTTCTGCTTTTTCTATTTTTTCTTTAATGATCGCTTTAAATTCCTGTAAATCAGCATCGCTGTATCTAACTCTTTCGTCTGACATATTCTTTCTCTTTTTTAATAAAATTATGAAATGGAATTTGAAATACAATAACTACATGTTAATTTTTTTCGATATTTATCTTAAAATTAACCTCATCTATTTCGATTTCGTTAAAATTTGAAAGTGAAGATACAATTTCTATTTTATTTGACAAGACCTCAGAAGAAATATATTCCTCATTTTTCTTAATATCCTCCATAAACGGTGAATTTTCTTCAATGGAGATATTAATTCTGTCTGTCAATTCAAAGTCTTTGTCTTTTCGCAGGTTTTGAATTCTGTTGATGAATTCTCTTGCGATACCTTCAGATTTTAATTCATCTGTTAACGTCAAATCTAATGCCACAGTTGTTTTTCCGTCAGAAGTTACCGTCCATCCAGGAATATCTTTTGTTGAGATTTCTACATCGTCAAGCGTAATCTCATACCCCTGAATATCAAGTTTCCCTTCTTTTTCAAGACCGGCAATTTGTTCTGTGGTAAGATTGCTAATCTCGGCACCTACCACCTTCATGTCTTTTCCTAATTTAGGTCCTAGTGCTTTGAAGTTTGGCTTTATCTGTTTTACAATTAAGTGAGATGCTTCCTCAGCATTGATTAATTGTAATTCTTTCACGTTGACTTCCTGTTTGATCAGATCTGCTACAGCAAGAATCTGTTCTTCCGTTTTTGAATCCAATACAGGAATCAATACTTTTTGTAATGGCTGACGTACTTTTACGTTTTCTTTCTTTCTTAAAGAGAAAACCATACTTGTAATGTTCTGAGCTAAGTGCGTTTTTTCAACCAGATCCTGATCGATTAAGTTTTCATCAGCTACCGGGAAGTCCGTTAAGTGTACAGATTCACAGTTTTCTTTTCCGGTTACTTTATTTAAATCCTGATACAATTGATCCATAAAGAATGGAGCAATAGGAGCAGATAGCTTAGCTACTACTTCAAGACAAGTATATAAAGTCTGGTAAGCGGAGATCTTATCATCAGAGTAATCTCCTTTCCAGAAACGTCTTCTACACAATCTTACATACCAGTTACTCAAGTTATCATTCACAAATGTACTGATGGCTCTGGCTACTCTTGTAGGTTCGTAATCTTCGTAGAATGCCTTTACTTCCTTAATCAATAAATTCAATTCAGAAAGGATCCATCTGTCGATTTCCGGACGGTTTTCCACTTCTTTCTCTGAATAGTTGAACCCGTCAACATTCGCATACAATGCAAAGAATGAATAGGTGTTGTAAAGTGTCCCAAAGAACTTTCTTCTCACTTCATCAATTCCTTCAATATCAAACTTCAGGTTTTCCCAAGGATTGGCATTGGAGATCATATACCAACGGGTAGCATCCGGTCCGTATACAGAAAGCGTTTCGAAAGGATCTACTGCGTTTCCTAAACGTTTTGACATCTTCTGCCCGTTTTTATCCAAAACAAGACCATTACTCATTACATTTTTATAAGCAACAGAATCAAAGACCGTTGTTCCGATAGCATGTAGTGTATAGAACCATCCACGAGTCTGGTCAACACCTTCTGCGATGAAGTCAGCCGGGAATGCTTTATTGTTGTCGATTAATTCTTTATTTTCAAAAGGATAGTGCAATTGTGCATATGGCATTGAACCGGAATCGAACCAAACGTCGATCAAGTCGCTCTCACGCTTCATTGCTTTTCCTGAATCAGAAACCAAAACTACTTTGTCTACTACATTTTTGTGAAGATCAACCAATTCATAGTTGGACTCAGACATATTCCCGATGACAAAACCTTTGAAAGGGTTTTCCGTCATCAATCCTGCAGCGATAGACTTTTCAATTTCATTATAAAGCTCTTCTACGGAACCCATGATCTTTTCTTCTTTCAGGTCATCGGTTCTCCAGATTGGCAATGGAATTCCCCAATATCTCGAACGGGATAAGTTCCAGTCGTTCACATTCTCCAGCCAGTTGGCAAAACGTCCTTCTCCGGTAGCTTTTGGCTTCCAGTTGATCTCTTTGTTTAGGTTAACCAATCTGTCTTTTACAGCGGTCATTTTTACAAACCAAGAATCCAACGGATAGTATAATACCGGTTTGTCTGTTCTCCAGCAGTGTGGATAAGAGTGGACGTACTTTTCTACTTTGAAGGCTTTGTTTTCAGTTTTTAATAAGATGGCAAGTTCTACATCCCAAGACTTTTCAGGAGCAGTCCCTTCATCATAATATTCGTTCTTGATATACTTTTCTGAGAATACTTCAGGAACATTTTCTCCTTTGATGAATCTTCCTTGTAAATCTACCAGTGGAACAAGATTGTCATTTTCATCTTTTACCAACATTGGCGGGATCTCAGGCTGAGCCATTTTAGCCACTCTTGCATCATCAGCACCAAAAGTAGGTGCTGTATGTACGATACCTGTACCGTCCTCAGTAGTTACAAAATCTCCAAGGATTACTCTGAAAGCGTTTTCAGGATTATCATTTGGCGTAAACCAAGGAACTAATTGCTCATATTTTGTGTCAACAAGCTTTTCACCTGTGAACTCTTTTAATATTTTGAACGGAATTACTTTAGTTTCCGGAGTATAGTTGGCAAAATCTTCATCAGTACCTTCTGTATATTTTTTACCGAAAACTTTAGGTAAAAGAACGCTGGATAAAATAACTGTTACCGGCTCGAATGTATATTGATTGAATGTTTTAACTACAACATATTCAATATCTCTACCTACTGTAAGGGCAGTGTTGGATGGCAACGTCCATGGAGTCGTCGTCCAAGCCAGGATATGTACATCTCCGTCAACATCGTTGAATAGGGCAGATGAATCTTTTTTAACTTTAAACTGAGCCACAACTGTAGTGTCAGAAACATCACGATACGTTCCGGGCTGATTCAATTCATGTGAAGAAAGTCCTGTTCCTGCTTTTGGAGAGTAAGGCTGGATCGTATATCCTTTATACAACAAGCTTTTGTCATATAATTGCTTTAACAACCACCAAACGGTTTCCATATATTTTGACTTATACGTGATATACGGATCATTAAGATCTACCCAATATCCGATTTTTTCAGTAAGGTTATTCCAAACATCAGTATAACGCATTACAGCTTCACGACAAGCTTTGTTGTAATCTTCAATCGATATTTTTTTACCGATATCTTCTTTTGTAATTCCTAATTCTTTTTCTACACCCAGTTCCACAGGAAGGCCATGGGTATCCCAACCCGCCTTACGGAAAACCTGCTTTCCGTTCTGCGTCTGGTAACGGCAGAAAATATCTTTCAATGCTCTTGCCATTACGTGGTGAATTCCAGGCATTCCATTTGCTGAAGGCGGACCTTCGTAAAATACAAACTCAGGATTACCCTCGCGAATCTCAACACTCTTGCTGAAAGTTTTATTCAGTTTCCAAAATTCCGCTACATTCTCGGCTATGTCAATAAGGTTGAGGTTTTTATATTCTTTAAATTGGCTCATTGTAAATATCTCAATATTCGTTGATTAATTAAGTTTGCAAATTTAGTGATTTTTGTCGGTTTATAATATATGTTTTATTTTGATATCATCTATTAAAAAGTTCAATTTCAGAAATATAAATGATAAAAGCGGATAAGGGTGCATCTGATTTCATTGTTAATTGAATTTTTTTGAGATATTTGAAGGAACTTTCCGCCTGATTCTAAGGTAATATATTGCATGAAATTCTACCAGAAAAAGAAATATACTCTCGCAGATATTCCAGATTACGCAGATTTTAAAACGATAATAATTTTTATTCCCAATCATCTGTGAAAATCTGTGCCATCTGTGGTTTAAAAAAGTATCCAAAGTTACACAAGATTAAAATAGCACGATCATTGCTTGAAATTTCATATATTTAAATAGACCTAAACTAAAATGATGTATGAAAATCTTTTGTAAACTGATGTTTATTGTTTGTTTTATCAATACCATCAACACGCAAGCTCAAAATTATCCCCAAAACTATTTCCGAAACCCATTGAACATTCCTATGCAGCTGGCAGCCAATTTTGGAGCGGTTCGCTCCAATCATTTTCATATGGGATTGGATCTTCGTACCAATAGTCAGGAAAACTTATCTGTTTTGGCAGCAGCAGAAGGGTATGTAAGCAGAATAAAAGTAGAGCGATACGGTTTTGGAAATGCAATATATATTACTCACCCAAATGGATATACAACTGTTTATGCTCATTTAAATAAATATTTTGATAAACTTGATGCGTATGTGAAGGAGCAACAATATAAAGACGAAAAATGGGAGCAGGATATCACTTTTCAGCCGGGACAATTTCCTGTGACAAAAGGACAATTGATTGCTTTGAGTGGAAATACCGGTGGATCAGCAGGCCCACATTTACATTTTGAAATACGAGATACCAAAACCGAAGAATGTCTCAATCCGTTGCTTTTTGGCTTTGCAATCCCAGATTCTGTAGCTCCGATTATTAGTGGATTGTATTGGTATGACAGAAGATTCAGTACGTATGAGCCGGGAGCTAATGCAATTGCAGTGAAAAAAGCTGGAAATACTTATACAGCAGATATTGTCAGAGTAAATTCACCAACGATAAGCTTTGCAATAAAAGCTGTGGATAAAGCGAATCAAGGATTTAACCTTGGAGTTTATCAGGCGGAATTATTGATGGATGGTAAATTGATTTATGGTTTTTCCATTGATAAAATAAGTTATGATGATACCCGCTATGAGAATGGATGTATTGATTATACCAAATTCTCCAGAGATAAGATGAGTATTCAGCATCTATCTGTTTTGCCGGGAATGAAATTGCCAAATTATAGTCTTCCCAATTTATCAGGAATTATCAACCTTCAGGATAATGAAGCTCATACTATTGAAATCGTTTTAAAAGATGTTAAAGGTAATACAAGCCGATTAGCAACAAAAGTTCAGCTTGGTACATCAGTGAATAAAATTAACCCGACAGGAAATATTGTGCAGCCCAATGAAGCTAAAACAATCACTACACAGAATGCTGAAATTAATTTCAGTAAAAATGCGGTATACGATGCAGTTAATTTTAATGCTAATGAAAAACAGGATACAGATCCTGGCGTGATTTCCAATATTATTAATCTTCACAATCCCTATGTTCCTGTCCATGATAATTATACAGTGAAAATAAGACCGAACAGAAAACTAGACCAAGACGAAAAAAACAAAGCTGTCCTTTTGTTTGATTATGGGAGTGATGCAGATGCCGTAAAAGGAAAGTGGAATGGCGATCGGGTAGAAGGACAGTTTAACAGGCTGGGAACAGTGAAACTGATCTTAGATAATAGTTTACCATTTGTTTCCCCGGATTGGAAAGAAGGAGCAGTTGTTAACAACAGTACCTTACGATTGAAAGGAACTACAAAAGTGGGAGATATTGTTTCGTTCCGTGCGGAACTGGACGGAAAATGGCTTCGTTTTGCAAGAGTGAAGAATGATTTTGTTTATGCTTTTGATGAGAAATGCCCGAAAGGCTCAGGCTCACATACATTGAAAGTTACTACAGCCAATACGGCTGGGAATGTCAATATCCAGACTTTTACATTTCAGAGATAGACTCATCTTTTAAATGTTTTAATCCTTCAATCTTTTAATTTAATTAAATACATTTGCTCAAAATTAAAATCATTGGAATTCCATCCGTCAATCGAAAAAGCCAGCATTCAGGAGATCAAAAAGTTTCAGGAAGAGAAGCTTAGAGACCTTTTAATTTATCTTGAAAATTGTTCACCTTTTTATCAAAAGTTGTTCAGGGGAAATAATATCAATATTGAGGATATTCGGACCTTAGAAGATTTGAAGAAAATCCCTACTACAACAAAGAATGATTTGCAACAGCATAATCACGATTTTTTCTGTATTTCTGCAGATAAGATTGTGGATTACAGTACAACTTCAGGGACGCTGGGAGATCCTGTCACATTCGGATTGTCGGATAATGATCTTGAAAGGCTGGCATATAATGAAGCCATCTCTTTTGCATGCGCGGGAATTCAAAAAGGAGATGTGGTGCAAATGATTACCACCATAGACAAAAGGTTTATGGCCGGTCTTGCTTATTTTTTAGGATTAAGAAAAATGGGTGCGAGTGTGGTAAGAATGGGGCCGGGAATTCCTGAATTGCAGTGGGATTCAATATTTAGATATAAACCTAAATACTTGATCACCGTCCCATCTTTCTTACTGAAAATGATTGATTTTGCCGAAAAACATGGTTTGGATTATAAGAATTCCAGTGTATATGGAGCTGTTTGTATTGGAGAAAGCATCAAAAATCAGGATTTTACGGATAATATACTTTCACAAAAAATTAAAGAAAAATGGAATATTAAACTTTTTTCTACTTATGCTTCAACCGAGATGAGCACAGCATTCACCGAATGCGAATATCAGATTGGGGGACATCATCATCCGGAACTGATCATTACAGAAATTCTTGATGATCTTGGAGCTCCTGTGAAAGAGGGAGAAAGTGGTGAGCTTACTATTACCACCTTGGGAGTAGAAGCTATTCCTTTATTAAGGTTTAAAACAGGAGATATTGTAAAAGCACATTATCAACCATGTAAATGTGGGAGAAACACGATGAGATTAGGCCCTGTAATCGGTAGAATGCAGCAAATGATTAAATACAAAGGAACAACACTCTATCCACCGGCACTGAATGATATTCTGAATGATTTCACTAGTATTTTATGTTACCAGATTGTCATTCAGGCTAATGAAATCGGACTTGATGAAATTATTATCAAGTTAAGTACAGAAGAGGAAAATGAAAATTTTGTGAATGAAGTAAGAGATCATTTCCGCGCTAAACTGAGAGTAAGCCCTAAAATTGAAATTGTTGAATTTGATATTTTGTCTAAAATAGTGTTTAACCCCAACAGCAGAAAGCCGATCACATTTATTGATCTGAGATAAATTAAATAAACAAAGAACGGTCTGGACTCCAGACCGTTCTTTTATGATTGATTTTGTTCTTCCTGTTTTTCCAGTTTGATGAGGTTTGCAAGGTTCTTGATTACTGTATCATGCTTTTTCACAAAAGGGTTGTCTTTATTCCAGACATAGCCTGCCAATACAGCACAAATCTTTTTCTTTACATCCGGGTTTTCCGGTTGGTGGAAAAATAATTCCTGAAGATTTCCGGTATACCATTCTTTTACATAAGTAGTGAAAACATCTACACCATATAAAATATAGTCTGTATATTCTGTTTGCCAGTCGATTTTTTCACCGTTTAATTGTCTTAAAGCCAGTTTTGCGGCAAGCATTCCCGATTCTGTGGCAAAGGCCATCCCTGATGAGAAAACGGGATCAAGAAATTCGGAGGCATTGCCTGTTAACGCAAATCCGTCTCCGAAAAGATTCTTTACTGAGCAGGAATAATCTTTCAGATGTTTTGGCTCAAAAAGGAAATCTACATTTCCAAAACGTTTTACATAATAATCCGAAAGAGAAATTGCTTTTCTTAAAGCTTCTGCTGTATCTCCGTTTTCAGATAGTTTTTCAATATAATCTGTTGGGCCTACAATTCCTAGGCTGGTATTTCCATTGGAAAAAGGAATTACCCAAAGCCATACTTCCGTTTCAATGATGTCGAAAGATATTAAAGTTCCTTCTTCACCTACTTCTCTGTTGATATCATGTACATGAGAGAAAATAGCAGAGTGAGGAGACAATTTTGAAGGTTTTTCCAGATCTAATAATCTAGGTAAAACTCTTCCGTAGCCACTTGAATCGATGACGAATTTGGCGTGGATCTCTTTTGTTTCTCCATCTTTATTTTTTACGGTTGTGATAGAATTTGTCCCTTCAAATTTGATGTCGATTACTTCAGTTTCAAATTCGAGATCAATACCTTTACTAATGACTTCCTGAGCAAGAGTATTATCAAAATCAGCTCTCGGAACCTGCCAGGTCCAATCCCATCCCTCTCCGAATTTATTACTGAAATCAAAAATGCAAACTTCATCACCACGAAGGAAACGTGCTCCTAACTTTTTTTCAAAGCCCATTTTGTCTAATGCCGGAAAAAGTCCCGCTTCATCAAAATGATCCATTACTCTTGGAATTAAGCTTTCCCCGACTACAAGTCTTGGGAATTTTGTCTTTTCGACGACTTTTACGTTGACGTTATTCTTCTTTAAGTATGAAGAAGATACGCATCCGGAAGGTCCGGCTCCGATTACAAGAACGTCAACAAATTCTTTGCTCATCTTTGATTTTTTATTTTAATAATAACTTCTATCTTTGCCGCAAAATTAGTGACAAATAATTAATATTTTACAAAATTATCAACTATTACTTTTGATTAATGAAAATAAATAACTTTTTAGGACTGAAAGATTTTCAAGAAATTATCATTAAAAATGAAAAAATAGAACTGGATGATTCGCTTTTATCGAGAGTGGATGCTAGCTTTCAGTTTTTAAAGGAGTTTTCAAAAAATAAAGTAATATATGGTGTCAACACCGGCTTTGGACCGATGGCTCAGTTCAAGATCAGTGATGAAGATACTCACCAGCTTCAATATAATTTAATCAGAAGCCATTCCTCGGGCATTGGAAATCCTTTGCCTGCTCAGGAAGTTAAGGCGTGTATGCTGGCAAGACTGAATACTCTGTCACTAGGGAATTCAGGAGTACACGAATCCGTTATTTACCTTCTCCAGGAATTGATCAACAGAGATATTATTCCTTTGATTTTTGAACATGGTGGAGTGGGCGCAAGTGGAGATTTAGTTCAGTTGGCTCATCTTGCTTTAGTTTTAATCGGAGAAGGAGAGGTTTTCTATAAAGGAGAAAGAAAGGCGACAAAAGATGTTTTTGCTGTTGAAGGGCTAGAGCCTATCAAAGTAGAAATCCGTGAAGGGCTTGCTCTAATGAATGGGACTTCAGTGATGTCGGGAATCGGTATTGTGAATGCTTATAAAGCTAATCAATTAACAGATATTTCCATTAAACTTTCTTGTGCTATTAATGAGATTGTTCAGGCTTATGATGATCATTTATCAGAAGCTTTAAATGGAACCAAGAGACATTATGGTCAGCAGAAGGTAGCAGAAAGAATGCGTGCCCACTTAGCTGATAGTAAATTAATCAGAAAAAGAGAGGATCACCTGTATACCCATTTTGAAGAGCAGGAAAAAGTATTTAAAGAAAAAGTTCAGGAATATTATTCTTTACGATGTGTTCCTCAGATTTTAGGCCCGGTGTTAGATACATTGGAATACACAGAAAAGGTTCTTGAGAATGAAATCAATTCTGCCAATGATAATCCGATCATCAATGTTGAAGAACAGCATGTTTACCATGGTGGAAACTTTCACGGAGATTATATATCTTTAGAAATGGATAAACTGAAAATTGTGGTGACTAAGTTGACCATGCTTGCCGAAAGACAATTAAATTATCTTTTGAATGCCAAAATCAATGAAATCTTGCCTCCTTTTGTAAATTTAGGTAAATTAGGTTTCAATTTCGGGATGCAGGGGGTACAGTTTACGGCAACTTCTACTACGGCAGAGAGCCAGATGTTGTCGAACTCCATGTATGTTCACAGTATTCCGAATAATAATGATAATCAGGATATCGTAAGCATGGGAACCAACGCTGCAGTGATCTGCAGAAAAGTAATAGAGAATGCTTTCGAAGTATTGGCAATTGAAGCTATTACAATTATTCAGGCAATTGAATATCTTGGGTTTCAGAATAAGGTTTCGTCATCTACAAAAGAATTGTATGATGAAATCCGAAAAATTATTCCTGCATTTTCAAATGATATGGTGATGTATCCATATCTGGAAGAAGTGAAGAAATATTTAAAGGCAATGTAACTATTAGCTGTGGTCAATTGTCTATAAAACAAATATAGCTAACTTAAAAAAACTAAAAACGAAATAAACACTAACGCATGAAATGTGCAATTGTAACAGGGGGCTCCAGAGGAATCGGGAGAGCAATCTGTATAAAACTGGCTGAAGAAAAAAATTATCATATACTGATTAACTACGCTTCCAATGAAGCAGCAGCAAAAGAGACTTTGGCTAAAGTACAAGAACTGGGTGCTACAGGAGAAATTCTTAAGTTTGATGTGGGAAATGCTGAAGAAACACAAGACGTTCTGACCATATGGCAGGAGAAAAATCTGACAGCTGTGGTAGAAATTATTGTCAATAATGCCGGAATTACAAGAGATGGCTTATTTATGTGGATGCAGAAAGAAGATTGGAATAGTGTGATTAACACTAGCTTAAATGGATTTTTTAATGTAACCAATTTCTTTATACAGAAGTTACTTCGAAACAAATACGGAAGAATTATCAATATGGTTTCCGTATCCGGAGTAAAAGGAACGGCCGGCCAAACCAATTATTCTGCAGCTAAAGGAGCATTAGTAGGAGCAACAAAAGCTCTCGCTCAGGAAGTAGCTAAAAGAAATATTACTGTAAATGCGGTGGCACCAGGCTTTATCAAAACAGATATGACGCAGGAATTTAATGAAGATGAACTTAAAGCAATGATTCCCGCAAATAGATTTGGTGAAGCAGAAGAGGTAGCAGATCTTGTTGTATTTTTGGCTTCTAAGAAAGCTTCTTATATTACAGGAGAAGTCATTAATATTAACGGGGGAATTTACTCATAAATAATCTAACAATATACCAATGTACGGTGTATCAATGTTGATTGAAATTCAATAAAACTATTGTTACATTGTTAGACTGCTACATTGTTAAATTTAATATGAACTAATGGAAAATAGGGTTGTAATTACCGGAATGGGAATTTATTCCTGCATCGGGACGTCTTTAGAAGAGGTCAGGGAATCCCTATATCAAGGAAAATCCGGAATTGTTTTGGATGAAGACCGAAAAGAATTCGGTTTCAGATCGGGTCTTACAGGTGTTGTCCCTAAACCGGATCTCAAGAGTCTTCTTAACAGACGCCAACGCGTAAGCATGGGAGAAGAAAGTGAATATGCTTATCTGGCTACCATCGATGCATTAAAACAAGCTAACCTTGATGACGCATTTTTAGATACTCACGAAGTAGGAATTTTATACGGAAATGATAGTGTTTCCCAGGCTGTAGTAGAGTCAATTGATATTGCACGGGAAAAGAAAGATACAACATTAATGGGCTCGGGAGCGATTTTTAAATCGATGAACTCAACGGTTACCATGAACCTTTCTACAATTTTTAAATTGAAAGGAATCAATCTGACGATCAGTGCGGCATGTGCAAGCGGGTCACATTCTTTAGGGCTCGCTTATATGATGATCAAGAACGGTTTTCAGGACATGGTTATTTGTGGAGGAGCCCAGGAAACCAATAAATATTCAATGGCAAGTTTTGACGGATTAGGGGTGTTCTCAGTAAGAGAAGATGAACCTACAAAAGCGTCAAGACCTTTCGATATGGAAAGAGATGGCTTAATCCCAAGTGGAGGAGCCGCTACTTTGATTGTGGAAAGCCTGGAATCTGCTCAAAGAAGAGGTGTTCCGATTTTGGCTGAAATTATAGGCTATGGATTCTCCTCAAATGGAGGCCATATTTCAACACCTAATGTTGACGGGCCTGCTTTAGCCATGGAAAGGGCTTTGAAGCAATCCGGTTTAAATGCTTCGGATATCGATTATATCAATGCCCATGCTACTTCTACCCCAATCGGAGATGCCAATGAAGCAAAAGCAATTTATGAAATTTTCGGAGGAGAAGTTCCGGTAAGTTCTACCAAATCCATGACCGGACATGAGTGCTGGATGGCGGGTGCAAGTGAAGTTATTTACTCAATACTGATGATGCAGAATGATTTTGTAGCTCCTAATATTAACCTGGAAAATCCTGATACTGAAGCTCAAAAGATAAATTTAATCTCAAAAACAAAAAATCAAAAAATTGATGTATTTTTGTCGAATTCTTTTGGTTTTGGGGGAACCAATTCTGCACTAATAGTTAAAAAATTTGATTAAAAAACATGGAAAGGGAGAAAATTGTTGCCATCGTTAATGATTTTTTGGTAAATGAATTCGAGGTAGACGGAGACGAAATCAGTAACGATGCCAACCTTAAAAATACACTAGGCCTGGATAGCTTAGATTATATTGACATGGTCGTAGTAATTGAATCTAATTTCGGAGTGAAATTAGGAGAAGCAGATTTTAAGAAAATGATCACTTTTGATGATTTCTATACTACGATTGAGAATAAGATTGCTGAGAAGAACGCTTAATTATTAAGTGAATTTTTATTCTATAAATGTACCAATGTAATAATGTAGCAGTGTTTTAGTCACACTCAGGAATATTGTTACATTGGTATACTGTTATATTGATAAATTGTATTTATGAACAAGTGGAAAGGTAAATCTAAAGGGACGGTATTAGGATACAAAATATTCGTCTGGTGCATTAGAAATATCGGAATCCGGAGTTCATATGCTGTACTTTATTTTGTTGCTGCTTACTACTTTCTGTTTCAAAAAAAGAGCAATCAATACATTCTTTATTATTTTCACAAAAGACTAAATTACGGATATTGGAAAGCCAAGCGTTCCATTTTTAGAAGTTACTTTACTTTCGGAACAGTACTGATTGATAAAACAGCCATTTCTGCCGGGCTAAGAGAAAAATACACCTATGAATTTGATGGTATTGAAAATCTCAGAGATCTTTTAGCCTCCAAAAAAGGAGGGGTCCTGATTAGTGCCCACATCGGAAATTTTGAAATTGCGGAACATTTTTTTGCAGATATTGATTTTGATTGTCAGATCAATCTGGTAACTACAGATCAGGAAGTTACCGTTATAAAAGAATACCTCGAAAGTGTTGCTGTTAAAGAAAGCAATATCAAATTCATTTACGTCAAAGAAGATATGTCTCATATTTTTGAGATCAACCAGGCTCTGGCTAATAATGAGCTGATTTGTTTTACCGGAGACCGCTATTTTGAAGGATCAAAATATCTTGAAACGGATCTGCTGGGGAAAAGTGCAAAATTTCCTGCAGGACCTTTTCTTATTGCTTCAAGGCTTGGAGTTCCTGTAGTGTATGTCTATGTGATGAAGGAAGATAACCTCCATTATCATTTGTATGCAAGGGTAGCTCAAAATATCAAAAACCGTGATTCGCAAGGACTTTTACAATCATATGTCCAAAATTTGGAGGTAATGATCAAAAAATATCCGCTTCAATGGTTTAATTATTTCGATTTTTGGGATGATGTTGATTAATTTTTCTATTTTTATCACCGAAAACTAATAAAAAACTAAAAACCATTGATATTTATTGAGAATTTAAGATCATTAAGTGATATTTTCCAAATGGATTTTCTTAATTTCCGAATCTCTTAATCAAAAAAACACATTCTCTTTTGAAGAAAACATATGACATACTTGTAATCGGCAGCGGATTGGGAGGTCTGGTTTCGGCTCTTATTTTGGCGAAGGAAGGGCTGAAAGTTTGTGTTTTGGAGAAAAATAACCAGTATGGTGGAAATTTGCAGACCTTTTCAAGAGATAAACTTATTTTTGATACCGGGGTTCATTATTTAGGAGGTCTTTCAAAGGGACAAAATCTACACAGGTTCTTTTCCTATCTGGAGATCATGGATGATTTGAAACTTCAGAAAATGGATGAAGATGGCTATGACAGAATCAGTTTTGGAAATGATCATATTGAATACCCACATGCACAAGGTTATGAGAACTTTGTTGAGCAGCTCTGCAAATATTTTCCGGATGAAAAAGAAAATCTTGAAAATTACTGTGAGGAAATTCAATATGTCTGCAGCCAATTTCCAAGATATCATGTGGTGGGAAAAGAGAATTATAATGAAGAAATTCTCCATCTCAATACCAAACGGTTTATAGAATCGGTTACTCCAAATAAAAAGCTTCAATCCGTCTTATTGGGTTCCAACTTTCTATATGCAGGAGATTCTGAAAATGCCCCTTTCTATGTGCATGCTTTGACGGTAAATTCTTATATTCAGAGTGCCTATAAATGTATAAAGGGAGGTAGCCAGATTTCTAAATTACTGATCAAAAAGCTTCGTCAGTACGGAGCAGAAGTGCATAAACATGCGGAAGTTTCTGAATTTGTTTTTAATGAGAGCAATACGCTCACCTCGGTAAAAACTATCGAAGGAAAAGAATATGAAGCTCAACGGTTTATTTCCAATATTGAAATCCGTTCTACAATGAAACTGATCGGAGAAGAAAGATTGAAAAAATCTTTTTTGAATAGGGTTTTAAGCTGGAAACCGATTTCTTCATGCTTCAGCGTTTATCTGGTTTTAAAACCTCAGTCGATCCCGAATTTTAATCATAATATTTATCATTATTCATCAGAAGAATTGGTTTGGAATGCCTTTCAATACCGAAAGGAAACATGGCCGGACACCTATATGCTTTCGTCTGCACCATCCAAACATCATCCTGAATTTGCAGAAAGCATGACAGCAATTTCTTATATGGATTTTGATGAGGTTAAAAAATGGGAAAGCACATTCAATACTGTAGCTGATGAACACAAAAGAGGAGAGGAGTATGAAATATTTAAACTGGAAAAAACTGAGAGAATGATTGATGCCCTGGAAAAGAAAATCCCTAATCTCAGACATGCCATCAAAACGGTGTATACTTCTTCTCCATTGTCTTATCGGGATTATATAGGCAGTTTTGAAGGAAATATGTACGGTTATATGAAAAGTTCAGATAATCCTCTTAAAACAATGGTTTCTCCAAGAACTAAAATTGACAATCTGTTTTTGACAGGCCAATCGGTGAATATGCACGGAATACTGGGGGTGACGATTGGAGCATTTAATACCTGTGCTGAAATTTTAGGGAAAGAAATTATCGACAGGCGTCTCAGGGAAATGACTTAATAAAACTACCCGTGAAAAAAACTACTACCATTTACCTGTCTTGCAAAAGACCATTGCTCTATCTTATTCTTGCTTTTATTCTGAATTCATGCGGGATATCAAAGTCTATCCATCATGTCCCGGATATAAAACAATATTCGCTGGAAGTTCCAAAGGTTATTCAAATCAATGATACAACTTTTAGCTATAATGAAAATTTTCTGACCAAAAATAAACAACAGCTTTGGGAGCTTTATATTAAAGGTAATCCTTTACAATTGGGATATAATAATGGAGCGTTGACTCAAAAATTAATGCAAAAGCAGGAAGAAATTTTCTTTTCAAAAGTAGAAGGATTTGTTCCGTCTCAATTCAAGCAAAAATTACTAAGAGGGTTTCTACAATGGTACAGCAGAAAGATGTATCTGAATATAAGAGAAGATTATCAGACAGAGTTATATGGACTATCTCAGTATTCTTCGGACAAATATGACTTCATTGCCCCAAGATATCTGAGAAATCTTTACCTGCATGGAGCTCATGATATCGGCCATGCTTTACAGGATTTGGCGATGGTAGGTTGTACATCTTTAGCCGTTTGGAACGAGAATACAGAGGATGGAGACTTATTGATTGGACGAAATTTTGATTTTTATGTAGGAGACGATTTTGCCCAAAATAAACTGGTAGAATTTGTGGAACCTGAAGATGGAATCCCCTATATGTCTGTAAGCTGGCCCGGAATGATTGGAGTGGTTTCGGGAATGAATAAAAGCGGAATTACAGTAACGATCAATGCCGGAAAATCAAAGATTCCTTTAACAGCGAAAACTCCTATTTCTTTGGTTACCAGAGAGATTTTACAGTATGCGAAAAATATTGATGAAGCTATTGTGATTGCCAAAAAGAGAAAGGTTTTTGTTTCAGAATCTATCCTGATAGGAAGTGCTGAAGATAAAAATGCTGTGATTATTGAAGTTTCTCCTCAAAAAGTTGGTGTATACAGAGTGCAGAATACAAGTAAAGTATTTTGTACAAACCATTTTCAGTCGGAAGAATATCAAGAGGATAAGAGAAATCAGAAGCAGATTGTGGAAAGTCATTCAGTATACCGCTACGAAAAGCTTCAGGAACTTTTAGAAAAAAAACAAAAACTGAATCCTGAAAAAATAGCTTCTATTTTAAGAGACAGATCCGGTTTAAAGGATGAAAAAATAGGATTTGGTAATGAAAAGGCATTAAATCAGCTTCTGGCTCATCATGCTGTTATATTTTCACCTCAGAAAAAATTGGTTTGGGTTTCTTCGAATCCTTATCAATTGGGAGAATTCGTATGCTATGATTTAAATGAAATATTTTCTGACAAAGGACTCCAGGCTAATAACTTTTCAAAATCAGAGTTGAACATTGCAAAAGATCCCTTTGTTTATTCAAAAGAATTCAAAAATTATGAAGACTATAGAAAGATAACGGTGAAACTGAATGATGTGATTCATAAAAAGGGAAAACTTACAGATCAATTTATAACTCATTATCAGTCTCTAAATCCGGATTTTTGGAAAGTATATTATTTGTCCGGGAAGTATTATTTTTACAGAAAAGAATTTTCAAAAGCAAAAATTGAATTTGAAAAAGCTCTTACTAAGGAAATTACTACGATTCCGGATAGAAAAGAGATCGAAAAATATATAAAGAAAACGCTGAAGAACCTGAAATGATCCCTAAATATATAAAATTATTGTTCTGCATTCCCATTGTAATCATTATTGGATACTCTGTTTATTTGGGAACCGTATATAGCTCAGTTCCTGCAATAATACCAATTCACAGCTATGGAAATAACCCTGATCTTTATGGGAGTAAAAAATTTCTCTTCCTGCCCATACTGCTGAACATTGTTATTCTTATATTTACCTGGAGGATTATCAGCAGACCGGATAAGATTAAATTTACCTTTGAAATAAGTGAAAACGACAGAGAGAGAATATACCATACAACCCAATTAGCTTTGGTAATTATTGCCATATTCGTTACTGTAATGATGGGACCTTTATCATTTTCCGATGTTGTTTATAAATAATTAATTATGAAAAAACTATTAACCTTCTTTTTTATTGTATCATCATTATTTTTCTTTTCTCAGGAAAGAAAAGAAATTGGAATCTCTTTTATCAAAACCTTATTGGTGGATAAAAATGTGGAAAAAGCTCATTCTTTTTTTGACCCTTCAATAGCAGGGCAAATTCCGTTGGATCAGCTTAAAACAATAGCAGAACAACTTCCGGAACAAATAGGCAATTTTAAAAATATTCTCGAGATCAACAATGAAGGAGATATTTACTATTATTATTCAGAATTTGAAAAGTCTAAATTAGATATAAAGGTCACCTTTAACGGATCCAATAAAATAATCGGATTCTTTTTTGTTCCTCACAAAACCTTTGATAAGCCAGATGATAAAACCGCCCTGAAAATAAAGAGTGATAATATTGAATTGAAGGGAACATTATTGCTCCCTGCTACTAATAATCAAAAAAAGTTGGTCGTTTTTGTCCATGGTTCCGGACCACAAGACAGAGATGAAACCATTGGGGAAAACAAACCCTTTAAAGACATTGCAGAATATTTGTTTGCTAATGGGATTGCCTCCTACAGATATGATAAAAGAACGTTTTCTAGTCCGGAAACATTCAATGATCAGTCTACGGTAGAGCAGGAGACCATCAATGACGCTGTAAATGTTGCGAATTACTTTAAAAACGACAAAGACTATCAAGGATACCAGATTATTATTTTAGGACATAGTCAAGGAGCTTATTTAATGCCTAAAATTGCGGAGAAAGCGCAGGTCTCAAAATATATTTTTATGGCCGGAAATGCCAGACCGTTACAGAATCTGCTAGTAGAACAATACGAGTATCTTCACTCCCTTGATCCTGCAAAAGTTTCAGATGCGGACGTTCAGGAAATCAAAAAACAGGTTGCATTTTTAAATTCATCAGAATTCAATTTAAACTCTCCTGCATCAGAACTCCCATTGGGACAATCTGCCGCATATTGGAAGTATTTAAAGGATTACAATCAGCTTAATGAGGTAAAGAAAATAAAAGCTCCAATGTTTTTTGCACAGGGCGGAAAAGATTATCAGGTAACAGAAAAAGATTTTAACCTTTGGAAAAATGAATTGAAAAATGATAAAACTGCCGTATTTAAATTTTATCCTACATTAAGCCATTTGTTTATTCCTGTTTCCGGTCAACCGTCTCCAAAAAATTATGAAATAAAAGGAAAGGTTGATACAATGTTTTTAGAAGATATTAAAAGATTTATTTTAAAATAATATTTTTATTGGAGTATACCGAAACAGCGACAACAAAAACTGAAAAATAAGTTCATTAAAATATTTCAAACACAGAAAAAATTACAGTTTTAGGATGTTCAATTATTCAAACTGTAATTTTTCCGATGTAATTTTTTTAATTCTTAAAGCCAATATGTAAGATTGGCCAAATAAGAAAACAAAATATTTTATTTATTGTTTTCTTTAGGTTGGTAATCAGGGTGGCCCAACTGCCAAAAAGCAAATGCAAACATATCTCCTAGATTGGCATATCGTTGTGCAATAGGAACATTTCCTGCATGGCCTCCTTCAAAATCTATTTTTAGTAGGACAGGATTATTAGAAGAATCGGCAGCCATCAATTTAGCAGCAAATTTTACAGGTTCCCATACGGTAACTCTTTGATCATTTATACCTCCTGTTATGAAAGTGGCAGGGTACTTTACTCCTTTATTTATATGCTGATACGCATCCATTTCCAATAATGCTTTAAATTCCTTTGGGTCTTTTACACTTCCGAATTCTTTAGGTTGGCCATTCGGAGTAGTTTCCTCTCTAAGGGTATTTAATGATCCTACTTCTGCAATAACGGCTTTGAATAGATCTGGTTTTTCGGTCATTGCTCTACCTACTGTAATTCCCCCTGCACTTGCTCCCCATATAGCAACTTTGTCGTTTGAGGTGTACTTTTCATTAATTAAATATTCTGTGCAGTCAATTAGATCTCTCCAGGTATTTGGTTTTGTTTCCTTACGTCCTGCTAGACGCCATTGCTCTCCTTTTTCTCCTCCTCCTCTCACATGAGCTATCGCAACCATTCCTCCTTGATTAATCCATAACAAATACATTTTTGCAAAAAACGGAGTGTAGGATATCCCATAAGATCCATAACTATCAATGAGTAACATATTCTTACCATCTTTTTTGAGGTTTTTACTATATATTAAAGATAATGGAACTTTTTCCCCATCCCTTGCTTTTACAGTAATCTCATCGACTATTATATCTCTGAATTCAGGGTATTCTGTAACAGGAGTAAGATTCTCTGGTTTGAAGTTATTAGTTTTTAAATCATATTTAAAACGTTGTTCTTCATTTGCCCAACCGGAACACGTTATCCAGATGTCCGAAAAATTAGAACCTATAGATTCTAAATTAATATTTCCTGATGGAAAAGGAAGATCAATGGCCTCATCCTTTCCATTTTTATAGAGATATAATTTAGCTTCTACTCCATTTTTGGTAGTGGTATAGTAAATACCGTCTTTTGTTATTTTATAATTTTTAATAATTTCATCTTTCTTTTCAAAAATCAATACTTCTGGTTTTTGAAAATTCGGTTGAATAATACTCGTTTTGCATAGTTGATTAGAGGAGGAATTATAACCAGAAAGAAAAAAAAGATCATTTTTTAATAAATCTAAATTTTTTGCTTTATCACTTGGATCAGATAATAGCGCCCAGTTTTTTTTACCCTCTAATAAATCTTTTTTCTTGATAATAAATGTTTTTCTGTAGGATTGATAATCTACAATCATTCCTATATAATATTGTTGATTTAAGTTAAAGTTTAAAATCATAGGGTACTGATTATCAGAAATGTTTAAATCTGGGTTATTCTTAGCAGAAAAAACATCTATTATATTCTTTGGATCAGCGCCTATTTTGTATAAAACGGTTCGTGTGTTTTTATAAAAGTCCTTTGACTTGGGATTGGTTGTAGAAAAGGCTACATAGAAAAATCCACTATTATCATCAATCCATTTTATTCCATCAAAAGTTGCGGGTGCCATATTCGTAATGACTTCAGGATGAATGTATTTTGTTTTGACATCCATAATAATTACATCTGCTAATTCATTTCCTTTTTCGGACATAGAAATAGCAATTTTATTACCACTCCAATCTGGACTTATGTAGTTGATAACAAAAGCGTGGCTCGATTCATTATCTTTTTTATAATTAATGGGATCATAAAGTAATTCTTCCTTTCCTGAAAATCCATTCCTATAATATAATTTGCCTACCTTTTCATCTCCCTTTTTCTTTAAATAAAAATATTTATTATTACTTGTTATGTTCAGATTAGAAACGGAATATCCTTGTCTTTTATCAAGTTCTAATCTTTTCTCTAAATAATAGTTTTTTTTAGGAATGAGATCAAGAACCGAATTAGTGTATGCTGTCTGAGACTTCATCCAATTAAGCGTGTGAGGATCATCCAGATTTTCTAAGTTTCTATACTCATCTATGACCTTAGCTCCAAAGTATTCTTCCGTAACGGGCCCTGAAGAAGCTAAATTATTTTTTTGAGCATTTATGAATACAGATAATAAACAGATAATAATAAATATTCTTATTTTCATTAGCATCGAAATTATTGTTGCCCTATAGTTTCACGAATTGTAGGGTCAGTAGGGTCGTTAAAATTGTTCCCATTTCCGCCATTAATAGTTTTCATACTATTAATTTTAATTAATTGTAATTTTTTAAATGACAATTTCTTTTTGTCTTGATTTTGTTTTTTCATGATTGTTTAGGTGTTTTGAATTATTTGACAAAGAAAGTATTTTTTCATACACAATACACACAATATAATTATAAATTTATAAAATTATAAGATCTTTTTATGTGTAGTTTATTCGTTGTCAGACTGTTGGGTAAGGGTAATATTAAGTTTAAATTTTGTGTTTTTAACTAAGAAAAATGTAAATTTGTACTATATTCACAAGGTAATGAAATATAAATGCTTCTTTTTACTTTTATTTTATAGTTTATTTTTCTCCCAAAATAAATCTACTGATAGCTTAAAGGTATTGGACTATGATAAACTGAAAAATAAATTTTATGAATATTATGAAAATGAAGATATTCTGAAAACTAAATATGTTGCTCAATACTATCTGCAAAAGGCAAAAAAAGAGAAAAATAAGCTTCAAATTGCGGAAGGTTATATACTAGTGCACTTTAATGAAGATTTTCCTACGGCTTTGAAATATATTGATAGTCTTGCTATTATTACAAAAGATGTAAAAGGGACTTTGTATCCTAGCAGAACATACTTGATGAAAGGAAATTTATATTTTAAACATGATTATTTAAAGAAAGCATTAGACAATTATGTTATTGCGTTACAATATGCTAAAGATCAGGAAAACCAGAAGCAAATTGCTTATGCTAATATAAATATTGCTTATTTAAATAGTTATTTGGGTAAGTACTCAAAAGCTGCCAAAATATTCAGGTATTACTTATATAATTCTAATAATTTAACCAACGAAACCCAGCATAATCAAATGCGGGTAAGCCTTATTAATTGTTATATTGAACTTAATAAATTAGATTCTGCCAATATTTTAATCAAAGAAGGGAAGGTATCTTCATTTACAAATAAAAGTAAATATAGTGTTAACCAATATACCTATTTTACAGGGTATTCTTATCTTAAACAGAAAAAATATAAAGAGGCTATCCCTGAGCTGTTGAAAGCCTATAATTTTTTTTCGGGTATCAATGATAATAATGCGAATTATGCACTCTACAGTTTAGGCAAATCATATGATGGTTTGAATGACAAAGAAAAAGCAGTGCAATATTTTACTCAACTAGATGCCAACATACAAAAAACGAATAAAACTTTTCCTCAACTTCGGGAAGTATATACTTATCTTATAGATTATTATAAGAATATTAATAATCAGGAAAAGCAACTGTATTATATTGATCGTTTTTTAAAAGTAGATAAAAAATTGGATGAGCAGTTCGAATATTTATCAACAGAATTGTATCAAAAATATGATACTCCTAACCTTTTAGAGGAGAAAGAGCAGATTATCAACAGTTTGGAAAACAGAAAAATGCTTTTATATGTTTCTATTGGTTTTCTATGTATAATTCTTTTATTCCTTTTTTTATTATACAACAGATCAAAAAAAATAGAAAAAAAGCATCGAAAAATTGCCCATGATTTAATTGAGTCTATTGAGAGAAAAAGTCTTGAAATGCCTGAAAATAGGCAAGATGTAGTTCAGTTTCAAAATATTGAAAAAGTTGATATAGAAGAAGATAAGATAGTTAGAACAACCCCGGAAGATGTGGTGCAATTTATTTTAAAAGAGTTAGAAATTTTTGAGAAAAAAGAATTTTTTTTAAAAAAAGGGACTACATCAGCCAGCTTAGCAAAAAGCATAAAAACCAATACTACTTATTTATCAGAAGTCATCAATACGTACAAAGGGAAAAACTTTGCGGGATATCTTAATGATCTTCGCATTGACTTTGCATTAAATAGATTAGTTAAGGATAAAAAATTCCGATCATACAAGTTATCTGTCATTGCAGAAGAATTAGGATACAATAATGAACAAGCATTTTCTTTAGCTTTTAAGAAAAAAACAGGCACTAGCCTTTCTATTTACATTAAGGAGATTGAGAAAAGTACTAGTCTTTGAATTTCTATATAAGTTATTGTTTTTCAATTGTTTAAATATTGTTTTTTTATAAATTTATAGTCATAAATTTATAAATTTAAAATCCGTATACTTTTTCGTAGTATGTTTTTGGTGTAAGTTTGTTTTGAACGAAAGACACCACTATTTATTTTTTATATGCACATAATATAAAAAGTAAATCAGAATATTAAATTGAACATATGACGATTAAGCTCTCCATTACCACATTATTCTTTTTAGGAATAAATACACTTTTTAATGCGCAAAGTATCTCTGGAAAAATCACAAATAATAAAGGAGAGGCAATTCCCTATGCAGAGGTGTCAGCAGAATATCAGAAAGAAAAATTTTATACTCTAACAAATGCGAGTGGAAATTATACATTAAAGGTTTCTAAGAATAATGATTATACATTAAATGTTTTTAACAATGGAGCAAAAGTATACACTCATTCACTTACTGTAAGAGGAGATATAAACAAAGATGTAATAGTTAATGAAGAGGTAAAAGAAAAAGAAATTCAAGGTGTTGTTTTAACTTCAAGAAAAAAGATAATAGAACAGAAAGTTGATAGAATGGTTTTTAATTTAGAAAATTCTATTGCTTCACAAGGAATGAGCGGAGCTGACGCATTGAGAAATACACCTCTTATAAGAATGGATGACCAGCAAGGAATTTCCATTGTTGGTAAAAGTGGAGTAAGTGTTATGATTAATGGGAAAATGCTTAACCTTTCTGGAAGCGAGTTGACAAATTACCTGCAATCTTTACGTTCAGATGATATTTCAAAAATCGAAGTGATCACTACGCCGCCGGCAAAATATGAAGCACAAGGAAATAGTGGATTAATCAATATAATTCTGAAAAAGAACACCAATTTCGGATGGAGTGGAAGTTTAAATACATCATATCAAAGAAATACAAAAGATGGTTTCAGAAATGGGATAAATATAAATTATCGTACGAATAAATTAAATTCATCATTAAAGTTAAGACATTATGATAATGGATATTCGCCGGTAGGAAGCAGAGATCTTATCAGTGATGTTAATAAAATATTCACAGAAGAGAAAAGAGAAGATAGAACATATGGATTAGGGTTGAATTATAGTCTTGATTATGAGATTAATAAAAGCTCTAATGTAGGTGTGATTTACGATTATGGAAGTTCCAGATATACAATGGATTCTTATAATAAAAGTAGCTACTTTACAGGGCTGGTGTCTGATTCTACTTTGAATACTCATGCTATGCATAAATGGAAAACTCCTACTCATACTTTGTCTGTCTATTATGATTTAAAACTGGATACTTTAGGAAAAAAGCTGAGTGTCGTGGGAAATTTATTAAATAATCAGCCAAATAAAACGAATAATTTTGTTACCACTAACCTTTTAAACTTAAATGAATCCATTGTACGGAATGAAAGCTTGCTAAAGTATAATGTATTGTCTGGACAAGCAGATCTTTCGTTGCCATATGATTGGGGAACCGTAGAAACAGGAGGGAAATATACTTTTTTGAAAAATAAATCAAATGTAGGGTATTATGAATATTTGTCTGGACAATATGTGATTATTCCGGAAAACAGTAATGTATTTGATTATGAAGAGCAAAACTATGCATTATATGCAAGCTTTGAGAAGAAGTTTGGAAAGAAATGGACAGCAAAAGCAGGTTTAAGATATGAATACACTACGTTGGAGGGTACTAATGATGATCAAAATAACATTAAAAATAATTATGGAAAGTTTTTCCCATCATTGTATTTAAGTTATAACCCTAATGCAAATCATTCATTGTCTGTAAAATATTCCAGAAGAATTACCAGGCCGGATTTTCAGTCGCTTAATCCTTTTAGGTGGTATACGAACCCTTACATCTATTATACAGGGAACAGTTCATTACAACCTTCATTTAATGATAATGTAGAGATAAGTTATACTTTTAAAAATAAGCTTACGGTTTCAATATATAACCAATATACACAGAACGGATACAGTAGTATTGCAAGACTATTAGATGGAGTTTATAGTAATAGGGTAGAGAATAGTTATGACCAGAATAAAATTGGGGTAAATCTTTCATATTATGATACCTTTTTTAAAGTCTGGGAATTTTCAGCAAGTATGAATGCATCTAATGGCCGTACAAGTCCATTAATCCCGGAGCTTCAGGAAATATCTGTGAACTCTTTTCTGTACTCATTTTATAATACCATCGCTGTTAATAAATCAAAAACGGTATTTGTTATGCTAAATTTCTGGCACTCTCTACCATTTACTTTTGGCAGCACTTATGTTAAAGATCAATTGGAATTTTCTCCAGGAATAAAGGCTTCCTTATTTAATAAACAACTTCAGTTGAGTGCAGTACTAAGTGATGCTTTTAGGACCGTTAAAAATAATGGATATACGGAGTATTCGGGATATAGAGAAAATTTTAATCAATACAATGATTATAGAAGATTCACTTTTAGCCTTACCTACGTTTTTGGAAATAGTAAGGTAAAAGGAGCTTCAAAAAATATCAAGTTTGATGAAAAAAGCCGAGCAAATTAGACTTTCATTAGAATAAAAATAAACGCGCGTCAGGAGGAGTATCTCGAAAATCCATAAAAGAGTAGAGAATCAACATTAAAATTAAACAACATGAAAACAAACAAATTTTCAGCATTGCAATTAAACAAGAAATCAATTGCAAAATTAAACGA
>NZ_PIZV01000076.1 GCF_002835665.1 Chryseobacterium sp. PMSZPI
TTTTTTTTTTTTTTTTTTTTTTTTTTTTTTTTTTTTTTTTTTTTTTTTTTTTTTTTTTTTTTTTTTTTTTTTTTTTTCGTTTATTTTTATTAAAATTTAACATTATTTATGAATTTGTTAATTTAACTTATGTTTTAATTGTAAATCAAAAAGATATAATAACAATTAATTAAATTTTTAAGAGATGAAAAAAATAGTATTAGCAATAGCATTTATCGGATTGGGAAGTTTTGCAATGGCACAACAAACTACTCCGCAAGATAGAGAAGCAAGAAGGGCAGAAATGCAACAGAAAATGCAGCAAAAGGAACAGGAGCATCTGGCACAGATGCAAAAAGATCTTAATCTTAACCAGTCTCAGGTTGCCCAAATAAAATCACTTCAAGACAAAAGAAAAGTCGAAATGAAAGCTGAATTTGAAAAAAATAAAGCAGACAGACAGGCTAGAATGGACGAAATGAAGGCCAAAAAAGCACAAATGGATGCTGATATGAAGAAAATTCTTACTCCTCAACAATATGATAAATGGCAGGCTGATAGAAACGCTAAAATGGAACAGCGAAAGATGGCTATGAAAGAAAGAAGAATGATGAAGAAGCCAATGAATACAGGAACTCCTGAGGCGAAATAATAGTTTGTAATTTTGATTTTTTAATGTGTAAAGGATGGTGTTTTTTCCATCCTTTTTGTATTAATTTTCTGTAAAACTTTTGATTTCGGGCTTTTATTCCCTATTTTTGACTATAAATTTAATACTTATGGTTAGCGAAAAAATTGCAAAATTAATTAACGAACAAATTGCCCACGAACAATATGCCGCTCAATATTATCTTTCAATGTCTGCATGGTTTTCAGGAAAAGATTTAGATGGTATTGCGAACTATTTCAGAGTTCAAAGTAAAGAGGAATTGATGCATGCGGATAAGATGTTTGATTATTTGAATGATGTAGGTGGGGAAATTATTATCGGGGAAATTGCAAAACCTCCACATGAGTTCGAAAATGCAACGGATATTTTTGAAAAAGCGTTGGCACATGAGAAAATTGTCACTAAAAGTATTTTCAATATTGTAAAGAATGCTAATGAAGAAGGTGATTTCGCAACGACATCTTTCTTACAATGGTTTATCAACGAACAAGTGGAAGAGGAAGCAAGTGCTTCACAGTATGTAACAAAGATTAAAATGGTTTGTGATAATCCTTCCGCATTATATCTTTTTGACCAGGAATTGGCACAAAGAGTGTTTACTCCGGATACTACTGCTTAAAACATACCCTGTTTTTAAATATGAAACCGCTGTTCAATAGAATGGCGGTTTTTTATTTTTAAACTAATGATTTTCTAAGTTTTATTGTAATTTTAGAACCCTTGTCTGAAAAATTATTGATAAGTTTTTAATTTTTACTAATTTATCCGTTGAAAATTTATTTATTAAACTCAATAAAAACACACATACAAATGGTTAAAATATCTCATTATTCTTTTACATTAAAACTAGTAGTGATTTTGTTTTTTCTTTTTGGGAATATATTCGCTCAAGATAAAATAGCTTCTAAGTTATTGGAAAAAGAACGGGATGAAATTCTTATTACCGAATTAGACAATCCAAAAAAAGCTATCATAAGATTACAAGAATTGGAAACAAAGGCTTCAAAAATTGGAGACCAACATTTTGTTGTTAATTGTGAAGTTTTAAAAGCCACAGTATATTATATGCATGCCAATTACCCTAAAACATTAGAATATGGTAATAAGGCACTAAAAGAAGCTAGAGCCAGAAAATTTTATGATATACAAGCTATTGCGATGGGGGTTATTGCTATGCAGTATGCAAAAGTCGGCCTGAAAGATGAAGCGTTGAAACTTGGTAAAGAAGCTATGGATTTAGCTGAAAGCAAAAATGATGTCTCATATATAGAAGCTCAGCATAAAGTTTCCTCTTATTATATCGAAATTCTTAATCAATGCGATTATCTAAAGTATACCCCATTAATTCTAGCGCTAAGTAAAAAATGTTTGAGTACGGCCGAAAAATTACAAAATAAACGATATATAAGGATTGGATTAGAAAATCTAAGTATGGGATATACCTATAACAGGCAGTTTGAAAATGCAAAAAAAGTGAACAAACGGCTTTTAGATAATTATATTGGGACTTCAGACCGTACAGATATGTTATTATATGAAAATGCAGGAAATACTTATTGTAATGCAAAACAATTGGATAGTGCTATATATTACATAAATAAAGCACTTCATCTTGCCCAAAAATTAGATTTAAAAGAAGACAGATTATCTTTTTTAAATGAATTGAAAATTACTTATGAAAAGGCTGGGGATTCTTCAAATGCAAGGAAAATGGAAGAGGAATATAGAAGTCTATTAGAATATCAGAATGTAAAGAAAACGAATGCTTTACAATCATCTTTCAAAAATGTCGTTGACGAAAGCCGGGTACAAGAGGAAAAAAAGACAGTTTTTTTCAAAAAAATGGCATTCATAGGTTTTGCAGTTATTTTTCTCCTTTTGTGTCTGTATTATATTTATTACACTAAATTCAAAAAGCAGAAGTTAAATGTAGAAGCTCAACAAAAAATTATCAAAGAAAAGAAGGAAAAGATTCAGAAATTACAAAGTGTATTGGAAAATAATGCTTTGGATGAGATTATTCAGTATGCAGTGGAAGATAATCCTGTTTTTCTGACAAGATACAAGGAAGCCTATCCAGATTTTTTTGAAAAGTTAAATGCATTAAGTTCCGAATTAACAATGGATGATCTTAAATGTTGTGCTATGCTGCACCTTAATTTTTCCACAAAAGAAATCGCATCTTATACAAATGTTTCAATACGTACGATTGAAAACCGAAAATTTAGGATCAGAAAAAAACTGGGACTACAGGACTCACAAAAAGACCTTGGAGATTTTCTTATTAATTTATAATGTGATTTTTTAATTAAAACATACAAATACAAATGGTTTCAGTAATTAAAATTTCCTTCAGATTGCAATTGGTAGTTCTTTTATGCTTTCTTTTTGGAAACATATTGACTCAGAGTAATGATACATCGCAACTATTGGAAAAGGAGCGTAATGAAATTATTGCTCATTTAATTGAGAATCCAAAGGAATCATTGATGAAACTTGAGAGAATCCAGACCAGAGCATTAAAGATTAAAGATGTACATTTTGCCAATCGTTGTGATGCTATAAAGGCATTGTTATATTATAATATTGGTAATTATCAAAAAACCTTAGCGTACGGAAACAAAGCAATAAAAGAAGCTAAAAAAAATAAATTTACAGATATACAGGCTATCGCTACAGGGATTATTGCCATGCAATATTCCAAGGTTGGACTGAAAGAAGAAGCCGTTAAAACAGGTATGGAAGCTGTAAAATTAGCAGAAAGTAATAATGATCTTTCACATATGGATGCTCAGTATAATGTAAATCTATATTATAGTGCGATTCTTAATAGATGTGATGCTAAAAAATATGCTTTGGAAGCTTTAAATGTGGATGAAAAAAATTTACAGATTGCTCAGAAACTTCAGAATAAAAAATATATTCGGTCGGCTCTTCTTAATCTTATTCTAAGTTATAATGAAAATGGAAAATATGAAGAAGCAAAAAAAATAAATAAACAGCTTTTAAGGGATTATGAAGGCGAATCTGATCTTATTGATATGTATTTATATGATAGAGCAGGGATAACTTATTTTAATGCAAAGCAATCAGATAGTGCCATTTATTATTTGAATAAAGGTCTTTCTCTTGCTAAAAAATTGGATATGCCTGAGGATAAAATGAATTTTCTGGAACAGCTTAAAGAAGCATATAAAGAAAATAAAAATCCTGAAAAAGCAAAGTCTATTTCTTCTGAATATGACAATATTTCGATGCAACAGGCATCAAATAAAACGGATGCTTTACAAATATCTGTAAAAAATATTGTGAATGAAAACCAGGAAAGCGAGAAAAATAAAACTTCTCTTTTTAAAAAAATAACTTTTGGTAGTTCTATAATTGTTATTTTCCTTCTGTGCCTATATTATATCTATTACATCAGATTCAGAAAGCAAAAATTAAGTGTAGAAGCTCAACAAAAAATTATTAAAGAAAAACAGGAAAAAATCAGTCAGTTGAAAAGTCAATTGGAGGATAATGCTTTGAATGAGATCATTCAATATGCTGTGGAAGACAATCCTATTTTCCTTAAAAGGTATAAAGAAGTGTATCCGGATTTTTTCAAAAAACTAAATGCTTTAAGCGCTGAACTAACAATAGATGACCTTAAGTGTTGTGCTATGTTACATCTTAACTTTTCTACTAAGGAAATTGCCTCCTACACACATACCTCAATACGTACAATTGAGAATCGAAAATTCCGTATAAGGAAGAAACTTCACTTAGAAAATTCTCAAAAAGACTTGGGTGAGTTTTTGACTAATTTATGATATTTTGCTTTTAATTGTCTGTTTTATAGTATTTTGTAAAATAAAATAGCAAGGTGAGTAGAGGGTGAGTACTCCTTTTTTTTGCATTAAAATCTTCGAGATATAAATTTGTCATCATAAAGTGTTGAGAATCTTTTTACACATAGGTTCTCTATTTTTTAAACACAAATACACACAAATGAGAAACAAATTATTATGGGCAGGACTTTTATTTTCTGCAACAATGCACTACGGCCAAGTAGGTATTAATACAAGTCAACCTCACCCTAATTCGGATCTTACTCTTGCTTCTGAGGATAAGGGATTACTTCTTAACAGAGTAGCTTTAAAAGGTACAACAAATGCTGCTCCTCTTGCGGGGCATGTGGCAGGGATGGTAGTATATAATACCGCTGCAAATGGAGATGTAACTCCCGGCGGTTATTATAACGATGGAAGCAAATGGGTTCGTACTGAAGCGCTGGAACCCTGGTTAGCAGCAGGTACTATGAATAAAGCTTCCGAAAGTACTCAAAATATTTATAGAACGGGGAAAGTAGCGATCGGTGATTTTAGTTCTCCTAATGAAATTCTTGTGGCTTCTTTACAGGTTAAGGGGGTTATTAGAGGTGGAGAGTATGATAGAAATGAAATTCCCGGGCAAAACAGTATTGCAGTAGGAAGTTTCGGCAATTCTGCAAAAGGAGATTCTAGTGCTGCGTTTGGTTGGGGGAATAGTGCATCAGGGAATTATTCTTTTGCTGCCGGATATGGAAATTATTCATCCAATATTGCCACTATTGCTCTTGGACAATCTAATAGGGTAAACTCTCAATTGTCCGTAGCTATAGGAGATAGTCATAATATTGGTAAAACTACTTTAGGCGGTTCTGTTGCCATTGGATCTCAAAACACGATAAATCACAACAATAGTTTTGTGTTAGGTAAATATGGTAGCAGTACAAAACCTGAGCAATTGGTATTTTCAAGTTTTATAGGAGGTATTAAGTTTCAGGATAAAGTGATCTCATCTACGAACTATGGGAACGGAATAAAAGAATATGCTGATAATGCTGCTGCTTTGGCTGCCGGCTTGGAGTCAGGGACTTTGTACAGAACCGGAGATGTTTTAAAAATTGTACATTAAAAAAAATCAAACAAATAAAAATTTAAGCACAAATAATTTTACACAAGATGAAAAAAATGAAAGTATTATGGACTTTGACCATACTAGGTATAGGTCATGTCGTTATGGCTCAAGTGGGCATTAGTACAGCGAACCCTCAAGGTACATTGCATGTGGATGGTGCGAAAGATAATCCATCAACAGGAAATCCTTCCGTAGCTCAACAACAAAATGATTTTATTATCACTAAAGCAGGTAATGTAGGAGTAGGAACTACTACACCTTCAGCAAAAGTAGAAATACAAACCGGTGGCGTAACGGGGACCCCACGTCCGGGATTTAAACTTGTAGATGGAAATCAAAAGGAAGGAAGATTGTTAATGACTGATGATAATGGACTGGCAACGTGGCAATCTTTAACAAATAAAAATATTACTGTCTGGGAAATGGGGGGGAATACAAGTCTTAATTTGGACAGTAATAACAATACATTCAGTCAGGAAAAAGGTACCGGAAGTATTCTCTATGATAATTTGGGTTCAACAAATGGTTCCAGTTCTGTCAATCTTCCACCAGGAAGATATCTGATCTTTATCACCCATGATATCAGCGGTTTTGAATATGGGCAGTTCTCATTAAAGTCTAACAATAATAATGTTTTCAATACTTTTTATGGGGAATGGTTAAATGGGACCGCATTTGCAAATTTAACAGCTCCTGTGAACAATATCACAGTATGGTTTTTAGGATCGGGATATAATCCGAATACCAACTATTATATTTCCAATTATAGTAATGTAAACCACTATGTAAAGCTTGTTTTCTTTAGGCTGGGAGAATAAATTTTTAAATAAGGATATAAAAATTAAAGAAGTACAGCCTGAAGAACTTAGGTTAATTTAATTTAAAAATGAATTTTAAGAATATACATATTGGAGAACTTATCCATACAAAATTAAAAGAAGATGAGATACCAATGGAGCGAGTTGAGCAATTTATGAGATGTACAACTCCGGAAGTGAAAGAAATGTTGTTGCAGGAAAATTTGTCTACTGAAATCTTGCTAAAATGGTCAAAGTTATTGGAATATGATTTCTTCCGTCTTTATTCACAACATCTGATTTTATTTGCTCCTCCCAAAAGTGTAGGGTTTAATAAAAATGAAAAACAGGAAAAACAAAAATCTGCCCTGCCACAATTTAGAAAGCATATCTATACTAAAGAAATTATTGATTTTGTAGTAGGGCAGATTATCAACCATAAAAAGACGAAGCAAGAAGTCATGGATGAATATAATATTCCCAAGACAACATTATACAAATGGTTAAAAAAATATTGAAACTATGAATGCTCCCAATTATAAAAAGATTTATACAGATCTTATACAACAGAAATATCCTGAGTATTTTGTGCAATGTCAGAAAGTTTTATCTAAGGAAAGGTTATCGTTCTTTGATATTATTCAACTGAATTCCATTGTTTCGGAAAAGTCGGAACAAAGAACTAAAGAAGATCAAAAATTTCGTTCATACAAGAAGTCTGATATTTATGAAATTCTGGAATATCAAAAGAAGCACGATCTTAATAATAGTCAATTGGCAAAACATTTTAAGCTAAGTAGAAATACGATAGCCAAGTGGAAACAACATTTTATCTGATAACATTAAATCACTTATTTATAATTATACCAGAATATCCATTCTAAGATAAAATGGTTGGCTTTTTATCAAAACAATTTTAAATATCGAAGAGGTGTTTAAATTAAGTTGTGTTTTGTGTAATGACAGGCAGCTGCTTATGGAGCTGTCTGTTTTTATTTAGTAACTTTATAATTGTTTTGCCATTTTTGAAAATTTAATTTATAATTTGTGAAGACATATGGTTATTATAATTTAAAAATTCTTCCATCTTTATCAATCTTGTATCTTTCGAAAGCAACTGCATTAGGCGTATTTCCTTTATACTTTTCAATAGTGAAGTCACGAAATATTTTAAAAGTAACAGATTTTTCATTATCATAACAATTTTTGTTTAAGAAAGGTTCTTAAAAATTTATAGCTGTTACATCTGATCGGTTCATGGTAGGTTGTTGTCATTAAAACTGTAATAATCTATTTTTACTATCATTACTTATCTTTTAAAATTTTAAATCCTTTAGTTTCAGGTTTAGTGATGATGTCGGAGTCTA
>NZ_PIZV01000077.1 GCF_002835665.1 Chryseobacterium sp. PMSZPI
GGTGTCTTATTAAGATTAGAAGAAACAGTACCACTATATATTGAAAGATTAAAGCAAAGGCAGAAATAATGTTAAAAAAATCTTAAAATATTGGAATGGAAATTGATACAATAATTATTGTAAAATAATACCAAACTCACAAATTTTATGAACAAAAATAGTATTGCAATAGCAGTAGCAATAGGTGCATTAGGCTTTATAATAGGCCTCTGGTTTTTAGGAAGTGCAATCAAGAACAGAAATAAATCCGAAAATACGATTTCCGTGACGGGGCTTGGAACCAAACAATTTACTTCAGATCTGATTACATGGTCCGGAAGTTTTTCTAAAAACAATATGGATTTAAAATCGGCTTATGATGAGCTGGCACTGGATAGAAAAGTAATTAATGATTACCTGATTTCAAAAGGGATAAAGCAAAATGAAATTGTATTTTCATCGGTCGATATCCAGAAACAATTCAGGAGCTATAATGACTCTAATGGGAACTATGTACAAGGAGAGTTCTCAGGATATAATCTGACTCAAAAAGTATCTATTGAAAGTAAAGAAGTCGGAAAAATTGAAAATCTTTCAAGAAACATTACGGAAATTATCAATCGCGGAATTGAATTTACTTCCTCATCTCCCTCTTACTTTTACACTAAATTAGCTACCGTAAAACAAGAGATGATTGCCGGTGCAACGAAGGATGCAAAAGAACGTGCCGAAAAAATTGCAGAAAACTCCGGAAGTAGTTTGGGAAGTCTTAAGAAGGCAACCATGGGTGTGATCCAGATTACAGCACCTAACTCCAATGAAGACTACTCTTATGGTGGGACATTCAATACTTCCTCTAAAGAAAAAGAAGCCAGTATTACTATAAAATTAGAATACGAAGTGAATTAATCAATAGAAATGGGCTTTAGCCCATTTTTAAATTTTAAAACATTCCATTTTGGCTTTAGCCAAAACTTTTAAACCATGTCAAGATTTTGAACCTTGACATGGTTTATTTTTAAGGATATACAATATCGCAAATTTCATTTTTGAGTTCCTCCACATTCTCTGGAGAATAGTTGGCCAACAGCCATAAATTTAAAGACTGTTTTCCTTCACCATAGCTTGGCTGTATATAAGTAGTGTCAATCAGACTGAAATTATTTCTTTGATAGAAAGAGTAGCGCCTTTGAGCATCTTCGCTCAGATCTGCAGGTTCGATTTCCAAAATAACACTGGGATAATTTTCTAATAAATGACCTACAATATGTGAACCTAATTTTTTGCTTCTGAATGTCTCAAAAACCTCAAAATGCTCTACAAAAACAAACGAGCTCAGCTCCCATAAGATGAGATAACCAATGGCTTCAGCCTCGTGTTCTACAGACATCATTTTTACTTTCGGATTTGAAAACAAGTCCAAAAACTGCTCTTTATCTCTTTGTTCATCTATGGGAAACGTGCCGGTATAAGATGTGTAAATTTCCTGAACTCTGCTGTCTTCTCTAGAAGTAATCGGTAAAAATTCCATAATTATAAATCGAAAACACTTGGCCTTCTTGTAATGAAAATATCCTTAATCCAAAGGGTAAATGCTAAACCTAGGTAAATTAAAAAGAAAAAACCGGCTGTGGCAAAAGTAGAGTAGATAAAGAAAATCCTTAATCTAGATACCGGAATACCTAATTTGGCTCCCATTCTCGTCAGAACACCAAACCATTCTCTTTCCATTTTATGACGAATATTATCAAACATTTCAAGATTCTTTTAAAAGTTTAAATCCAATACTGCAAGATAAGCAATTTTTTTCGTCACATGAATTTTTATAATGGTAAATCAGGCTCTGGCTTTCCAAAGCATTGGTTATTTTTATTCCGAGATTTTTCCAACTTGTAATAATTGAATTTTTTTCAGCAGGAATATTCCTGTAGAACTCCAATATTTCCTCCGCAATTTCCTCATGATGATACCTATGATAAGCATATTTTAAAGGTAATATTGTATTTAAAATAACGAGATCAATAAAATCTTTACTCAGTATTTTAGGATGTACTCTGGATATCGTTCCAAAGTTAAAATGAAAATCCCAATATTCAGAAGCTTTTATAGGCTGAAATATTTCACAAAGTTCATCCGTATTTTTTGCACTCATAATCTTCGAAAATAATCCCTGATACTGATAATAAAGGTCCGCTAATTGAGACAAACGAATCGTAGGAAAATTAGGAGGTCTTAATCGTAAAAATTTAGGATGAAACTGGAGATCAGGAATATTGAATTTTACTTTGATAAACTCGAATTCTCTTTTCCACAGCTTCATTTGACCATCTTCAGGAACATTCAGCCAACCCGATAGTCCAAAGAATAATGCTTCAAGCTGAAGAGGGTTCTGACGGATTTTATTAATAATGCTGTAATCAACACTTTCTGCAATCTGTCTGAAAATAGGAGCATTAACTTTTAACCCAAAGGAATAAGCTAAACTATGGAATAAAACAGCTTCAAAATTATTTTTATGCTGGATCAAATGCTGTTCAAGCTCTATCGCTTTTTCTTCAAGCTTTTTTAGAACATTCTCCTCATGAAAATTAACAGGAATTTTTTCTTTGTTGAAAATTTTTTCACAGGGAATAAACTGGTTTCCTTCTATGAGTCTTTCGTATTTCCATAATGTGTTTTCGTTGATATAGTCTTTCAGTTCTATGGTAGGAACCTTTTTGTCTGTATGCTCATCAATTTCCAGATCATGTTGAAATATAACATGCAGAATAATATTTTGATAATTAGGATCCTGAGAATGATTATGGAAAATCCAGTCGGAAGAGCGAACGTGAAGCTCTATATTGCCGGCAAGAATCAATCCGTTGGTTTTAATTTGAGCATCCAGAAAATCCGGACCTGCATCTTTATTCCATTTGCCGAAGTGTATGATCTCAACGGAATTTCCTTCAATATCCTTGAAGTCAAAATGTTTGAAAACCTTATAGTTCCAAAGATATTGAAGTAGCTTTTCCGTCATAAGTGTGACGATAAATATAATAGAAATATTATACTTTCGTCAACTCCTTCTTAAAATTTTCTATCGTTGTTCTATACATTTTTTCATATATAGGAAGAATGTTTTTTAAATCGAATCTTACCGCTTGTTCTTTCGCATTTTTCTTCATTTTGGTTAAAAGATCTTCATTGCTTAATAGCTTAATCGTATAATTGCTCATCGCCTCAACGTTCCCGATTTCTGCTAAATATCCTGTTTCTCCCTGAATGTTTACTTCCGGAATTCCCCCTGCATTAGAACTGATGACAGGAGTATAGGCTGCCATAGCTTCCAAAGCTGCTAAACCAAAACTCTCTTGTTCGGAAGGAAGTAAGAAAACATCAGAAAGTTGTAAAATTTTATACAGATCATTTACTTTACCTAAAAGACGGATTTTTGAAATGAGGTCCGGATTTTCTTCAAGAAATTGGTTAACCTTTTCCATATCAGGTCCTTCTCCGATAATGATCAGTTTAGATTTTACTTTTTTCTCTACGTTTTTAAAAATCTGCAGTACCTCCTCTACACGTTTTACCGGGCGTAAATTTGATACATGGATTAATATCTTTTCATCAGGATTGGCAAACTGTGTTCTCTGGCACTCGGAGCAATCATCAAACTCAGAATTATCAATAAAATTGGTAATAACCTGAATTTCTTTTTTGATATTGAAAAATTGAAGCGTATCTTTCTTCAGACTTTCAGAAACAGAAGTGATGGCATCTGACTTATTGATAGAAAATTCTACCGCATGTTTATAACTCGGATGTTGTCCTACAAGAGTAATATCAGTTCCGTGTAAAGTAGTAACCAATGGAATATCATTGTTGTCCTCCTGAAGCATTTGTTTGGCCGTAAACGCTGCATATGCATACGGAATAGCGTAATGAGCATGAAGAAGATCCAGTTTGTAAAGGTTCACAACCCGGTAAATCATAGAACTTAACGCAATATCATAAGGCTGGTATTGGAAAAGCGGATATGTCTGAACATTTACTCTGTGAAAGAAAATATTAGGATTGGTAATGTCTAATCTTGCTGGAAGAGCATTGCTGATAAAGTGTACCTCATACCCTTTATTGGCCAGAGACATTCCAAGTTCTGTTGCTACAATTCCGCTTCCTCCATAAGTCGGATAGCAAAGTATGCCTATTTTCATTAGTTTATTGTTGTTTTTGATGTTGTATTATTTGATATTCAGGGTAGAGATAGAATTCAGCTCTATTCCCATTCCCGGTTTCAGTTGATCATTAACCAGAACAGGAAGTTTCCCCCATATCTTTGTTTTTCCGTTTAAAGCGTCTGCTGTTGCATTCATCGAATCATCATTGTTTTCATAAGATACAAGAACCGTTGAAACCTTTGAAATATCAATATCTTTTAAAGCATAAGCACTTCCAAACACATTAAGGATCACATTTTGATTTTTAGTCAGATCAGCTAGTACTCTTTTAGATTCCTCTGAAATTTTATAAGGCTTATAAGCTGTTGAATTATCTTTATGAAAGCCTATAATCACCGTTGAACCTGCCGGTATTGTATTGATCTCGTTTCCTTTTTTAATAATGATATTGGAGCCTAATCGATTAGCGAATGTCTGATATGGTGCTTCCTCCAATGGTACATAGTAAACTTTCTTTCCAGCCACCGGAAGTAATTTTTTATCATCCTTCAATAAAGTCAAGGCATTGGTATAAAGATTTTGAACCAGTGTTTTATGAGAATCATTATTCAAGTCAGAATTGATATTGTCAGGATTTTTAGCAGTGTACTGAGTTAATCCTAAGAAATATTTTGTTAATAAGATTTTCTTTACACTTTCTTCCACTCGGGATTGAGAAATTTCTCCTTTATCAATTGCCTTTTGAATCAATTTTTTTCCTTCAGAAACTCCTTGCGAAAAAAGCATGATATCATTTCCGGCTTTGAAAGCCATCGCATCCAGTTCACCCGGTTTATATTTATTAGCAACAGCTCCCATATTTAATGCATCAGTAATGATCAAGCCTTTATATCCTAATTTATCTTTCAGCAAGCCGGTAATAATATTTTTTGAAACAGAGGCAGGAATTCCTTTTCCCGATTCCAGACTGGGAACATATAAATGAGCAACCATCACTCCTCCAATTCCTTTATCCATCAATGCTTTGAATGGTGCCAACTCGATTGTATTAAGCCTATCCAGATTATGGGAAACTACCGGAAGGTCAAGGTGAGAGTCTGTATTAGTATCACCATGACCAGGGAAATGTTTGATCGCTGCTAATATATTATTATCCTGAAGTCCATTCGAATAAGATAGGGCAGAGTTGATCACATTACTTACTTCTGACCCGAAACTTCTGTTGCCAATGATAGGATTATTGGGATTGGTATTTACATCCACTACCGGTGCAAAGTCCCAATTGATTCCCATTCTGTGGCAATCTTCAGCAATTTTTGCTGACATTTGATAAATTAAATTCTTATCCTGTATTGCTCCCAGGGTCATTGCCCAGGGGAATTTATGTGCTGTTGCTATTCTTTGGTATAGTCCCCATTCCGCATCCATTCCGATCATTAAAGGAACCTTGGATTTCTGCTGAAACTCATTTACAAGGTTGATTTCTCGGGCAGCATCATCTTGCATTAAGATCAAACCTCCGATTTTGTCGTTAACAACAATATTTCTTACCTGATTAATAAAGTCTTCACCTTTATTAGTATACAATGCAACAATAAAAAGTTGCCCCAGTTTTTCGTCCTGAGAAAGATTTTTGTATGTTTTATCAACCCATTGCTGAGCTTTTTGCAAATCTTCTTTTGAAGCATTTTTCGGTTGATACTGGGCGTTAGCCTTTGGACTTATCAATGCTGCAATAAAGAGAGAAGTATATAATAATTTCTTCATGACTTTTTGAATAAGAACAAAAATACGATTAAAAAAATGACGAAAACAACGTTTTTGAAATTTTTGGTATATGATTTGAATATGCATTATAAATAATAACTAAACTTTTATAGAAATGAAAAAAATTTTTCCATTTATACTATTAGCTGGTATTGGTTTCTTATCATATAGTTGCGACAATAAAGATGATACTGTTATTCAACAAACTACACCTTCCTTAATGAAAGATGTAACAGGTTCGTTTAATAGTGGAAGTAACTATGCTTTCAAACAAGGAATCAGCATTAAGAATACAGATGTAGTTCTTGTATATAGAGATGCTGGTGGGGCTTGGCAGCAAATTCCTAAAACAGTTGTTTTAGACAACGTTGCTGGTATGCCAACCAATAGAGTATTTGAATATAACTTTGTTTTCGATTCTCAAAATGTACAAATTAGAGTTGAAAATGAAAACTTTAATCTTGATACAGGTACTACTTCAACTGAAAAAGCAAATTGGTTAAATAACCAGAGATTTAGAATCGTACTTGTTCCTGCTGATCCAGGTAAAAACGTTGGTAAATCTGCAGCACCAGTTGATTATAGCGATTATAACGCAGTGGTTAAGTATTATCACCTAAACGACTCTAACGTACCTTCAACAAGAGCAAATTAAGAAATATCTTTTCAGTTTTTTATAATTAAAAAAAGCTCCGGGAGAATCTTCTCTCGGGGCTTTTGATTTATGAATGTTATATAATTGTCAATAGAGATATAGAGGATCAATCGCAAAAGTTGGGGAGAATTTGAATTTTATATTTAAATACAAAGAAAAACGACGATAAAAAACGGGTGGATTTGAATGGGTAATATTTAATTGACCTAGGAAGCAGGAGCGTTAAAAAAATTGAGATTGAATCCGTTAAAAAATTTCCACTGTTTGAGCATGGCTTGAATTTTGAGTCGAAGAAGAAGGATTTGACTCCATGCGAGTTTGGAAATTTTAGGAGTCAATCTCAATTTTTAGTGGATGATTCTAGTCTTGAATTTTTGTATACTTTTGTTTTAAGACAAAAGTATAAATAAAAAAAATCAAATTTACATCCATGCTTTTCTATGTTGTCCCCAACTTTTGAGACTGATCCGATATAGACAATTTGAAAACCCTATGAAAAAAGTTCATGAAGGTCACTTATATAACAATTAAATATAGGATCAAGCGGCAAAAGTTATAGGGCTTAGAATATTTAGATCTGTTTAATTTTAAAATTTAATGCAAAGGATTTCTATTATCCGGTGTTGTATTTTAGGAAGCAAAGACTGAATCAATTGTATTGATTCTTTCTAAGCGTACGCTTTATCTACATCGCTTCATCAGCGACATTTGTCGCTTTCTTAGCTCCCTTGTCAATAATCAATTGCATCTTGTCTTTGCGTTGAAATAAAATTTCAGTATAAAGCCTTAGAGGAGTAAAAAGATAATTCTTTTTTTCTTCAGATTAACTAATTTTTTACTTGGTCCCCAAGTTTTGCACCTGATCCTAAATATATTTATGGCAGAACCTGAAATATATAAAAACAGAAAAGCTTCAGAATGTTCTGAAGCTTTTTATTTATTTAATTGTCATTGTCATCTAAGAGATGCCCAAAGAAATCTTTTTTTGTTTTCAGATATCCTTTGCTTATTTCATTAGCAGGGATCTGTAGTGGAATCCTTGAGTTAAGATGTATATTGCTGTTTACAACATGTTTTACCTTTTCAGGATTGTTGGTAAGAAGATTAATGTCTTTTACATCTAATACATTAAGGATTTCAATGGCTACACCAAAATTTCTGTCATCAGCAGGAAGTCCTAGTTCAAGATTGGCTTGTACTGTGTCAAGTCCTTTTTCCTGTAAAGAATAAGCTTTAAGCTTATTGATGATACCAATATTTCTACCTTCCTGTCGGAGATAGATAATAATTCCTCCATTTTCATGGATGTATTTCATTGCGGCATCCAATTGTTGGCCACATTCACATTTTTTTGAATGGAAGACTTCTCCTGTGATACATTCCGAATGAAAACGAACATTAACAGGTTTTGAAAAATCTGTATTTTCTGCGATGATTGCCATATGTGGCATCCAGTCGTTTTCATTTTCGGAGAAAGCAATCATTCGGAAATTGCCGTGTTCCGTGGGAACATTGGCTTCCGCCTGAATTTTAATCATTGATAGTTCAATTAGTTTTTAACTTCCTGGTAAAGCATCTTCAATAACAGAAACATTGGTTTTTAAACGAACCAAATACCTGTTCAGAACTTCATTGTCGTCCTTATCAAGTTTCTGTCTTAATTTCTGAATCTTTTTATATGATTTTTCGAAGCTTTTAAGAGATCTGCCTTTGCCTGCCGAATTGTTGGCGTCAATTGCATATAAATAATTCTGAAGGCTGTATTTCATACTGGTTACCTCATCATTCAATCCGTTGCTTTTAAACTTAGGAAAAGTAGAGATCAGATTTGAAATTTCAGAAGCGTTTACATTCTCTTTAATATTGATATTGAAACTCTTCTTTGAGCCTCTGTCAGAATCGGAGCCTTTTGTTTCACTATAAAAATTATTTGACAACGGGGAAAGGTTAAGCTTTTCCGTTGCGCAGGAAGATGTTAATATTATAAGTACTCCAAAAAAAACTAGTCTTTTCATTTCTGTTGCCCTTTTTGATAAAGGATTGGGTTAAGACTTTCATCGTTATACATTTTCATTTGTTTGTAAACTTTCATCTTAACGGTACCGTTTTCAATATCAGTAAGCAACTGGTCTATAGAAGTTGATAGGTCTTCTTTCTGAGTAAGCAGTACATCCAGTTTTGCCTGGCAATTGTTTCGATGCTCTTCAGAAGCGGATTCTCTATTGGCTTCTAACGACATATGATAAACCTTTAATGCAAGAATTGATAATCTGTCTACTGCCCAAGCGGGAGTTTCCGTATTTATCTTTGCTTCAGGTTTCGGAGTTATATTTTCAAACTTAGTAAGGAACCAGCTGTCTATAAATTCTACCAAATCAGTTCTTTTCTGATTGGAAGCATCTATAGTTCTCTTCAGTTGAAGAGCTTCAACCGGATCAATATTTTCATCCCTAATTATATCTTCCAGATGCCATTGAACGGTATCAATCCAGTTCTTTGCATACAAAATCCGTTCCAAACTATTTTTTTCAAACGGGTTATTAATTAGAGTGTTAACGTCATCAGACACGTGATAGTCTTCAATGCATTGATTGAAGACTTTCCATGCAGTCTCAGTGAAATTCATTAATGCTAAGGAATTTTAGTTACTGGAAGAATTATTATTTGTAGAAGAAGTGTTGTTGTTTTCAGAACCTGGTTTATCTTCTTCTTTTACCGCATCTTTAAATTCTTTGATCCCTGAACCAACTCCTCTCATGAGTTCCGGAATTTTCTTTCCTCCGAAAAGTAATACTAAAAGTATTGCTACGATTAGGATATGTTGCCAAGATAAGGCAAGTATTGTTAGTGTATTCATCTCTTAAAATTTTTGCAAAGTTAAGCTTTTTTTAATATGAAATCCAACCTAATGGATCAACTGGTGTACTTCCGCTCCATACTTGGAAATCAAGGGTATAGGCGCCGTCAAAATCTTGAGCAACAGTACCCACCGGAGTTCCGGAAGAAACCTGCTGTCCCTTGGAAACACTTACCCCTCCCAGGTTGGAATAAATGGTAAAATAGGTTCCGTGCTTAATGATAACAGTTTTTGTTCCGTCATTGTTTGCCAATACTGAAGATACTGTTCCCGGGAATACACATTTTGCACGTGTACCGGCAGGTACGGAAATTTTAATCCCGTTATTTTCTTCAGTAATATTTTTGAAAACAGGGTGTGGCTGTCTACCGAAACGGTGTGTAATTTGTCCGGCTCTGTCTGCAGGGTAACCGAGTCTTCCTCTATTTTCTGCAAAACTGTTTCCTGACGCTGTAGAAACACCGTAGTTTGTCATCGCCTTGGATTCTGCAGCTTTTTTATCGTCTTCTTTTCTCTTGGCAAGCGCAGCTTCTGCGGCTCTAGCGGCTGCTAATTTATCGGCAGCTTCTTTAGCTTTTACAGCGGCTTCATCGGAAGCTTTTTTAGCAGCAAGTTTTCTGGCTTCGTCCCTTGCACTGGCTTCTGCTCTGGCGGCTTCTTCATTACGTTTTCTTTCTTCTTCTGCTCTTTTTGCAGCTAATTCAGCAGCTTTTTTAGCTTCAGCCTCGGCTATTCTTCTTTCTCTTTCTAATGCTTCGGCTCTAGCTTTCGCCTCAGCTTCAATTCTTGCTTTTTCTCTTTCAGCAGCAAGCTTAGCCAGACGTATTTTTTCTGCCTCTGCTTTTCTTCTCGCTTCTTCTTCCGCTTTTGCAATTCTGATCTCTTCCGCAATAATGGCTCTGATCTGTCCTTCTAAAACTTTAGACTGGGTTTGTTTTTGTTTAAGCTCAGCAGTAAGTTTGGATTCGTTCTTTTTAAAGTCGGCTACCAGTTGTTCTTTTTGTGCTCGTTCAGCATTGATTGTGGCAAGATCTTTTTGTTGATTTACCAAAAGATTTTCTTTTTCTTTTACTGAGTTTTGTCTTTGGGCAATCGTTTTTTTAATCTTATTGGCAGCATCTGAAATTTCAGCTGCTTTTTTATCTTGATAGTCTGAATATTGTTTTAAGTACTGAACTCTTCGTAATGCTTCACCCATATTTTTAGAAGAAAGGATGAAAGTTACTTTGTTTTGTACCCCTTTGTTTTTGTAGGCGTTTACGAGAACTTCAGCATAATTTTTTCTAAGAACAGCCAATTCTTTATTCTGACGGTTAATCTCAAGTTGACGTAGATAGATATCATCTTCAATAAATCTCTTTTCTTTCTGAGTATTATTGTAGACTTTTTCTCTTAAAACTAACTTTTGATTAACGCTAGTAAGATAGGCTATAGAAAGTTTAGATTCGCTTCTTGTTTTAGCTAAATCTGTATTTATTTGTGCAATTTGTTTTTTAAGTTCGGCATTCTGTTTCTGCAATTGTTCTTTTTTCTGCCCCTGGTGCAGTCCGAACATAAGAACCCCTATTAAAAAGCTAAATTTTTTAATCATTTAATCTCAATTTTCTTATAACTGGATGGTACAGAATAAGGTGTTTCCATCCCCGAAAAGTCAAATTTCGTGTTTTCCAGTAAAATTTGACTAGATTTTGATCCTTTTATAATTATTTTAACATTTTTAGGAAGACGAATTCCGTTGTATTCATTCCAGTCGCTATAAGAGATTTCCAACTCATCTGTGGATAAAACGTCTTTTAAGTTGACACTTAATAAATCGTAATTGGTATCGTATTGCAATGCAATTTTATATTCTCTTGTTTTTTCGTCAGTGACAATTTTCTGGTTGGTGTTGGACACCATTTTATATCCCTGAGCATTTTGAGTTAAAGTAAATTGGGAATCGCTGATTTTGACAAAGGTTCTTCCTAATAATATTTTTTCCAGTGATTTGTAATCAATGAAATTAACATTGAGTAAGTTATTGAGATAATCAAAATCTGAATCAATATAAACTTTATTGACTTTGTCTTGTCCTTTTATTCCTTCAGGTGTGGCAATTCCTCTGGCAACATTCAGGAGTAGGGCTCGTAGATTCATCCATACCTTTTTGTCATTTTCGATATAGATGGTTGCATCCAGAGTAGGAATAAAGTTCCCTGTTTCCACACGTACTTTGCTGTCGATTTTGATTTGATCGAATTTTGGTGGGACCAATACATGCTCGTAAAATGAGAGTTTATCTCTTACAGGCTCATTTACGTCCTTTGGATTTCTGTTATCTTCTGTGGTTTTAATGCTGTCCCGTGTGTTGCCTGTATTATTTTGAATGGCATTACGGGTCTTACATGATGATAGGGCAAGAAGTAATAAAAAGAAGGGGATCCAATTTTTCATGTATTTATCTTTTCAATTAAAAAATACGTTGCAATATTAACGCCAAACCACACAAAACATTTTGTGTGGTTGGATTATATCTTGTTTAAGTTAAATAATTTCTACTCTTATTTATTTAGATAGAAAATCTAAAACGGAATAATCTCCTAAAGAAATTTCTCTAGCTACTCCAAAATATTGTGCAGAATTACCAATCATAGAGTTGGAAAGGTTTCCGTGATTGATTCTTGTGTTCTCCTGAATCAAAGAATTTTCGATATTGGAGTTTACGATAATCGTGTTGTTTCCTAACGAAACGCCAGGGCCTACTTTAGAATTGGAAATTTTTACGTTCTCTCCAATGAAACACGGAGGAATAATCAACGAATTTTCAATGACTGCAGAAGCGGGGTATTTTTCCATTTCTTCTTTTTCATAAGCAAGGATTTTGCTGTTGGTTTCTACGGTAGCATTCTTGTTACCGCAATCCATCCAGTCATTTACTTTCCCCAGAGTGAATTTTGCTCCTTTTGATCTTAGGTTTTCTAAAGCTGTTGTTAATTGATATTCTCCACCGTTTTTAATATCATTGTCCATGATATAGTTGATTTCGTCCATCAATTTTTCAGCACTATTGAAATAATAGATACCAATGATTGCAAGATCTGAAACGAAGGTTTGTGGTTTTTCAACAAAGTCTGTGATGAAACCATAGTTGTCTAATTTTACTACTCCGAAAGCAGATGGATCTTCTACGCTTTTCACCCAGATTACACCATCAGAGTTTTTATCTAGCTGGAAATCTGCACGGAAAAGAGTGTCCGCAAAAGCGATCACAACATCTCCCTGCATAGATTGTTCTGCACATTTGATTGCGTGTGCCGTTCCCAGAGGATCATTCTGGTAGTATATGCTTCCTTTTGCACCTAATTTTTCAGCAATTTGAATAAGTGATTTTTCAATCTCGGGACCAAAATCTCCAATGATAAAGGCTACTTCTTCAATGTTTTCTCCAGCAACTTTAGCAATATCTTCTACCAATCTTTGTACAATAGGTTTCCCTGCGATAGGGATAAGAGGTTTTGGAACTGTAAGGGTGTGTGGACGTAATCTGGAACCGCGTCCAGCCATCGGAACAATAATTTTCATAGATATATAAAAATGTTTTTTTGTTTAACTGTTGTTTATTTTTTGCTAAAGATAATATTTAAAACATTTTTAGAGTGTAATAATTGCCATCTTTAGTTGTAGTGTTTAATATTTTAGGCTAAAAGATCATCAAAATAAAGACCAAAGTTTAATTTTTTTTGATTCTCGACACAATCATGTCTTTTTCGGAATAAATCAAAACTCCAAGAAAAACTAAAAATAGGAGGTTACTTGTTAGAATACTGTAGTTGAGATATTTTACAATGATAAAACTGAAAACGCCCAATAATATCAAGAAGAAAGTCATCTTTTTCATTCTATAAGGAATAGGATAATATTTCTGTCCCAGAAGGTAAGAGATAATCATCATAATAACATATGCTCCGAAAGTTGCCCAGGCTGAGCCAATCATACTATGGTAATAACTTAATGCCAGATAATTTAAAAGAATATTAATACCTGCTCCAATCCATGAGATGATCGTCCCAACACTGGTTCTGTCTGTTACTTTATACCAGGTTGAAAAGTTATAATATATTCCAAAACAAAGGTTGGCAACAACAATAATTGGGATGATATCTATAGCAATCCAATATGATTTGTTGGGAATGAAAACATTTTTCAACCAAGAAATATTAGCAATGATTCCTAATGCAACAGCACATGCAAAAAAAGCAAAATATTCTGCTACTTTAGCATAGGTTTTTTTCGCATCACCTTTATCCATTTGTTTAAAGAAGAAAGGTTCAATACCCATTCGATAAGCTGTAACAAATAAGGTCATTAATACTGCCAATTTATAACATCCTCCGTAAGCACCTGCTTCTTCATCTGAGATATGGTTTCTTTGAATTGATTTATCAAAATTTTCATTGACCATAAAAGCAAGACCTGCCAACATTAACGGGAATGAATAGCGAATCATACGGGCAAATAAAGAGGTCACGAACTGAAACCGTACTTTAAGTATAACAGGGAGTAGTAATAAAACGCCTAAAGCACTTCCAGCTAAGTTACTGAAGAAAGGATAGTCTACATTTTGGTCCAATCCAAAACTTTTTGATACAGTTTCCGGGATCCAAAAGAATAGAGCTGCTGTAAAAACTGCCTGAAATATAGCCTGAACAACTCTTACTGCAGAGTATTTTATAGGCTTATTGTGAAAACGCAGCCAGGCAAAAGGAATTACTAATAAATTGTCAAAAAATGCAATTAAAGCAAACCATTTGATGTATTCAGGATTATCATGATATCCGGCATAATCTGCAATAGGTTGATTGAATAAATAACATAATGCAAGGAAGATAGAGGATGTTAAAAATAGAAACCAAAACGAAGTGTTGAAGGTCCTTTTTTCATTATTGTCTTCTGCTGAAAACCGAAAATAAGCTGTTTCAAAACCGAAAGAAAGTATAATGTTGACAAACGAAATCCATGCATAGAGCTGGGTGAAAATCGCAAAACCTTCATTGGGAATTTTGTAAATCAAAAGTGGATTAAGAATGAATAAAATAATTCTTGGCGCTATAGCCCCCACTCCGTAGATGATTGTTTGGCCTAATAGTTTCTTATACAATTCGAAAAATTTTATGCAAATGTAAATATTTAGAAATTGATTTCTAATGAGTGACATTAAAATTCATTCATAAACCTTAATTTTGTTGTTCGGAGAAGTTTGAGACTGAAAAATTAATAAATGCATTGTATGTATAGTTGATAATTCAGACCATTCTAATTTCTACGATATAACATCTAATTTCTACGTAAAAATGAAAACCCTAATCAAAAATGTAAAAATCGTTAACGAAGGTAAAGTCTTTGAAAGCGATATTTTAATAGAAAATGATTTAATTTCTAAAATATCCACGAATATTTCTGAAAGTGCAGATCAGATTATTGATGGTGCCGGAAAATATCTTGTTCCCGGTGTTATTGATGACCAGGTGCATTTTCGTGATCCGGGATTAACCCACAAAGGAGATATTGAGAGTGAATCAAAGTCTGCTATTGCGGGTGGGGTGACCAGTTTTATTGATCAACCGAATACGGTTCCCAATGCAGTTACTCAAGAATTATTAGCAGATAAATACGAAATCGCCTCTCAAAAAGCTTATGCTAATTATGGCTTTATGATGGGAGGTACCAATGATAACCTTGAAGAAGTTTTAAAAACAAACCCAAGAAATGTTCCCGGAATTAAACTTTTCTTAGGTTCATCCACCGGAAATATGTTGGTAGATAATCCTGAAACGCTGGAGAATATTTTTAGCAATACAAAAATGCTTATTGCTGTTCATTGTGAAGATGAAGCCACCATTAGAGCCAATACTCAAAAATATATTGATGAATATGGTGAAGATATTCCGGTAAAGTTCCACCATCTGATCAGGAGTGAAGAAGCTTGTTATAAATCTTCTTCAAAAGCAATTGAACTGGCTCAGAAAACAGGGGCAAGACTTCATGTATTCCATCTTTCTACAGCAAAAGAAATGGACCTTTTCCGAAATGATATTCCTTTAAAGGAGAAGAAAATTACAGCAGAGGTATGTGTTCACCATCTGACTTTTACCAACGAAGACTATGAAACAAAAGGAGGACTTATCAAGTGGAATCCTGCAGTAAAAACGCAAAAAGATAAAGATGCCCTTTGGGAAGCATTGTTGGATGACAGGATTGATGTAATTGCTACGGACCATGCCCCTCATACAGCGGAAGAAAAGAATAACGTGTATACAAAGTGTCCGTCAGGAGCACCATTGGTACAACACTCATTGGTAGTAATGCTGGAAAACTATAAAAACGGAAAAATCTCTCTTGAAAAAATTGTTGAAAAAATGTGTCATAATCCGGCTATCCTTTTCAGAGTGGAAAAAAGAGGTTTTGTGAGAGAAGGATATAAAGCAGATCTTGTTTTGGTAGATTTGAATGAAGATTGGACAGTATCCAAAGAGAACATATTGTATAAGTGCGGTTGGAGCCCATTGGAAGGGATGAATTTTCATTCTAAAGTGACTCATACTTTTGTCAACGGACATCTTGTGTATGATAATGGAAAAGTAGCAGAGGAGAAGTTTGGGGAAAGGCTGCTTTTTGAAACTGAATAAGAGAGAAATGTGAAATTTCAAATATATTTTCAGATAAACTAAAGTTCAATGATAATGATAAGAAAGAGTGATGAATATCGCTCTTTTTATTTATGTGCAATTAAAATTTATGTAGTTTTGCACAGCAAAAAACTAAAACCTATGTATAAATATTTTTTTCTTCTATTTATAGTTATTTCCACTCACCTTACTTCTCAAATAAATACTCAGCTATTACAAAATTCATCATGGACAGTCGTAAAGTTCGGTACACTGGATGGAAGTAGGGATTTATCGCAGAGTGGATCAAAGACTTCATTATGGAAAATCACAGGAAATACTCTATGTATATATTCAGATCCAATCTTTATGGATATCAAAAGTTGTTTGGATTTTAAACTAGAAAAAGAAACAATTCTGACGTCAAAGAATGCTGGTTATCAAATTGAAAAATTAACTCGTGATTCGATGATTGTAACGCAAAGAATAGATGGAATCGAAGATCCAGACAAAATAAGAAAAATCTGGTTGGTTAATAGATCTGTTATCGTCAATGACTTTATAAATAAAAATAAAGCCGAATCAATTGTTGCTACTAAGGATTTTACACCATCATTGAAAAAGAATATAATTTTTGAAGTGTTGGATGTTTATTCTAAAAATGGTTATTTTCATGATTTAAAATTAAAAGGAAATATTTTAATTTTTCCTAAAAAACAAAAAATAGAAATTGAAACTAAGGAGGAATCGAAAAAGAATGAAGCAAGTATTAATCTCTTTAAGACAACACTTGAAAAAAATTATCATTTGTGGGATCTTACAGGATTTGAAAATTTTGAGAAAATTATTATTCCCTATTATTTCTATAGCAATGTTGGTAAAAATGAAAATAACATCAATAAAGTAGGTATTAAGTTTTTTGATGATAATGACTCTCATGATTCCGAAGATGTTGCTGTATACATAAAAGATAAGAAAGTCTCTGATCAAAATTTCAATAAAGGTATAGAAGCGCTTGATCATAAAAAATTTGATAAAGCAATTGAGTTTTTTAATAAAGCTCACGAATATAATAACACTAATACTGATGCATTATATAATGTAGTATCTATTTCATTTGCACAGAACAATATAAATAGTGCATGCTTAGCTTTAAAAAGATTAAAAGATTTACAGCAAACAGAAGGTACTAAATTATTTAACGAAAAATGTTTAAAATAATAATAACATCAATAGAAGCGGGCTTTAGCCCGCTTTTTAATTTTAAAACATTCCATTGGCTTTAGCCAAAACATAATTATATACTGCCTGAAATAAAAATGATCATGAGACTTTTATTTCTCGTAGATTTTATAATTCAACTATCGATCTGCTCAATCTGAGAGAGTTCATTTTCTTTACAATTTTATCTCACATTTCTATCTTTTTGTCCTACTTCCCATATAAAATGTCAACTTTCCACCATCCATAATCTCGGAATGTTTTAATGTGAAATTTTTAATCTCTTTTCCATTTAAAAGAATCTTTTGCACATATACATTCTGTGGACTTTGATTGATAGCCTCAATTTCAAATGTTTTTCCATTCTCTAAATTCAAAATAGCATGATCAATAGCCGGACTTCCAATGGAATAATCTTCTGAACCGGGAGCAACAGGATAAAACCCTAATGAACTCAGAATATACCAAGCGCTCATTTGTCCTGTATCATCATTTCCTCCCAATCCATCAGGAGTTGCTTTGTACTGCATATCTAAAATATGACGAATTTGAGCTTGCGCTTTCCAGGGTTGACCAGCCCAGTTGTAAAGATAGGCGACATGATGAGCCGGCTCATTTCCGTGAACGTATCCGCCAATGATTCCTTCTCGGGTAATATCTTCAGTGTCTGCAAAGAATTCATCAGGTAAATGCATAGTGAATAACTCATCCAATTTGGATACGAATTTTTTATTACCCCCCATCATTTTTATCAATTCATTTGGATTTTGAGGAACAAAGAAACTGTAGTTCCAAGAATTTCCTTCTATAAAACCTTGCCCATGAGTACTTAGGACATCGAAATCTTTTTTGAAACTTCCATCTGCCAAACGAGGACGCATAAATCCGATTGTTTTATCAAAATTATTTTTCCAGTTTTCCGAACGTTTGATAAATTGATTGTAAATGTCTGTTTCTCCCAAATGTTGGGCTAATTGAGCAATGGCCCAATCATCATAAGCGTATTCCAAGGTGTTGGATACGGAAGTTCCACTTTGTTCAGAAGGGATATAGCCTAAATCAATATATTGCCCAATGCCTTCGTAATTTCTTTTGTTGGCTGTTTCGACACAAGCTTTTAATGCTTCCTTGGGATCACCTTCATAATTCCCTTTAATAATAGCATCTGCCACTACACTTACGCTATGATAGCCGCTCATACACCAATTGTCATTTGCATAATGGGACCAGATGGGTAACATTTTCATTGAAAACTGATTGTAATGTGCCATCATTGATTTTACCATATCATTATTTCTCTTAGGCTGAATGATATTAAAAAATGGATGGAGTGCCCGATAGGTATCCCATAGAGAAAAGGTAGTATAGTTGGTAAAACCTTCTGCTTTATGAATATTTTGATCCAGTCCTTTATATTCTCCGTTGATATCCATGTATATTGTCGGATTGATAAAGGTGTGGTACATTGCCGTATAAAAGTTGATCTTATCAGTTTCAGAACCTTTGATGACGATTTTATTTAATTCTTTATTCCAATCTTCCTGAGCCTTGGTTTTAATTTGATCAAAGGATAAATTTCCGGTTTCTTTTTCAAGATTTTCCAGAGCATTAACCTGACTTACCGGAGAGATAGCCAGTTTAATTTCAATAGCTTCACTTTCATTGGTATCAAAATCGAAATACATCTTTAAGTTTTTGCCTGCTACTTCAGGAAAATTTTTTGTCTGATCGAATTTTCTCCAAAATCCTTTATAAACTTGTATGCCGTCATAGTTTTTCTGACCATAAGATTTAAATGGTTTAGAAAATTTCATGGCGAAATAAACCGTTCTTGTTCTTGCCCATCCGTTTGTTTGTCGGTATCCTGTAATGGTGTTGTTATTTTCTACACGAACGTAGGTCCATACATTTTTCCCATCATAATTGTAAATCCCTGCCGTCAGATCTAAAATAACGTGTGATTGGTCTGATTTTGGAAACGTATAACGATGAACACCCACTCTGGATGTTGCCGTTAATTCCGCAAGAATATTATAATCATTAAGTTTTACTTTATAATATCCGGCTTCTGCTTTTTCGTTTTGATGTGAAAATCTACTTCTATAGCCACTTTCAGGATGGGAGGCAGTGCCGGGGTTCAATTGAAGGGAACCTACTGTAGGCATTATAAGAAAGTCTCCCAGATCAGAATGTCCGGTACCACTAAAATGGGTGGAGCTGAAACCTACGATGGTTTTATCTTCATAACGGTAGCCTGCACAATATTTATACACTTCACCATTATATTTTCCTTTAAGTTCATAAGAGATGGTATCTGTTTCAGGGCTCAATTGAACTGCTCCAAAAGGAACGGTGGCCCCAGGGTAAGTATGCCCCATTTTTTCTGTCCCAATCAAAGGATTGACATATTGGTGCAATTTTTCAATTTTTTGAGCTTTAAGCAACAAACTCGAAAACAGTAAGGTAAAGAAAATGAAAGGTCCCGGATTTTTCATATGAAATGATGTTATTCAAACGATAAAATTAATTAAAAAAACAAAGAATATTATTTATGGCATTATTTATACCGTTATTTTAGGCTTCATCCGTTCAATATTTATTATTTTTAAGAAAAAATATTTTTATGAATCTATATACACAACCGATGTTGCGCGAAGGCGCACTAAAAGATAAAGTGGCGATTGTTACAGGAGGAGGAAGTGGTCTTGGGAAAGCGATGACCAAATATTTCCTTGAATTAGGTGCTAAAGTGGTGATCACTTCCCGCAATCTGGAAAAACTGCAATCTACCGCGAAAGAATTGGAAGATGAAACAGGGGGGAAGGTGCTTTGTGTAGCTTGTGATGTAAGAAACTGGGATGAAGTGGAAGCGATGAAAGAAGCCACTTTGAAAGAATTCGGTAAGATTGATATTTTATTGAACAACGCTGCGGGGAATTTTATTTCTCCAACCGAAAAATTGACGCATTCCGCTTTTGACTCTATCTTAGATATTGTATTAAAAGGAACCAAAAACTGTACGCTTTCTATAGGGAAACATTGGATAGATTCTAAAACTTCCGGTACTGTGTTGAATATTGTAACTACTTATTCCTGGACAGGTTCTGCTTTTGTAGTGCCTTCAGCTTGTGCAAAAGCAGGGGTTTTGGCAATGACCAGATCACTGGCTGTGGAATGGGCAAAATATGGGATTCGTTTCAATGCTATAGCTCCGGGGCCATTCCCTACAAAAGGAGCTTGGGATAGATTGCTTCCCGGTGATCTTCAGGAGAAATTTGATATGAGAAAAAAAGTTCCGTTGAGAAGAGTAGGTGAGCATCAGGAATTGGCTAATCTTGCCGCTTACCTGGTTTCTGATTATTCAGCTTATATGAACGGTGAAGTGGTAACTATCGATGGAGGAGAATGGTTACAAGGTGCGGGGGAATTTAATATGCTTGAAGCTATCCCGAAAGAAATGTGGGATGCATTGGAAGCAATGATTAAAGCAAAAAAATCAAATTAATTAAAATTTCATAAAAAAGGCTCCCGGAATTGTAACAAATCCGGGAGTTTTTTTTACCTATGTATAAAACTTTTTTCAAATGAATTGTAAACTTCCAATACTTGCTTTGACCTTTACAGCTTTCCTTTTTTCAGGATCTGTATATGCACAAGAGGCTCCAAAATATGATTACGTAGAAGCTTTTAAACCATTTTTCTATCCGCAGACAGGTACAGAAACACGTTCTGCAAGTGGACAACCGGGACATGCCTATTGGCAGAACTCAGCAGATTATCATTTAAATGTAAGTCTGAATGAAGATAAAAAAGAAATTACAGGAGCTGCTGAAATTACCTATACTAATAACAGCCCTGATCAATTAAGTTTTTTATGGCTACAGCTTGATCAAAACTTATTTGCAAAAGATTCCCGCGGTAATGCTGTAGTTCCTTTATATGGAAGTAGAAATGGAGCTCATGGTGAAGTATTTGAAGGAGGTTACAGGATTAAATCTGTAAAGCTTGATGGTAAGGATGTGAAATATACCATTACAGACACAAGAATGCAGATCGATTTACCTAAAGGACTTAAACCTGGAGGCGGCGTTGCAAAAATTACTATTGAGTATTCATTTCTTTCTCCGGAATATGGTTCGGATAGAATGGGTGTACAGGATACAAAAAATGGGAAAATATTTACCATGGCACAATGGTATCCGAGAATGTGTGTGTATGATGATGTATTGGGTTGGAATACCCTGCCTTATTTGGGAGCATCTGAATTTTATTTAGAGTATGGAAATATTACAGCTAATATTACAGTACCCGCTAATCACTATGTGGTAGCATCCGGAGAACTGCTTAATGAAAAAGAAGTATACAACAAAGAAGAAATTAATAGATGGAATCAAGCGAGAAACAGTGATAAAACAGTAATGATTCGCCCTGAATCTGAGCTTGGAAAAAATAAGATATCCGGTACAAAGACTTGGAAATTTAAAATTACACAGGCAAGAGATTTTGCTTGGGCATCCTCTGCTGCGTTTATTTTGGATGCAGCAAAGATTAGCCTGCCAAGTGGTAAAAAGTCATTGGCTATTTCTGCGTATCCTGTTGAAAGTGCAGGTGATAAAGCCTGGGGAAGATCTACGGAATATACGAAGGCAGCCATAGAACATTACTCAAAAAAATGGTATGAGTATACCTATCCGGCAGCAACTAATGTTGCAGGAAATGAAGGCGGAATGGAATATCCGGGAATTGTTTTCTGTCATATGGATTCGAAGGGTGAAAGTCTTTGGGGCGTTACAGATCATGAGTTCGGACACAATTGGTTCCCTATGATTGTAGGATCTAATGAGAGATTATTTGCCTGGATGGATGAAGGTTTTAATACTTTTATCAATGGGCTTTCCACAGCAGCTTTCAATAAAGGAGAATATTATAAAAAAGAAAATATGGCCCAGGCAGGAAGTTATCTGATGCATGATGGGCTGGAACCCATTATGGTAGGTCCTGATAATATGAGAGAAATTAGTATTGGGGCTTTGGCTTACTATAAACCAGGTACAGGTCTGTCTATTTTAAGAGAGACCATTCTGGGTCCCGAAAAATTTGATAAAGCATTCACAACATATATCAATCGCTGGGCATTTAAACATCCTACACCTTGGGATTTCTTCCATACGATGGAAAATGTTTCCGGAGAAGAATTGAATTGGTTCTGGAGAGGATGGTTTTTTAATAAATGGAAAATTGATCAGGCGGTTAAAGAGGTAAAATATGTCAATGGAGATTTTAAAAAAGGAGTTCAGATTACTGTGGAAAACCTTGGGCAGTTACCAATGCCTACAACCGTTCAGTTGAAGTTTAAAGATGGAACGACAAAAAATGTAAAGATTCCTGTTGAGGTTTGGAAGAGAAATAAAGATTGGAAATTCCAAGTGGATTCTGATAAGGAAATAGATCAGGTAAAACTGGATCCGGATTCTATGATTCCTGATGTTAATATGAAAAATAATATCTGGGTACCTTCTGACATAAAATCTGCGGATAAGATCAATGCCAAAGATTTTACAGGGACCTACGGAAGTAAAGAGACCCAATTTAAATTAACGTTTGTTGAAAAAGAAGGAATACTTTACGGAAAAGCAGCCGGACAGGCAGAATTTCCTTTAGAATATTTAGGGGATAATAAATTTGCTTTTGAGCAGGCCAATCTTACCATCCTTTTCAGTAAAGATAAAAAGACAATCACCCTTGCAGAAAGCGGAAGAGAGTTTAAATTCACTAAAGAATAAAAAATAATTTAACATTATCATGATATAAATAAGGCTTCTCTATGATGGAGAAGCCTTATTTTTGTCTCTTATTGATAAAATATACTATGAATTTCAGATTTTCAATTGTATTCCTAATGCTTGCAGTGTTGGGATTTTCACAGGATCTTACTGTAATGAGTTTTAATATCCGTCTTAATGTAGACTCGGATAAAGAAAATGCATGGCCACAAAGAAAGCAAGATGTTGCTGATTTATTAACCTATTACCACCCAGACTATTTTGGCGTTCAGGAGGCTCTTCCTGAGCAGATGAAAGATATTAAGAGTGGACTTAAGAACTATGATTACATCGGTGTAGGACGAGATGATGGTAAAGAAAAGGGAGAGTTTTCTGCTATTTTTTATGATACCAACAGACTTGAAGTATTAAAATCAGGGACCTTCTGGTTATCCGAAACACCGGAAAAGCCATCAAAGGGATGGGATGCTGCTTTAAACAGAATTTGTACTTACGCCATATTTAAAGATAAAAAGTCTAAAAAAGAATTTTTGGCAATGAATCTTCATTTTGATCACGTAGGAAATGTAGCACGAGTAAAATCTTCTGAGTTGATTTTGAAAAAGATCAAAGAGATGAACCCAAAGAACCTGCCTGTAGCTTTAAGCGGAGATTTTAATTTGACTGATGATACAGAACCTGTTAAAATCCTTTCTCAACATATGAAAGATACTTTTTATCATTCGGAAACGAAACATTACGGGCCGGTAGGAACTTTCACCGGATTCAATGTCAATGAAGTTCCTAAAGAGAGAATAGATTATATTTTTACTAAAGATTTTAGAATAAAGTCTCATAGACATATCAATGATAGAAGAGAAAATTTACTTTATCCATCGGATCATTTCCCGGTTATTGTGAGTCTGTCACTTTAGAATCGGAAAATCAATTTCAAATCCAATTCCTCTCAGGGATTGGATTTTTATTTTAGGGTCGTAGCTGAAGTATTTCCGAAGTCTGCTGATGAATACATCAAGGCTTCTTCCTGTAAAATAATCATTTGTTTCCCAAAGATTGTCCAGTATATTGTTTCTTGTTATTGTTGTCTGATTGTGCTCCAAAAGATACAAAAGCAATTCCTGTTCACGAATTGTAAGACGCGTATTTCCATTAGGATGTGAAAGTAATAGTTTTTTGGTATCCAACGAATATTGCCCGATCTTTACTTGTATTTCTGATGTAAAGAGAGACGTCCTTTTCAGAATATTTTTAATTCTTAACACCAGCTCTTCAGGATCACACGGCTTGGCAATATAATCATCAGCTCCTATTTTAAGTCCTGTTAAACGATCAATTTTCTGATTCTTTGCAGTTAAAAAAAGTAATGGAAAATTGTTTCTTTCTTTTACAATCATTTTGGCTAAAGAAAAACCGTCGATATTAGGCATCATAATATCTAAAATACCAATATGAAAAGGAAAATCGGAAGATAAAAGTTGAACAATGTCTTCGGGATTTTGAAACCAGGAAACTTCAAAATCTTCTAACTCAAGATATTGTTTCAGGATCATTCCGAAATCAGGATCATCTTCTGCAAGGAGAATTTTAGTTTTCATCTGTTACTATTTATTTTTTAAGACTATGAAAAATTTTGAGTATCATCTATTTTAGGATGTATGGATTCGCAAGGAATGGTTATTTTAAAAGTCGTTCCTGTTTTAAGTTGGCTGAAAACACTTATTTTACCATTATACTTTGTAATGATTTTTTTTACAATGTAAAGTCCTAGCCCGAGTCCTTTAGTGTTATGAATATTGTTGGATTGTATTCTGTAAAATTTTTCAAAAATATTCTTTAACTCTTTATTTTCTATGCCTGAACCATTGTCAGAAATCTCAATCTCCAGGTTGTTGGGAGTATTGTTAATTTTGATTTTTACGATAGAGGAACCATATTTTACACTATTTTCACAAAGGTTTTTAATAATGGTTTCCATAAGGTTTTTGTCAAAAGGAAGAACTTTTGACACGATATTTTTAAAATCAAAATCTATAGCAGGATAAGTAAATGCCAGATCCTGAACAAAGAAACCCCAATCCTCCGGTTTTACAGCTGTAATTTCAGTAAGTATTTCATCTTGATGAAGTTGAAGCATCAGGTTTTCGAGACGGATGATTTGCCGGTCAATAAGAGGGAGTATATCTGGGTTCCATTCTTTTTTTAATGCTTTTGATGCAATTTTTAATGTTGCAATCGGAGTTTTAAATTCATGAGAAATGTTATCTACAACCGTATGAAGAACCTCTACCTGCTTTTGTTGTTTGATCAGGTTTTTGACGGTGGAAATATAAAGGAGAAGAACAGCGAAAAGAAGGGCGATACAACAAATAATTAATAAGCTAAGTTCTTTGAAAACAATGCTTTTAATATTGGCAATTTCAAACTCAGTTTTACTTTTGACAAGGAAGGTATCTTTTCTTTCGACATGATTGTTTTTTGAGTCTCTTTGAGTTGATGAGGTTTCCCAAGTGCCTGTACTGGAAATTTTAGGATTTTTTACTTTGTTTTTTGTTTCATAGACAGTAATAGGCTGATCAATCAATTTAATGCTATCGGGAAGGTGTATGATTGAATTATATTGAATCCTTGTCGAAATATCATAGCCTATATTCCTGTAATGATTGTTGATGTAATGGCTGAGCCTTTCTCCGGTAGCTTTTTTATCTTTAATGAAAGAAGCAAGGAAATCTTTTTTATTAATTTGTTTATTGTAATATCTGAGGATGATTCTTTGAAGAGAATCGTCCCTCATTTCTTTAACGCCAATCTCCTCTAATTTATCTGTGTAGCCGGTAAGTTGATCATGAATAGATCTGTAGATATCTCGTTCTTTGACTTGATACGTTTTATAGATAAAGTAACCTTGTATTCCTAGTAGAATAAGAAACAAAGCTGCAAAAAGAGAGAGTAGATATTTACTTCTGGTTATCATTTAAAACAAAGATAAAGTTTTAACATTTTACTTAAAGAGTATTTTGGACATTAACCTATCATTAACCTTCGGGAGTATTTGTTTTTCTTAATTTTAGAAACTAAAAACCTTTTATGAAAAAGCAGATTATTCTTTTGATACTGTTAATTGGTGTTATAACGAATGCCCAGACCCATCGTTTTATCTATGAACTTCAATACAGACCGGATGCTAGTGATTCAAGCTATGATAAAGAAGAAATGGTACTGGATATTAACCCGGATGAAGTCAAGTTTTACGAATCTGAATTTTTGGTGAGCGACTCTCTTAATGTCCTTCATGGAGGAATGACTTCTCTGCATACAAGTCTATCTGAGCAAACCATCATCCGGAAAAAGAACTCTAATAAAAATAAAAATTACTTCCAAATCAGGATGATGCCTTATTATTACGTTTTTGAAACCGAGGATAACATCCAGTGGAAGGTAGAGTCAGATACTAAAAAGGTTAACAATTATAATCTGCAGAAAGCAACGGCTGTATTTGGTGGAAGAAACTGGACGGCATGGTTTACGCCGGATATTACTATTCCAGAGGGGCCTTATAAATTCAGAGGATTACCAGGACTTGTTTTGTTTGTGGAAGATGATAAAAAAGACTTTATATATTCTTTCACCAGAAATATAAATCTTCCTAAAACATATGATACAAACGGGTTTCTTGAAAAACATTATTCTTTAGACCCCATCAAAATAGATTTTAAGAAATGGGTAAAGCTAAACCTGGAATTCTATAATGATCCTTATGCCAGAATGAGAACGGAATTTCAACCCGATTGGACCGTGAAAATTGAAGGGAAACAAATAAAAAGCAAAGAAGAATTTGCCGGACTTACCAAGCAAACACAAATCAATATAAAAAAGTATTATAATCCGATAGAACTGGATAAAGCGATTCCTTATCCATAAAAATATATTTGTGTCATTGTAAAACCTGGGTCTCTGATTCAGGTTTCTTTATTTTAAAAAGAAAAAGATATTAACCTATCATTAACCCTTCGTTAACCGAATTTCTTCCGCTCAATCCTGAATTTTGTTCTGTAAAACAATTGTACCATTTTATATTATTTAAAAACGTAATCATGAACAAAACTCTTCTTTTTCTGTGTCTCCCCATGCTGATGTTTGCTCAAAAACAAAAGCTTGCAGGAACAGTAATGAATACAGAAAATGAAAAACTTTCAGCAGTGAACATAGGTTTGTATAATTCAGGAAATGAGCTGATCAAAGAACTGAAAACCGATGGTAAAGGCGGATTTGTATTAGAAGGTCTTTCGGAACAGAACATAAAACTTGTGGTAAAACGTGAAGGTTATCTTTTATTTGAAAAGAGCCTGAATTTGGAAAACTCTGAACCTTTACAGATTGTTCTTAAAAAGGAATCACAGGAAATAGAAGAAGTAGTGATGACTAAACGTAAGCCGTTGGTAAAAAGGAAAGTAGATCGTCTCGAATTCAATGTGGAAAACAGTAATATTTCATCACTCAACGCATGGGAAATTTTAAAAAATACACCTAATGTTACAATAAATAATAATGTTCTTTCGGTAAAAGGGAGTACAGGGATTCTAGTAACCATTAATGATAAAAAGGTAATGCTCTCCGGAGACGAACTTAAAAATTTATTGGAAAATACCCAGGGAGATGAGATTAAATCCATAGAAGTTATTACCAATCCACCCGCAAAGTATGAAGCATCGGGAAGTGCTGTATTGAATATTGTAATGAAGAAAAATAAGGTGGAAGGCTATCGTGGAGTCGTTTCCTCCAAATATATACAGACACAGTATGCTAAGGGTGTATTTGGGCTTTCTCAATATTATAAAAAAGACAAACTTTCCGTAATGGGAAGCTATTATAAAGGTATGGGAACATATTACCGGGAAGGTACTGATGTTGTCAGTTATTTGGAAAATCAGACCCGTTGGGTCAGTACGATGAACAGAAAGGATAAAAACACTAACCAGAATACCTTGAATTTTAATGTGGAATATGAGTTGGACAGTGTAACCAACCTAAGTCTCAACTATTCAGGGTATTTTTCTCCCAAGTCTTACGGAACGTACAATGTGCCCACATTAATCTACAACAATCAAAACATTGTAGAATCTAATTATACAACCATCAATGACCATCGTACCCGCACGATTAATAATTCTGTAAGTTTTCAGGTAGACAGAAAACTGAATAAGAAAAGCAGTTTGTCCTGGATCAATTACTTTACAGGAAACAATGCTGATAAATATCAAAACGTAATTACCTATCTGAATTTTGCAGGGAAACCTCCAAAAGAAGATAATTTTCTGACTCAAAACAAAGCCGATGTTCAGCTGTATTCTACACAGGCAGATTATCAATGGAAAAATGATCAAGTTGAGTTGGAATCCGGAGCGAAATATAGCTTTGTAAAGACAAACAGCAAACTGGATTTTTCCGATAATGAAAATGGAATATTAGCTTATAGACCTGATAAAAGCAGCAATTTTGATTATAAGGAACATAATTTTGCATTATATTCTTCATTGTCCTACAATATTGGAAAATGGAGTTTTAAAGGCGGACTTCGTGCTGAAATGACAGACCTTGAAGGAGTTGTTTCTGAACCTTATGAATTGAATAAAAATAATTACTGGAAATTATTCCCAACCTTTTATGCCCAATATACTACAGAAAATAAACAAGAGTTTGGTTTCTCCTATGGAAAACGGATCAGCAGACCTTCTTACTCCTGGTTGAATCCTGCAAAATCTTATTATAATCTGTTTTCATATTATCAGGGAGATCCAAAATTAAAGGCAACCATTACTCATAATCTTAATCTTACCTATTCCTGGAAGGAATGGAATCTGGATCTATATTATCGTAAAGAAATCTATCCTTCTATGGAAATTTCGTTCCAGGAGCCGAGTACAAATAGTTTAGTGTATTATTTTACCAATATTGAAAAAGGAGAAGCTTTTGGGATGAGCCTTTATAAAAATTTCCAGCTAAAGCCATGGTGGAATATCATTCTTTCCGAAAATTTGGAACATAATGAGAATTATTTCAAAGGAGTTGATGGTCTTTTATATAAGAATAAAGTATGGAATTGGGTGTCCAATATCTCTACAAGTCTTACGCTTGATAAAAGAAACGATTGGAAAATGGAATTAGGACATCGCTATTATTCCCCGGGAATACAAGGAACTTTTAGAATTTCTGAAACATGGTCTGCGTATTTTGCGATGAACAGGAAGTTTTTTAATAAAAAATTGGAAGCAGCACTGGTTTTTAACGATATCTTTAAATCAACAGGACAGAAAGTGAGTACGAAATATGCCAATCAGGATAATTACTTCCTTGATTATTCAGATACACAAGGGGTTACCTTATCTCTGAAATTTAATTTTGGAAATCAGTCTGTAAAAAATGCAAAAACAATAAAAAAAACAGATGAACAGGATAGATTGTAAAAAAAATTAAATAAAAACTAATTTTCATAAAACATTGTTATAAAAGAAATTGCCGCTCTGTGTCACATTTTCGCTATTTTTGATACTAATCTTAAAAAAGATAGTTATGAAGAGAATTTTTTCCGGTGCAATGATGGTTATTTCATTGCTTCAGCTTTCTGCTCAGGAATTATATATGCCGAGAAATATTAAAAAAGCTTATGAAAAAGGGACACGTGATATTTCCGGAGCTCCAGGCAAAAATTATTGGCAAAATAAAGGGGCTTATAATGTAGATGTAAAAGTAGATGCCAATACGAAAGTGGTTTCCGGAAAAGAAACGATTAATTATAGCAACAACAGCCCCGACGCCCTTAGCGAACTGGCTATAAGATTTGTAAACAATCTTCATAAACCTCAATCTCCAAGATCCGGATTTGTGTCTAAAGATTTTCTGTCTTCAGGACTTAAGATCAAATCATTTATTGTAAATGGTGAAAAATATGACATTGACAGTGATGATTGGGGTACCGTTGAAAAAGTAAAATTAAAATCACCTTTACAATCAAAGACAAAGGCTGAGATTAAAATAGAATGGGAATATCCGCTTTCGGTACAGAGTGGTAGAGAAGGGCAGATTGATTCTGAGACTTTTTATGTAGCCTATTCGTTTCCAAGAATTTCCGTATATGATGACTATAACGGATGGGATATGCTTCCGCATTCCGACAGACAGGAATTTTATAATGATTTTAACGATTATAGCTTTGCAATTACTGCACCCAAAAACTATGTAGTTTGGGCCACCGGAGAATTTCTAAATCCGGAATCTGTACTTCAACCGGAATATTTGAAAAGATACAAAGCCTCATTGAAAAGTGATAAACTTATGCATATTGCCAATGAGCAGGAAATGAAATCCGGTAAAGTGACTCAACAAAATAAATGGAATGTTTGGAAATTTAAAGCCAACCATATTACAGATTTCTGTTTTGCATTGAGTAATCATTATGTATGGGATGCTGCCAGTGTTCAGCTTAAAACGAAAAGAGCCAGTGTTCAGGCAGGATATAAGGCCGGAGCAAAAGATTTTGAAAATTACGTAGACTGGATGCGTTATAATCTTGATTGGTTTTCCAAAAAATGGCCGGGGGTAGAATATCCTTACAATGCAATGACTGCCATTCAGGGATATGCAGATATGGAATACCCAATGATGATTAATGATACCAGCATTCCGGATGATCTTCAGGATGCAAGATTAACTGCTGATCATGAGATTGCACATACTTATTTCCCTTTTTATATGGGAATCAATGAAACCCGATATGCATTTATGGATGAAGGCTGGGCTACTACATTGGAATATCTCATCGGAATTGATGAAAATGGTGAGGCTGCAGCTAAAGAATTTTATAAAAACTTTCGTGTTAAAAAATGGATTACAAGTCCGTCTGCGGAACAGGACCAACCGGTGATTACCATGAGTACCCAAGTAAGTGGAGCAGGATATGGGAACAATTCATATGTGAAAGCATCGCTCTCTTATTTGGCATTAAAAGATTATCTGGGCGATGAGCTATTCAAAAAAGCATTACACCATTATATGAATAACTGGAATGGAAAGCATCCCGTGCCTTGGGATTATTTCAATTCTATGAACACAGGTTCCGGTAAAAATCTGAATTGGTTCTTTCAAAATTGGTTTTATACCAACAATTATATAGATTTAAAAGTAGGTGGAGCCTCTCAGATGAATGATCTGCTTACGGTAAATGTGATGAATGTAGGTGGCTTTGCCATTCCGTTTGATGCGATACTATCTTATGAAGATGGAACCACGGAAAAGCTTCATTTTTCACCTTCTGTTTGGGAAAAAGACCAGAAGTTAACCGACCTTGTTATTCCGATTAAGAAAAAAGTGAAATCTGTACAATTGGACGGTGATCTCTTTATGGATTATACACCGGAAGATAACAGCAAAACGTTATAATAAACGAAAGCCTTCAAATTTTTGAAGGCTTTTTATTTTAAAAATAAGCAGTAAGTCTTAAACCTAATGTGATATAATTTATTTTTTCTTTGGCAATTAAGTTATTAAGCTCTTGATCTAACTCAGCACTTTCTTTGATATCATCACTAAAATGATAACGGATGGTGGAATTGATCTGGTTGTAATCCGAATACAAGGTAAGTCCTAATCCTGGATTAAATTTATAAGTAATAGAGGCTCCGGTGTTCCAACGGAAAGCCGGTTTAGGTTTATATCTTGCAATCTGAAGCTGATGGTCCGGGGTATCTATATTGTCTCCTTTTACAAATACTTTTCCACTTGCGGTAGCAGAATATCCGGCAGTCGCTTTTAAAGTAAGTTGCCATTTGTCTGAAAACTCATGAGAATAATAAGGACCTATACCTGCAGCCAAAAAACCCATAGATTGTGTTACAATACTGTGATCACCAAACTCCAGACCGTCATCTATTGTTATCCTTTGAGGTTTGATAGGGAAGCTACTGAAAGAAATATCTCCACCTACTCCCCATTTTTTAGAAAAGAAATAAGCCCCTTCCAATCCTCCTTCAAAGCCGATTTGTTTAGTTTCATCAAGCTCCGACTCTTTCAGAAAGTTCGTTGTACCAAACGCTGAACCAAATTTTATAGCAAGGAATGAAGGATAATCATTTCCTTGGATTCTGGATAACATACTTAAATTATCTCCTTTGTTTTTGTAGATTTTATCAATAAAAAAATAACCCAGCTCTGTTGAAATAATTCCGATACCCGCACCGGCAAGGATATCCGGGATCCAATGCCTGTTATTTAAGTTTCTTCCAAGTCCGGTAAGGGTTGCTGCGCTATATCCGCCAATACTATACGCCGGATTTACCATTCCATATTCTTTGTGTAAAAAACTGGCATTGGTAAAAGCCATGGCGGCATGTCCGGATGGGAATGAATTGTTTTTTGAACCATCTGGACGTTCAACTTTCGAGGTATATTTAATTGAATTAACTAAAATTCCCATGATTGCTAAACTAGTAGCATAAGATAGAGTTGCTCTTCCAAGATTGTTTCTTCCTTTTACACCGGCCAGTTTTAAACCATAAACAGTTACTGCAGGAGCATATTGAAGATAGTCATCATATTTCATTTTGAAATTAGGAAGATATCTGTTTCTTACTTCGCGGATGTTTTCCTTTTCTCCCCATGTTGCAGCTGCTGCAGTAAAAAGTAGAGCAGGAGCCACAGATTTTTTTACCCATGATTTTTTGAAGAAAGGTGTCTTTTCCTGAACAGAAGAATTGGAAGATATAAGTGCAATATCTCTTTGAAGATTTCGTGATTGCACGGAATCTTGTGCTTTATAGCAACAAAGGTTTAATAATATGCCGGTTGCTATTACTATTTTTTTCATCGAAATGATCCCTAAATTTAAACGGCGTAAAAATATAAAAAAAATCTATCTCATTGTCTGAGATAGATTTTTTATTATATAAATGTTGGAATTTTTTTAAAAATATCAACAAACTTATCGTAAATATATTGTTTTAATAAAGCCTTAGTCCGGCTCTAGGACCTGAGGCTGAAACTACGGCCTGCATTCTTTGTTTTTGATTGGCTGTGAACATACACATTACTTTGTCATCCACATAGTCCATATAGTTCATGAAAATCTGAGAACGGCTTACTCCACCACACACACGGTTAAGCGGATAAGTAGGTACTCCGTAATTTGGGCCGGGAGATAGAGGAGTGTCATCAGAATAATCTGTCTGGCAACCGGTATTACCCCAAAGGTGTGGAAGGTTTAAATAATGTCCAACCTCATGTGTTGCTGTTCTTCCTAAATTGTAGGGAGCAGCAGTTCCGGAACCGGTTCCTATATAAGGGGCAGCAATAACGACACCATCCAGAGCAGCTGTAATTGTTCCCGGATAATAAGCGTAGCCAAGAGTGCCACCGGACATATTATTTACAATCCAGATATTTAAATAATTATCAGGAGAAGTGGCTGCAATACCTGTACTGGCAGATTTCATTTTATTTTCATCAGGGTTCCAGCTGGTAGTGCTGCTCTGCTTTCTGACTACTTTTGCTAATGTGAATCGGATTTTGGTATCTCCGGCTTTTACCGGGACAAATTCCGCAGGAGTATTACCAATATTTGAATTTGTTGCTCCATAATCTTTATTCAAAACGTCAATTTGAGATTGCAATCTGGCGTCAGGTACATTTTCGCTACTTGTGTTATAAACAACATTAAATACGACAGGGATTTCCACAGTACCATCCGGCAAGACTTTTCCTACTTTAATATCATTGATACGTTTTTCGGTAAGTGCCTCAATTGCTTCAACCCTTGCCCTTGCAGCGGGATCTTTTCTCAGAATCTCATCCCTCATTAAATCCGAAGGACAAACCCTTTTACTTGATAATTGTTGTGGTTGCTCTCCGGGTTGTTCTGCCGCTGAATTGACATCGTTGTTACAAGAAGCTAAAAATATAATTCCAGCTCCCAAAAGAAATTTTTTCATATTATTTTAGTTTGGTTAGTGGATGTAAACTTAATTCAAATTTACGTGATATACAAATTATTTTTCATTTAGGTTAATTATCTTTATTGTTTTACGTAAATAATTGTGTTTGTAGAGTGTTTTTAATGAAATGAATGGTTAAAGTGTTTTGGCTACATTTAATCAACTGTGCATAGACAGAAAAACCTTCCTAATGATAGGAAGGTTTATGGAAAATTTTAATAATGTGTTCTGTTTATATTATATCATTATTAAAGAACTCTTAGTCCTGCTCTTGGCCCGGTAGGGGCAACGGTGGATTGCATTTTTGTTTTTTGTCCCGCTGTAAACATATATAATGTAATGTCATCTGAGTAATCCATATAATTCATAAACATAACAGATCTTTTTACACCATAGCATGTATTATAAAGTGGATAAGTTGGTACTCCTGTATTATATGTTGTTTGGGTTGGAGTATCGGCAATCAGATCGTCTCCACAATTTGTATCTCCCCAAATATGTCTAAGCCCCAAGTAATGGCCTACTTCATGTGTGGTTGTTCGTCCCAAGTTAAATGCAGCTGCAGTTCCTGTTTTACCAAAAAACGGAAGACCAATAACGACACCGTCTTCCCATGTGCCGTTGCTTTCAGGAAAAGTGGCATATCCAAGAATTGTTCCAGAGAGGTTTTTCATTCCACTTACAACCCAAATGTTAAAATAATTTTTAGAATTAGTAGCATCTATTCCTCCTGTAGAGGCTCTTTTCATATCCTTATTTGATAAATAAGTATTAGTATCCCATGATCTTTTGGTAGTAGATTTTCTTACGGTATTTACCAATTTGAATCTTACTTTTACATCGCCAGCTTTTACAGGCTGAAACTCTGTAGGTATTTTTGAAACATCAGAGTTTGTTCCACCAAAATCTGAATTTAATACATCAATCTGTTCTGCGATCCTGGCATCAGAAACATTTTCACTAGCTGTTCTGTATAGTACATTTACAACTACAGGAATTTCGACAGTTCCATCTGCTAGAACTTTTCCGAATTTTACGTCATTGGCAAATTTTTGAGCTGCAGTTTCAAGTTCTGCTGCTTTTTGCATTAATGATGGGTCTTTTTGCCATGCATCTTTTCTCATCTCTTCTGATGGACAATTTCTTTTTGAAACAACCGATGGAGACGAATTTTCAAGATTTGTTGTGTCTTCATTTTGATTAGGCATATTGTCTCTATTACAGGCTGTTACCAAACCTAGAATCAGAGCTCCAAATAATAATTTTTTCATATGTTGTTATTTTGGTATAAAGTTGTGAAATTATTAGGTAATAAAATAAAATGCAAATTATTTCTACATAAGTTGAATTATTTATCAGTGAAGGTGGTTTTTGGTTAAATATTTGTTAATTAATTATTGCTTTTTTATAATTTATGATTGATAAATATTGTAATATGTTTATTTTTCACCAAATTGTGTATTATGATGAAAGACTTGTATTGGTTTAAATTGAGCTTAAAAGAGTAATAACAAAGAATCCACCTCATTGATGAGGTGGATTCTTTGTTTGTTGAATAAATTTAATTGGCAAAGCCATTTTTAATAGCAAAGACAGCTAATCCTACACGGGTTTTTAAATCCAGTTTTTCACAAAGTTGATCGCGATAACTTTCTACAGTTCTGGGACTGCAACACATTTTATCCGCAATTTCTTTATAGCTGAGTTCAGTGACTGTGTATTTTAAAAACTCTCTTTCACGTTCGGAAATTTTTACTGAGTTTTCAGTTTCTTTATCCTTATTGAACGTGGAGAAAATAATCCTGGATGCCCATTCCGGATAGAAGAAGCCTTCTGAATCCAGCCTTGTGAGTGCTGTTTCCAAATCTTTAGGATGGGTATTTTTCAATAAATATCCTTTTGCTCCGTTTTTAATCATTTTAATGACACTATTATCATCGCCTTGCATGCTAAGAGCCATTACCTTGGTGCCAGGATGGTTGGTGGTAAGCCAGGATGCAGTTTCAAAACCGTCCATAATAGGCATACTGATGTCTAGAAGAATAATGTCCGGAACTTTATTATCATCTTCTAGTTTTTGGATAAGGTCCTTTCCGTTCTCACATACATAGATAACCTCAAAATCTTTAAAGTTACCAATAATTCCTTCCAGTGCTTTGGCAATAAGGATATGATCATCAACAATTACAATTGTTTTTTTCATGGTTGTTTTTTTAAAATGATATTAAGTACGGTCCCAATATTTTCTTTGCTGTCGAAGGTAAAATCTGCTCCGATGATTTTGGCTCTGTTTTTCATGTTTGTAAGACCAATTCCGTTAGATTTTATCTTTGTAGGATCAAAGCCGATTCCATCATCCTTAATGTTGAGCTCCCAAAGGGTATCTTCAAAAGTATTCAGACTAATGGAAATATTTCTGCATTTGGAATGTTTTATACTGTTCTGAATAAATTCCTGTGTAATTCTTAATAGCACATTTTTGTGAACAAAATCCAGATCGAGTCGTTTAAAATTATGTTCAAAACTGACATGACACTTTTTAAATGAATTGGTATTATCTACTTCCTCCTGAATTAAAGTTACGATTTCTTTTTGATTGATATTATCATCCGTTAAAGTTTTGGAAAGGCTCCGCAGATCCTGTAAAGATTGGTTGATGATTTGGGAAACCTGATCAATCCTTTCACTTACTTCAGGAACTTTATTTTCATAAAGAAGCTGCTGAGTGTATAGGCTAACCAATGTTAACTTTTGTCCGATATTATCATGGAGTTCCCTTCCGATCTGCTGCATGGTCGCTTGCTGGATTTCCAATTGAGTAGCCAGAAGCTCTCTTTTATGGAGTTCGTTTTTCAGCTCAATTTCATTCAAATACTCTTTTTTTCGTTGTCGGTAGTTTCTGATATAGATCATCATTGCAACGATAAACATTACAAAAAAGATATTGAATAATATAATAACTATTAAGAGTTCTGTCTTCCCCATATGAATGAGCATGCAAATAAAATATACATAATTATACCAGATACTAGAAAATAACTAAAATAAATATTCCAGATTTCCGTGTAATCTAACAAGATTGAATAAAATGCCATGAAGGGTAATGTTCCAATATAAGAAAGTGTTATTCCCAAATTAATATAAAACATCCTATTTTTATTAAAGTGAAGAATATCTTGGGAATTAATTTGTTTGTAATATTCCATAACTACCAAAAACATTAAGATAAGGCACCCAAAAGTGTAGTTAAAAGCAAATACAATTTTATTTCCCGAGAAATACAATTCATTGGGAATAAAAGAAAAAAGATATAAAAGGGATAAGCCATAAAAAAGCTTTCGCTTTCTAAATGACTTGACAGCATATAGCCAGTAAAAAAATATAAACTGGACAGGCATTAAAAAGTAATTGTAAAAATAAGCTTTAGAAAAATAAGCGAATTTTCCCCATCTGCCATATGCCTCACTAAGGAAGATAAAAATTAAGAAAAACACAAAAAATTTCCAATACTCTTTTCTTATACGGGCATAATATAAAAGGCCGACAAACGCAGCAAGTCCCTCAGCCCAAAGCATACTTTTGCTTGCAAGTTCTTGGAAATCGTTCATGTATTTATTATGTGTTGATCGTTAGTATGATTCACCTAATGAGTTTTTAGGAGGTGTGAGTTGACCATTATTTTCTCCAAGACCTGTATCGTCACCTAGAGGTCCTCCGTCACCATCACCATTACCGATTGGAGTAAAATTAAGTGCATTTAATGCTAATTTTGAATTTTCTCCATTAGCCTGGAAAGGATTAAAATCAAAATCAACAATTTCTCCTGTTCCATCTGCTTTTTTCAAAGTAGGGATCAGTACTAATGTATGTTTTCCGGCATATTCTTCTGCTACAGGATGAGATTTCATGATCTCCCAATTTTCAATTTTTGGATAGGCAGCATAATAAAATCTAATTCCTAAATCTCCTTCAGATGTCTCCTGATTTAATTTACCGGCTTCTTCTTCTATTATAGAGATAAATTTTTTGAGTTTAGGAAGGTCAAACCAAATAGAATGGGCATCTTGTATTCCTAAGGTTTCATTAATTGCACTCATGTGATTTTGTCGATAATTGTTTACCAAAGTCTGAATTAATGAATTAGACATTATTCCAGGTTTAGGATCACGCTCATTTGTAGATTCTGTTTTCATAACTTAGCTTTTATAAGGAGTATTTACTTGATCTGCAAATTTCGCAAAAATTGTGGTACAAAAAATAATAAACTTTACGGGATTTTACGGATTATTTTCAGTGATTTTACGGATTGTATAGTGTTTGTTTAAATAATATTTCCAAAATTTATATAATTTTCATAATGAGAATAAAAAAACGGAGAACAAATCCCCGTCTTATGTTTAAATGCAGATATATCTTCTTGGATCCCTGCAGACATAGCCATCTGCACAGCATAAACCATCAGGGCATGACATATTTATTCTGCAGCTTATATCATTATTAGCCCCGCCTTCGATTTTCTTTAAATCATTTCTTTTTAGTTTTTTCATACTGATTTTATTTTAGTTATTAATTTGTTGCATGATAAAGGTAATAATATTTCATTTGTTTGGGATAAAATAATGGATGATATTTTCAGATGCAGGATTCTGGAAAAGATAAAGTCTTAGTTGTTTTAAAAAATAAGTGCTATAGAGAAATCTATAGCACTCACTTACAAAAATAATGTATATGAAAAAAACTACTTTATTGTTCAGTTGGTCTGAAAACCAGACCGGTTTCTACGAAATAATCTAAGGTGATTCTGTCTCCATCGTTTACATTTCCAGCAAGAATTTCCTTAGACAGCTTATTCAATACTTCCTGTTGGATAACTCTTTTTAAAGGCCTTGCTCCGAATGCAGGATCATAGCCTTTATCCATCAGATAATCTACAGCATCCTGAGTGAATGTCATGATGATATTACGTTTTGCCAACATATCATTGAAGCCTCTCAGCTGATATTGAACAATTTTTCCAATTTCTTTTTTTCTCAAAGGCTGGAACAATACAATCTCATCAATTCTGTTCAGAAATTCCGGACGTAATGTTTGTTTTAAAAGATCGAAAACATCTTCTTTTGTTTTCTCTACAATTTCATCCAACACACTGTCAGGCTGAGCGGAGTCGAAGCCTTCAAAATTCTCCTGAATTAAGTGTGAACCTAAATTCGAAGTCATAATGATAATCGAATTTTTGAAATTCACTACACGTCCTTTGTTATCTGTTAATCGACCATCATCCAAAACTTGTAATAAAGTGTTGAAAACATCCGGATGTGCTTTTTCAATTTCATCCAAAAGAACTACGGAATATGGTCTCCTTCTTACAGCTTCTGTCAATTGACCACCTTCATCATATCCTACATATCCCGGAGGCGCACCCACTAATCTTGAAACGCTATGACGTTCCTGATATTCACTCATATCAATTCTGGTCATATTATTTTCATCGTCGAATAAGAATTCTGCCAATGCCTTAGCTAGCTCAGTTTTACCAACACCGGTTGTTCCTAAAAATAAGAATGATCCGATTGGTTTTTTATCATCACTTAACCCGGCTCTGTTTCTTCTGATAGCATCTGCAACAGCCTGGATGGCTTCATCCTGTCCTACAACTCTGTGGTGAAGTTCAGATTCGAGATTTAGTAATTTATCTCTTTCCGACTGCAATAATTTGGTAACAGGAATTCCTGTCCATTTAGCAATAACTTCAGAGATGTTTTCTGCTGTCACTTCTTCTTTGATCAACTCATTTTGGTGGTTTTGCATTTCAAGCTCCACTTTATTAAGCTCATCCTCTTTTTCACGAAGTTTTCCGTATTGGATTTCCGCTACTTTTGCATAGTCTCCTGCTCTGGATGCTCTTTCCGCCTCCAATTTCAGAGATTCAATATCTTTTTTGATCTGGGTAAGATCTTCACTTTTTTGTTTTTCTTTCAACCATTTTGCATTGATTTCATTTCTTTGTTCAGAAATTTTGGCAATGTCTTCTTTTAAATGATCAATTTTGGTTTGGTTGCCTTCTCTTGAAATCGCAGCCAGTTCAATTTCCAACTGCATCAATTTTCTGTCTAAAACGTCCAGTTCTTCCGGTTTAGAATTGATTTCCATTCTCAATTTTGCAGAAGCTTCATCAATAAGGTCAATAGCCTTGTCCGGTAAAAATCTGTCGGAAATATATCGTTGTGACATTTCCACTGCAGCAATAATCGCTTCGTCTTTGATTCTTACTTTATGGTGAGCTTCATATTTATCTTTAATACCACGAAGGATTGAGATTGCCGATTCTGTATCCGGTTCTTCCACCATAACTTTCTGGAAACGTCTTTCCAATGCTTTGTCTTTTTCAAAATACTTTTGATATTCATTCAAAGTTGTAGCACCGATAGCTCTTAATTCTCCTCTTGCCAAAGCCGGCTTCAAAATATTGGCAGCGTCCATAGCACCTTCACCACCTCCGGCTCCCACTAATGTGTGGATCTCATCGATGAATAGAATAATTTGTCCATCAGACTTAATTACCTCGTTGACTACAGACTTCAAACGTTCTTCAAACTCACCTTTGTACTTTGCCCCGGCGATCAATGCTCCCATATCCAATGAATATAAAGTCTTATCCATTAGGTTTTCCGGAACGTCACCACTGATGATTCTGTGAGCGATTCCTTCTGCGATTGCAGTTTTACCTACTCCCGGTTCTCCAATAAGGATAGGGTTATTTTTTGTTCTTCTGGAAAGAATTTGTAAAACCCTTCTGATTTCTTCATCACGTCCGATCACCGGATCCAGCTTACCTTCAGCTGCTAATTCATTAAAGTTCTTAGCATATTTATTTAAGGATTGATAAGTCTCTTCTGAGCTTGCAGAAGTTGCTTTACTTCCTTTTCTTAATTCTTTAATAGCACCCTCCAACAGTTTTTTCGTAACACCCATGTCTTTTAACATTTTGGATACTTCAGAACTTGTTTCTAAAAGTGATAACCATAAATGCTCGATCGTTACATATTCATCACCCATTTTTTTAGCGATATTGGGTGCATCCAGCAATACTTTGTTTGCCGATTGAGAAAGATAAATGTTTCCTCCCTGTACTTTGGGAAGCTTTTCTAAATTTTCACGGTTACGCTCTCTTACCAGAGTCGCATCAGCTTCAGATTTTTTTAATAAAAAAGGAGATATGTTTTCATCTACCTGGAAGATCCCTTCCAAAAGATGTTGAGGTTCGATACTTTGGTTGCCTAATTCCATAGCAACTTGTTGAGCTGCCTGAATGGCTTCTTGTGATTTTACAGTATATTGGTTTAAGTTCATATTTTCTATATTTTTGGTAATGATTCGTTCAAAGTTTAGTTTTAAAAAGAACATCAAGAAACTGAATTTTAAGGCCCAGCTTCTTAATGCCATCAATTATTTAATCATTTAATCGATGACTGTACCGCAAAAACTGTTCAATTATTAAATTTACAAAAAAATGGGACAAAATTTCCGAATTCACTATTTTTAACGTAAAATTAACTTGACAAAATTTCCGATTATTAATAATTTTCTTGAGAATAGAGGAACAAATCGTCAGCGTGGTAATACAAACCGATGAAAGTAAATCCGTACATCATCGAATTTTTTTAATGAGTATGTTAAATTTCAACTTTTTATTTTAAGAATAACTACTTTTGCATTTTTACAGATGGAACTTAAAGAAAAACAAAAGAAAATACTAGATGTAGCAGTAGAACTTTTCAAAGAAAAAGGGTACTTGGGAAGTTCAGTAAGAGATCTCGCTACAAAACTTAATATCAAGGCAGCATCCCTATATGCACATATTCGTTCAAAAGAAGAAATTTTGGAATGGATTTGCTTTGGTATTGCACAAGAGTTTTTCGATGAGCTTCAGGAAGTAAAAAATACTCATATTCCCCCCAAAGAAAAACTGAATTTGTTTTTGGATAAACATTTATCAGTTGTTCTTAAAAATCGTGATGTGACCCATATTTATTCTAATGAGTGGCGTCATCTTGAAGAGAAACTTCCGGAATTTGTAGAATTAAGGAAAAACTACCAACAGGAAGTTGAAACATTAATTTCTGAAATTTATCAAGCCGAAAACTGGGAGCTGAAATCACCCTCGTTTACCACAAGATTTATCCTCCATACCTTGAATAACTCGTATTTCTGGTTCAAAAGAAATAGTGATTCTACAGACGAAATTACCGATGAAATAAGGGAGAAAATCCTTTATGGTTTATTAGGAAATCAAAAGTAGATAACATGTTCTTTGTCATTGACTACGTCGAAATAACATTCATCGACTGGAAGGAGATAATCTTTGATTTCTGATGAAGGAAGAATCTCAATATAATTTCTCGCAGATCACACGGATCACGCAGATTTTATAGACCTGTTATCTGATATAGCTGTTCAATCAATGAGGAGAACCAATAAGCAGGGTTTTTGTCATTCTGACGAAGGAAGAATCTCATCATTTCATTTTGTCTACTCATTTATATAGATTCTATTCCCCATTTCGTTTCGCTCTGAATGACAAGTATTGTATATCGTAGGAATTAAAGACTAACTAAGGAGTGGTTTGTTATTTAGAATCATTTAAAATATGACGAAAATCATAAAAATTTTGCCAGCTTCCAAAATCTTTTTAAATTTACACCTAACAAATGTTAGTTAGTTTTATGGATTTTTCAGTTGAATATCTGGAGCTGGATCGGTTGAGACAGCTTCAATCCAACCGATTGGTGGATTTGATCGGTTATCTAGGAGAGAAGTCGGAGTTTTATAAAAGAAAATTTGATGAATTGGGGGTATCTCCACAGGATATAAGGTCGATTGAGGATATCACGAAACTTCCGATTACTTACAAACAGGATTTAAGGGATAACTATCCATTCGGGTTATTTACGGTTCCTAAAAGTGAACTTCAAAGAATTCACTGTTCAAGTGGAACAACGGGAAAACCGACGGTGGTAGGATATACTAAAGAGGATGTCGACTTATTTAGTGAAGTGGTCGCAAGATCTTTACATGCATCCGGAGCAAGAGCAGGAATGCAATTGCACAATGCATATGGCTATGGGATTTTCACAGGTGGACTAGGTCTTCATTATGGAGCCGAAAAGCTGGGAATGAGTGTTCTTCCTATTTCGGGAGGAATGACGGCGCGACAGGTGGATCTTATTGTAGATTTTAAACCGGAAGTTATTTGTTGCTCTCCATCATATGCTTTGACAATTGCTGATGAATTTGCCAACAGAGGGATTTCTGCGGATGAGATCAGTCTTAAATATGCTGTATTAGGATCAGAGCCTTGGACGGAAATTATAAGAAGTCACATAGAAGAAAGGTTGGGGGTTCATGCAACTAATATTTATGGGTTGAGTGAAATCATTGGACCGGGAGTTTCCATGGAGGATTTTGAAGAAAAAGGAGGGGCTTATATTTGGGAGGATCATTTTTATCCTGAAATTTTAGATCCGATTACCAAACAGCCTGTCCCTTTTGGAGAAGAAGGAGTACTGGTAATTACTACTTTAACCAAGAAAGCAATGCCACTTTTACGATATTGGACAAATGACATTACAAGTCTTTATTATGACAAAAATGCTAAAAGAACCATGGTGAAAATGAAGCCGATTGTTGGAAGAGCAGATGATATGCTGATTGTAAGAGGGGTAAATGTTTATCCAAGTCAGATCGAAGATGCATTTTCTTATGTAAAAGGTGTGGTTCCCAATTATTATTTAACACCGGTTGAAAAAGAGCATATGTGTGTAGCATTGGATATTGATGTAGAAATTGATGATGATTTTGTGAAGACTCAAAAGATAGAACCCAATACCGATGATTATTTTAATTTTGTCGGAAACTTTGGAAAAAATATAGAAAGCGAAATAAAAAAACGAGTAGGAATTACTACAAAGGTAAAAGTCCATGCTCAGGACAGCTTGCCAAAGTGCGAAGGTGGAAAAATTAATAGAATACTTAAAAAATAATGAATTCATTTTATAAACTTAAAACGGTTAAGGTTCAGAAAGACACTCCGGAAGCAGTAAATGTGGCGGTGGAAATTCCTGAGGAACTGAAAGATAAGTTCAGATTCAAACAAGGGCAATATCTTAATTTCCGTATGATGATCAACGGAAATGAGGAAAGACGTTCTTACTCTATCTGTAATGCCCCAAGCGAGAAAAGCAATACACTGGAAGTTTTGGTGAAATTGCTGGAGGGTGGAAGAGTCTCAGGATATTTCAACGAACATTTGCACATGGATGAAATTTTGGAAGTAATGCCGCCGATGGGAGGATTTAATACTTCGTATCACCCGACAAATGTGAAAACATATATTGGTCTGGCAGCGGGAAGCGGCATTACTCCTGTTTTATCCAATATTAAGGAAAGTCTTTATCAGGAACCTAACAGTAATGCTTATCTGTTTTATAGTAACAGAAGCATGAACCATGTTTTAAGAAAAGCAGAAATTGATAAATTGGTAGAACAGTTTAAAGGAAGATTAAAAGTTGTTTACTTGGTAAGCCGCGAAAAACATGAAGATCCGGTTTTTGAAGGAAGGATTTCTGCTGAAAAATTGGAACAATTATTTGAAAGATATACCGATATCGATATCAAAGACTCCACTTATTTTATCTGCGGGCCGGCAGAAATGATCAAGGGGATTGCTGATTATCTGAAAAAAGATAAAAAAGTTCCTGCGATTCAGGTTTTGTTTGAATATTTCACCGCTCCTGATGAAGAAAATACGGAGGAAATGAGTGAGGAATTCAAAGCGATTGCCAATATCGAAAGTATGGTGACAGTGATTATTGATGATGACGAATATTCGTTCCATCTTAATTCTAAAAAAGAGAGTATCTTAGATAAAGCATTGAAAGATCAGCTTCCGGTTCCTTTCGCGTGTAAAGGAGGAGTTTGCTGTACGTGTAAAGCACAGGTTTTAGAAGGTGAGGTTTTCATGGAAAAAAACTTTGCGCTTACCGAGGATGAAGTAGCCAAAGGCTATGTACTGACATGTCAATGTCACCCGACAACCAATGTGGTGATGCTTAATTATGATGTTTAATAGAATTTGAAAATGTGCTAATGTGTTAATTTAAAAATGAATTGATGCATTCCCAAATTTTCAAATTTTCAAATTCAAAGATTATGGATTTAGAAAAATTTGTTCAATACGTTCACGAAGAAAATAAAGTAGAACCGAAAGATATTATGCCTGATGATTACAGGAAGCTTTTGGTTCGTCAAATTTCACAGCATGCTCATTCTGAGATTGTAGGAATGCTACCGGAAGCCAACTGGATTTCCAGAGCACCTTCATTGAGAAGAAAAATGGCTCTTTTAGCTAAAGTTCAGGATGAAGCAGGGCATGGTCTATACCTTTACGCTGCTACAGAAACCTTAGGAAATGGAACGATCAGAGCAGACAGAGATGCGACTTATGATGATATGCTTTCCGGAAAGGCAAAATACTCAAGTATCTTCAATTATCCGACTTTAAGCTGGGCAGATATAGGGGCTATCGGCTGGTTGGTAGATGGTGCTGCCATTATGAACCAGGTAATGTTGATGGGGAATTCTTATGGTCCTTACTCAAGAGCGATGGTAAGAATCTGTAAAGAGGAATCTTTCCACCAAAGACAAGGCTATGAAATTTTAATGGCTCTTTGTCGTGGTACAAAACAACAGAAAGAAATGGCTCAGGCTTCATTAAATCGTTTCTGGTGGCCGGCTTTAATGATGTTCGGACCTAATGACGACAGCTCACCCAACTCTAAGATTTCTATGAATTACAGAGTAAAAAGAGAGAGTAACGATAGTCTTCGTCAGAGATTTATTGATGTGACGGTGGCTCAAGCCGAATATTTAGGACTGACGATTCCGGATAAAGATCTGAAATGGAATGAGGGAAGACAACATTATGATTTCGGAGAACTTCCTTGGGATGAATTTATGGAAATCTTAAAAGGTAATGGTCCTTGTAACAAGAAAAGATTAAATACAAAAGTAAAAGCTCAGCAGGAAAACCTTTGGGTAAAAGAGGCAGCAGCAGCTTTTGCGGAAAAACAACAAAAAGAAGTAATATAATTTGAAAATGTGGCAATTTGAAAATTTGAACATGAAATTAACATATTAACAATTCTCAAATTTTCAATTAAGGTGACCAATCAATTTTCAAATTAACCAATTTTCAAATTTTCAGATTAATTATGGCAAATTTAGATATGTGGGAAGTGTTTATTCAAACTAAACCGGGATTATCCCACAAGCACGCCGGAACAGTTCAGGCACCAACAGCAGAAATGGCATTACAAAATGCCAGAGATGTATATACCAGAAGAAAGGAAGGAACTTGTGTATGGGTTGTTCCAAGCAAATATATTGTGAGCTCAGAGGGAGTTGATCAGGATTCATTTTTCGATCCTGCCGATGACAAACTATATCGTCATCCTACTTTCTATGATATTCCAAATGATGTAAAAAATATGTAATAAGACTGGAGATAATAGACGAATAGATAAAAGACTTTATGGCCTACATATCTATTATCTATTCGTCTATTATCTATTGGTCTTCAAATCTATTAAACAATGAACCCATTATATAATTATTTATTAAAATTAGCAGATGACAGTTTCATCATGGGGCAGCGTCTGTCTGCATGGTGCGGTGAAGGTCCTTATTTAGAGGAAGATATTGCATTAACAAACATTGCTTTGGATGAACTTGGTCAGGCTAATAATTTTTACCAATATGCTTCAAGAGTGGCTGACAATGGTAAAAGTGAAGATGATATCGCATTCCTAAGATATGAACATGAGTATGTAAATGCACACTGGACAGAGCTTCCCAATGGAGACTATGCGCAGACTATTCTTAAGGTGTATGTTCTCTCTGTATATCAGAAATTAATGTATGAAGCATTATCAAATTCTGTAGATGAAGAACTTTCTGCTATTGCCCAAAAATCCTTGAAGGAAGTAAAATATCACTATACACACACTTCTTCCTGGATGAAAATTTTTGCTCAGGGAACAGAAGAAAGCCGTGAACGTTTGGTGAATGCCATCGAAAATATCTGGGAATATACAAAAGGTTTGTTTGCAAAGTCAGAAGGAGAAGATGACCTTGCTGTATTGAATATTGTTCCGAATGTTGATGAACTATACAAAGAGTTTATTACCATTACAGAGAAAGATTTCCAGAGTTTCGGATTAGAATATCCAACAAACCCTTTCATGCAGCCAAAATCAAGAACAGGATATCATACAGAATATTTCGGATATATCCTTTGTGAACTTCAGTATATGCAGAGAGCATATCCTGGATGTACCTGGTAGAACATAATGAGTTAATTTGAAAATGAGTTAATTTGAAAATGGCTTGCAACGTATTTTATTTTCAAATTTTCAATTTTTTTTAATTCTCAAATTAATAAATGAAAACCCCTTTAGAAATATTAGAATTAGTTCCCGATCCGGAAATTCCGGTAATCAACATTGTGGAGCTGGGTATTGTAAGAGATGCTAAAGTTACCAGCGAGAATTCTTGTGAAGTAACCATTACACCTACTTACTCTGCTTGTCCTGCTATGTTTACCATTGAAGAAGACATCATGAAAATCATGAAGGAAAACGGATGGGAAGCAAAAGTAGTTACCAAAATGTTTCCAATATGGACTACAGATTGGTTGACAGATGAAGCCAGAGAAAAACTTCGTGCGTACGGAATCACACCTCCTGAAAAAGGAGCAGATGAGCATCATATCGGAAAACCGAAAAAATGTCCACGTTGTGGCTCTGAGCATACCAAACAGATTAGCAGATTCGGGTCAACTTTGTGTAAAGCCTCTTATCAATGCTTAGACTGTTTAGAACCATTTGATTATTTTAAATGCCATTGATATTTAATGTAACAGTTTACCAATAAATTTATGGACTATGCAAAACATAACGATGGTATTGCTAGATTGTTAAATAGTTAGGCTGCTACATAAATTTATATTATTAAATTAGTGCATTGTTAAAATATAAATTTAAAAAACTATGTATACACAACTCGATATTGAAACACATTTTGACGGGAAGCTCAAAATCGCTTATCTTAATCAGCCTGAAACGATGAATGCCCTTACAAAACCGGCTTTATCAGACCTGAAAGACTTTGTTAAAGAATGTAGCGAAGACGATACAGTAAGATGTGTTGCCATTTCCGGGAGAGGAAGAGCTTTTTGTTCCGGTCAGAATCTGGAAGAAGCTTTTGCAGTAGGAAAAGAACACCATGATCAGGATATTATCAGAAAGATTGTGGTAGATTATTACAACCCGTTGGTAACAGAAGTTACCCGTTGCAAAAAGCCCGTTATTGCATTGGTAAATGGTCCTGCAGTGGGAGCTGGTGCTATGTTGGCATTGATCTGTGATTTCGTATTGGCCAATAATAAAGCGTATTTTTCACAGGCCTTTTCAAATATCGGTTTAATTCCGGATACAGGAGGAACCTATTTCTTACCAAAACTTTTAGGAAGACAGCTGGCCAATTATTTAGCTTTTACAGGAAAAAAATTATCGGCAGAAGAATCTAAGTCTTATGGTCTTGTTGCAGAAGTTTTCAACGAAGAAGAATTTGTTCCGAAATCAATGGAGATTCTTGAAAGAATGTCGAATATGCCAACAGCCGCTATTAAATTGACGAAAAAAGCTTTTGCTCATTCTTACACCAGTTCATTAAAAGACCAACTTGAATTAGAGGGCGATTTACAACAGGAAGCAGCGGAAACAGAAGATTTCATTGAAGGTGTGAATGCCTTTTTACAAAAAAGAAAACCTAATTATAAAGGAAAATAAATCAATTTGAGAATGAGCTAATTTGAAAATTTGAGAATGAGAAATGATAAAGAAAATAGTATTGTAAATAAGACATTTGACTTTGCATTAAACATTATAGAGTTTTCAGAAGAGCTATATAAGATTAATAGATTTTCATTAGCAAATCAGATTTTTAAATCGAGAACATCTATTGGTGCCAATGTACGAGAAGCTCAAAATGCTGAAAGTAAGGCAGATTTTATTCATAAAATAAAAATTGCTGCTAAAGAAGCAGATGAAACTGAGCGCTGGCTTTTATTGTGTTAAAAGCTCCACATTTGAATTCACCCGAAGAAAAATTGCTTTTAGACTTAAAAGAAATAGTATTAATTCTGTCTAAAGTTATTTCAACGTCAAAAATTAAATGATTTTCAAATTAACTCATTCTCAAATTTTCAAATTAAAACTATGAATATTGGAATTATCGGTGCAGGAACTATGGGAGTAGGAATTGCCCAGGTGGCTGCCACTGCAGGATGCAAAGTCGTATTATTCGATGCTAATGCTCCACAAATAGATAAAGCACTTTCAGGCTTAGAAAAAACGCTTCAAAAGCTTGCTGAAAAAGGAAAAATTTCCCAGGAAAAAGCTACAGAAATCAGAAGCAATATTGCAAAAGGTGAGACCTTACAGGATTTAAAAGATTCTGATTTAGTTATCGAAGCAATCATTGAAAATAAAGATATCAAAACCAAAGTTTTCACAGAACTTGAAAATTATGTTTCAGAAACCTGTGTTATCGGTTCCAATACATCATCTATTTCCATCACCTCTCTTGGAGCAGAGTTAAAGAAACCGGAGCGTTTCATCGGAATTCACTTTTTTAATCCGGCTCCATTGATGCCTTTAGTGGAAGTTATTCCATCCTTATTAACAGAAAAAACATTAGCAGAAAAAATATACAACCTCATGAAAACCTGGGGGAAGACTCCTGTTATTGCAAAAGACATTCCGGGATTCATTGTCAACAGAATTGCCCGCCCATACTATGGAGAAGCATTAAGAATCGTTGAAGAAAATATCGCAACACCGGAACAGGTGGATGATGCCATGAAAACATTAGGGAACTTCAAAATGGGACCTTTTGAATTAATGGATTTAATTGGGGTGGATGTCAATTTTGCCGTAACGACAACGGTTTATAAAGATTACTTCTATGATCCAAAATATAAGCCGTCATTATTGCAACAGAGAATGTCTGAAGCAAAACTTCATGGAAGGAAAACCGGAAAAGGATTTTATGATTATACCGAGGGTGTTTTAAAGCCGGAAGCTCAGAAAGATGAGGCTCTTTATCAACAAATCTTTTTAAGAATTATCTCTATGCTCATTAATGAAGCCGTGGAAGCAAAAAGGTTAGGTGTTGCCAATGATGAAGATATCGAATTGGCTATGCAAAAAGGAGTCAACTATCCAAAAGGTTTATTAAGTTGGGGAAAAGAAATTGGATACTCAAGAATATCAGAAACGTTGCAGAGTCTTTACGAGGAATATCAAGAAGAAAGATATAGACAGAGCCCTTTGCTGAGAAAATTATAAAAATTAATGAATATAGATGAATTTAGAGCTGAGTTGGAAACAAGGCTCTTCATTGAAAAACAGTATTTGATACAGGAAGCTTCTTCCATTGAGAATGATATGGAACGGCTTGAATTGTTGGGGAAATTCAATGAAAAATATAAGGAGTTGATCAAAAGATTATCCAATGAAAATGGGATTGATTTAACTGCCTCTTATCAAGTTGTAAATTCATCAGACTCTGAGAACCTTACATACGAGCAGATTATTCTGGGTAAAACAATGAGTGTTTACGATAGATTATCTGATGAATTGTATGAGGAAATAACAAACATATAGTAGAAATGAATCCAAGACAAGTAGTAGATTATATGTTCAATCAGGATTATTTTTCCCAATGGATGAATATCAAAATGATTGAGATCAAAGAAAATTATTGTTTAATAGAAATGCCCATCAAGAAGGATATGTTGAATGGGTTAAAAACAGTTCACGGAGGGGTCACATTTGCTTTTGCCGATTCAGCACTGGCATTTTCTTCAAACAATAGTGGAGATGCTGCTGTTGCTTTGAACTGTGTAATTAATTTTACCAAAGCCGGAAAAGAAGGAGACCTATTCAGAGCAGAAAGTATTTTGGTAACCGATACCCGGAAAACGGCTGTTTATGATATTAAAATAACCAATCAAAATAATGAATTGATTGCCAAATTTGTTGGAACAGTTTATAAGATCGGCAAAAAAGTAACAGAACTATAAAAACTAACCAATCATAACCAAGTTAAACAAAAATGAAAAAAATACTTTTACTGTTATTTGGGACTTTAGCACTTTTAATAAATGCTCAGAATAAACTGAACGAAGAGCTGAAAAAGGAACTTGATGAGATCATGAGTGTGGACCAGGGCTATAGAATGCTGTTTACCTCCGAAACAACTCCTGAACAAAAAGAAAAAACCTTAAAGGATTTAAATATCAATCAGGAAGAGTTTAAAAAGAAGGGATGGCAAATGGTAGCTGAGCATGATAGTATAAATCTGCATAAGATTGAAAATATTATTTCAAAATATGGTTATCCGGGAAAAACGCTTGTGGGTGAACCTACCAATAAGGCAGCCTGGTATGTGATTCAACATTCAACCAAGATTGGAAAATATCTGCCTCTCATTAAGGAAGCCGGAAAAAACAAAGAAATTCCGTTTACATTGGTGGCTATGATGGAAGATCGGTATCTGATGGATGAAAACAAAGAACAGATCTATGGAACACAGGGAAGAGGCGAAATGACAAAAGATAAAGACGGAAAACAAGTTTTTGTGAGTTTTGTATGGCCTGTAAAAGACCTTAAAAATGTGGATAAAATAAGAAAAGAAGCAGGCTTCGATTCCACCGTTGAAGAAAATGCCAAAAGAATGTTCGGAAAGGACTTCAAATATGAACCCTACACTCTAAAACAGGTTTTAGAATTAAGAAATAAAAACAAATAAATCCGGTATTGATACACTGTTACATTACCAGATTGGTATATTAAAATAATTATGAACAACGTATACATTATAGACTATGTCAGAACTCCCATCTCAAAACTGCAGGGAGGATTATCAGAAGTAAGAGCCGATGATCTGGCTGCTATTGTTATCAAAGAAGTCGTAGCAAGAAACCCTGAAGTTCCTGTGGAGGAAATTGAAGATGTTATTTTCGGATGTGCTAATCAGGCAGGTGAAGATAATAGAAATGTTGCAAGAATGGGGCTTTTATTGGCAGGGCTCCCTTACAAAATCGGAGGAGAAACAGTAAACAGGCTTTGTGCATCGGGAATGTCTGCAGTAGCTAATGCGTTTCGTTCGATAGCCGCAGGAGAAGGAGAAATTTATATTGCAGGTGGAGTAGAGCATATGACACGTTCTCCATATGTAATGTCAAAACCAAGTGCAGCTTTTGGAAGAGACAGTCAAATGTATGATACTACTTTCGGATGGCGTTTTATTAATCCGAAAATGAAGGAAATGTATGGGGTTGATGGAATGGGTGAGACTGCAGAGAATTTGGCAGACATCCACCAGATCAGCAGAGAAGATCAGGATAAATTTGCCCTTTGGTCCCAACAAAAAGCTACAAAAGCACAAGAAAGCGGAAGGCTGGCAGAAGAAATTGTAAAAGTTGAAATCCCACAAAGAAAAGGAGACCCAATTGTTTTTGAAAAAGATGAATTCATTAAGCCAACATCCTCTATGGAAGGTTTAGGAAAACTTCGTCCGGCATTCAGAAAAGAAGGAACAGTAACTGCCGGAAATGCATCTGGAATGAATGATGGAGCAGCAGCTTTAATCTTAGCCAGTGAAGAAGCTGTGAAAAAATACGGATTAAAACCAAAAGCCAAAATTTTAGGCTCATCCGTAGCAGGTGTAGAGCCGAGAATTATGGGAATCGGACCTGTAGAAGCAACTCAAAAAGTATTGAAAAGATTAAATCTTTCTTTGGATGATATGGATATTATCGAATTAAACGAAGCATTTGCAGCACAAGCTTTAGCTGTAACGAGAAGCTTAGGATTAAAAGATGATGACACAAGAATAAATCCGAACGGAGGAGCTATTGCTATTGGTCATCCACTGGGAGTTTCAGGTGCGAGAATTATTGGTTCCGCAGCAATGGAACTTCAGAAACAAGATAAAAAATATGCATTGTGTACCCTTTGTATCGGTGTCGGACAAGGCTATGCAATGGTTATTGAAAAAGTATAATCAATTTTAAAATGAGTCAATTTGATAATTTGAAAATATTTAATAAGATTATTGATTTTCAAATTGGTTCATTCTCAAATTTTCAAATTAAAAATACATGAACATCTACTCATATCATGGTATTCGTCCTATTATCAAACCTTCTGCTTATATCCATCCACAGGCAGTGATTATTGGGAATGTGGAAATTGGTGAAGAAGTATATATTGGTCCCAACGCGGTGATCCGTGGAGACTGGGGGAAAATTATCATTAAAGATGGAGCCAATGTACAGGAAAATTGTACTCTTCATGTTTTCCCCAATATAGAAACAATTTTAGAAGAATCTGCTCATATCGGACATGGAGCAATTATTCATTCCGGACATATCGGAAAAAACTGTTTGATCGGAATGAATTCTGTGGTAATGGATAAAGCTTATATAGGTGCCGAAAGTATTGTCGGAGCCTTAGCTTTTGTACCTGCCAATTTTAGATGTGAACCCAGAAAATTGATTGTAGGAAGTCCCGCAAAAATTATCCGCGATGTTTCTGATGAGATGATCCATTGGAAAACAGAAGGAACCAAATTATACCAGGAATTGGCAAGAGAAGGTAAAGAAGCTATTCTTCCTTGTGAACCATTTACAGAGTATGTTCAGCAGACTCCTACAAAGATTGTAGATTACAGTATTTGGGATGATGTGAAATAAGGATAATACACAAACCAAACCTAACAGGTTTTCGAAATCTGTTAGGTTTAAATGTGAACACTATATTTAAAAGATGATTAACACAGAAAATTTTGAATTTGAAGGTAAATCCTGAAAAAGAAAGTAAATTGAATAGAAAGGAAATCATGCAGTATTTTGATTCGGTAGAAGTTTTTAGAAATTATCATCAATCTACTATTGAGTATGACTTTTTAAATTTTGAATAATTGCTAATAATCAAACCTAACGGGTTTTTAAAACCCGTTAGGTTTAATAAAATTAAATATGATTAAAAAAATTGTGCTTGCATGCAGCATAATGTTTGCGGTGGGTTGTACGTTATCAGCACAGACCGTTACTACAAAACCGCTTACAATAGGAGAAGTGAGGACCATTAAGTCTAAAACATTAAATGAAGACAGAACGCTGAATATTTATCTGCCTCAAGGATTTGATAAAGCAAAATCATATCCGGTGATCTATCTTTTGGATGGAAGTATAAATGAAGACTTTATCCACGTTTCAGGACTAGTACAATTCTTTAATGAAATGTATTCTATGCCGGAAACCATTGTAGTGGGAATTGCCAACGTGGATAGAAAAAGAGACTTTACTTTCCATACAGATATAAAGGATCTTCAGAAAGACTATCCTACAACCGGACATTCCGATAAGTTTATTGCGTTTTTGGAAAAAGAATTAAAACCATATATAGAAAGTCAATTTAAAACGACAGACAAATATTTGTTTGGACAATCTTTAGGAGGGCTTTTAGCAACAGAAATTCTTTTGAAAAAGCCGGAGATGTTTGATAATTATTTCATCATTAGCCCGAGTTTATGGTGGGATGATGAAAGCTTATTAAAGCAAGCCGGACAGTTACTTGCCAAATCCCAGGATACTAAAAAGTTTGTTTACGTTTCAGTGGGAAAAGGTGAACACCCGGTAATGGTAAAAGATGCAGAAGATTGGTACGATGTTCTGAAAAAGGCTAATAAGAAAAATTGGACAGTGGAATATAAAATGATGGAAACGGACAATCATGCTACGATTCTTCACAGAAGTTTATATGAAGGATTGGTAAAAAAGTTTCCATATCAGGAACCAAAATAAATTATAAATGTAACAATATACCAATGTAAAAATGTAACAAGCACTGTCATGCTGAGCGAGCTCAAAGCATCTATTGGTAAACTGTTAGATTGATGCATTGTTAAATTAAATATTATATGGAAAAATTAAAAAACTATATCTACGGACAATGGGTAGAAGGTACCGGAAACGGAACTCCTTTATACAATGCCGTTACGGGAGAGCAGGTTGCTGTTTCCGATACAGAAGGGCTTAACTTTGAACAAGCTCTTGATTACGGCAGAACAGTAGGATATAAAAACCTTTCTTCAATGACGTTCTATGATCGCGGAGAAATGTTGAAAAAAGTAGCACTGTACCTACTGGAAAGAAAGAAAAAATATTACGAATTATCATATAAAACAGGAGCTACACATGTTGATTCATGGGTAGATATTGAAGGAGGTTTCGGAACCTTCTTTACCTATTCCGGATTGGCGAAAAGGATGCTTCCTAATACTCCCTTCTGGGTGGATGGGGATACTCAGAAGATTTCAGCGAATGGAACCCATTTGGGAACTCATATTTTGACACCAAGTGAAGGCGTTTCTATACAGATCAATGCCTACAACTTTCCAGTTTGGGGAATGTTGGAAAAGTTATCTACATCATTGTTGGCAGGGGTACCATCTATCGTGAAACCATCTCCTTTTGGATCGTATCTTACCAATGCAGTTTTTCAGGATATGATCGAAAGCGGAGTATTACCTGAAGGAGCTGTGCAATTAGTCTGTGGAGAACCTGGAAATATTCTGGATTACGTTCAGGATGGCGATTCCGTATTATTTACAGGATCTGCCACGACAGGAAGAAAGCTTAAATCACTTCCATCAATTGCCGGAAATGCAGTTCGTTTCAATATGGAAGCCGATTCTTTAAACTGTTCAATCCTTGGGCTGGAAGCAAAACCCGGAACACCGGAATTTGATTTATTCATCAAAGAAGTTCGTAACGAAATGACCACAAAAGCAGGTCAGAAATGTACAGCCATCAGAAGAATCATTGTTCCTGAGCATTTAATTGGTGACGTTCAGAATGCTTTATCAAAGGCTTTAGACCAAACAAAAATTGGAAACCCATTAAGCAGAGAAACCAGAATGGGATCTTTGGTAGGAAGACAGCAGTATGAGGAGGTTCTTAGGAAAGTCAATATTTTAAAATCAGAAACGGAACTTGTTTATGACGGAAAGCATGAACTGGTAGATGCAAGCTATGAAAATGGAGCATTTATGAGTCCAAAGTTATTCCTGAACGATAAACCTTTCGAAAAAAATATCTCCCATGATGTAGAAGCCTTTGGACCGGTATCCACATTAATGCCGTACAAAGATGCAGAAGAAGCAGCTGCTTTGGCAAAAAGAGGAAAAGGAAGTTTGGTGGGATCCATTATTTCTCATGACGAAAACTTTATTGCAGAAACTTCATGGAAAATGGCTTCCCAACACGGAAGAATTTTTGTTTTGAACAGAGATAATGCTAAAGAAAGTACAGGTCATGGTTCACCGCTTCCGACATTGATGCACGGAGGTCCTGGTAGAGCAGGTGGTGGAGAAGAAATGGGCGGACTGAACGGCCTTCATTTCTTCTTACAAAAAACAGCCATTCAGGGATCTCCGGATGTTTTGAAGGCTATTACTAAAATTTATCAACAAGGGGCAGAGAAAAAATTCTCAGATAAACACCCTTTCCAGAAATACTTTGAAGAAGTTGAGGTAGGAGATTCTTTAGAAACAGCAGGAAGAACCGTTACAGAAGCAGATATTGTAAACTTCTCTAATGTTTCATGGGATCATTTCTATGCACATACTGATGCTACAAGTTTAACCGGAACCATCTTCGATAAAACCGTAGCTCATGGGTATTTTATTCTTTCAGCTGCTGCAGGATTATTTGTTTCCGGTAAAAAAGGACCTGTTATTGCCAATTACGGATTAGAAGAATGTAGTTTCTTTAAACCTGTATATGCCGGTGATACCATTACCGTATATTTAACGGCAAAAGAAAAAATCAATAGAGGGGTAAAAGGAAGAAATATTCCTTCAGGAGTGGTGAAATGGTTAGTTGAAGTTGTGAATCAAAGAGATGAGGTAGTTTGTGTAGCAACGATTTTAACATTGGTAGCTAAACAATCTCCTTTTATTGATCTGAACGTGAAAAACATTCAAAAGATTCTGAGTGGAATAACAGAAAGTACACCTGCACTTTGGGGGAAAATGTCTCCACAACAAATGATTGAACATTTAGAGCAAGGAGTACTGGTAAGTTTGGGAGAGCCTGAAGCAGAGAAATGTTATACACCAGAAGAGCATCTTGAAAAATGGCAAGATTCCCTTTACAGTCACAGAGCCATGCCAAAAGAGTTTACTGCGCCGTTCCTGCCTCAGGATGGTTCACTTCCGGAATTGACTCATAAAAATTTGGAAGCTGCAAAACAATCATTCATTGAGAACTTGAAGAGATTTGTGATTTACTATAAAGAAAATCCGCAGGCGGAGCATATGAATTTTGTATTCGGAAAACTAAATAAAGAGATGTGGGAATTAATGCATAAAAAACATTTTACCCATCATTTCGAACAGTTTGGATTGATTTAATTCAAAATAAGATATAAATTTATTGTCCCTTTCATTAAATTGAAAGGGACTTTTTTTGTTAACTATTAACTCTTAACCATGTCAAGGTTCAAAACCTTGACATGGTTGACGAAGGTTTCTAAATAAAAACACACAAAGATGGTAGATATTAGAACTACTCCAATTGAGGCAGATCGTTTTTACCATATTTATAACCGTGGCATTAACGGTGAAAATATTTTTAAATCAGAACGGAATTATTTATTCTTTCTAAATAAAGTGTCTGAATTTCTTATTCCTGTATGTGATGTTTATGCATATTGTCTGATGCCCAATCATTTTCATCTTTTAGTAAGGATAAAATCTGATTCTGAATTAAGCAACATTGCTAAAGTTCAAAACCTTGTCAAGGCTATGGACGCAGGTCTTCATTCTCCACAAAATATTTTCTCAAAACAATTCTCCCGGGTTTTCAACTCTTACTCCCAAGCTTTTAATAAAGAAAATAAAAGGCATGGTGCTCTTATTGAATCTCCTTTTAAAAGAAAATTGATTTTATCGGATAAATATTTAATGAATGTGATTATTTACATTCATCAGAACCCGCAAAATCATTTCTTAATTCATGAATTCTCAAAATATAACTTTTCCTCTTATCAATCCATTTTGAGTACATCGAAGACTGTGTTGAAGAGAGATGAGGTTATTGAATTATTTGATGGTAAAGAAAATTTTATAATGTCTCATCAAAAATCAGTTGATTTTGAGTTTTAACATCCTCGCCAAGGTTTTAAACCTTGACATGGATTGATTATCTTTACAGCACAATCACAATCTCATTTATTTAAAAATAAAATATGGAATTACACTTTTTCAAAGACTTTGATTTTACTAATTTTTGGAATGAAAGTACTTATTCACAAAGAGATTATATAGAAGAATTTCCGGATGACAAATTGATTACTTCAATCGAAGAAGAATTGGGATATAAACTTCCTGCATCCTATATTGAGCTGATGAGAATTCAAAATGGAGGTTTGGTAGATAAAGACAGTTTCCCTACTACAATAGGTACTTCCTGGGCTGAAGATCACATTGCCATTACCGGAATTATGGGAATCGGAAGAGAGAAAACGTATTCAATTTGTGGAGAGCTAGGTAGCCAATTTATGATAGAAGAGTGGGGATACCCAAATGATGGGGTGTATATCTGTGATTGTCCGTCTGCAGGACATGATATGATCTTACTGGATTATTCTAAATGTGGCAAATCCGGAGAACCTGAAGTCGTACATGTCGATCAGGAATATGAGTATAAAAAGACTTTTCTTGCCAAAGACTTTGAAACTTTTATTAAAGGTTTAAAAACTGATGAAGACTAAAATTCAATATTTCAACGAATAGGTATTTCCTTATTTTTTAGGAAGCGGAAATAACAATATACAAGGAATGGTAATGCAAAGATTTGAAATAGAAAAACAAGCAAAGAAACTATTCCTTCAAGATGATTCTCGTTGGACTTAATTAGCAATTGCTTACCCAACGGACCGTTGGAGAACACTACAATATTTAATAAATTCCAACCTAAATGGAGCCCGATAGGAAGATAAAGAGATCTTGTTTTTGCAAAAGCATAAGCCAACATCAATCCAAAAATACCTGTCATTACAAAAATAATTCCCATTTGGAAAAAATTGCCAAAAGCATTGTAAGAGAACCAATGATAAATTCCGAAACAGATCGCAGAAAAGATACATGCTTTTTTATTTCCCCATTTTTCAATTGCAAAATACAATAAAACACCCCTGAAAAGCAATTCTTCAAACAAGACTGATTTTAAAGTCCACCAAATACCCATTAATATGGATTTCATTGTCAATTGTTGATGGAGAACCCAACTGTTATTGATAAATGTAGTGGTCATAAGATGATAGAATGTGCAGGAAATTACGGCCAATAAAAAGCCAACTCCGAAATAAACAATTCTCTTTTCAGTAGGTCGCAATCCTAAAACAGAAAGATTCTTTTTGGCGATGAAGTGAAGTAAAAGCCATGAAATAGTAAGTTCAATGATAATTCCAATCATAAGTTAATAGTTTTTGTTAATAAAATGAACTTCAGCATCTTCTTTTCACTGAAAACGAAGTTACGGAAAAAGATAAAGACTTTGACCTTTATTTTTTATCAAGTATTCAGATCCGTTGCAGTACAAAAATATTATCATTAAATTTCAATCATAAAGTAAAAGCCAATGGATATAATAAAAGATATTCTTATTGTTTCGAAATAATTGCCATGAATAAAACCTTTGCAGACGAAGTCATTGATTTTAATAAAAACCTTACCTACTCAAACGAATTGCCGGAAGGATTTGAGGTACTTAATCCATACCTGAATAACCCTGAAACAATGATGGTAATGCAAAAATTCTATCATAAATACTATAATGACTCCAACAAAAGAAAATTCATGATTGGCATTAATCCAAGCCGTCATGGAGCAGGCGTTACAGGAGTTCCATTTACCGATACCAAAAGATTGGATAGCGTATGTGGTATACAAATGAAATCGGTACATACCCACGAAGTGTCCTCTGTTTTCATGTATGATATGATTGCAGAATATGGAGGGGCAGATCTATTTTATAAAGACGTTTATATTAATTCTCCATTTCCCCTGGCTATTGTAAGAAAAACAAAAAATGGATGGCTCAATGCCAATTACTACGATGATAAAAAGCTTTTTGCTGTTGTAAAAAATTTTATGATTGATTCATTAGAAAAGCATATCAGTCTGGGCCTTGACACTTCTGAAGTTTTTATTCTGGGGAAAAAGAACGCTGATTTTATTTCAATATTAAATAAGGAAGCCAAATTGTTTGATAAAATGACGGTTTTGGAACATCCCCGATATATACAGCAATACAAATCGAAAGAGAAACAGTTGTATATCGATAAATACATTTTGGCATTGAAAAAATAAAATTGATGTTGCCAGATTTGTTTTTTTATTAAATTCGGGTTATGAATGTTTTTCCTGAAAATACAACTTTCAAATACAATTGGCGTACCTATCAGAAAAAATTTCTGGATCATCTTAACGAATATCTTAATGATAATCATTTGCACGTTACTGCACCACCGGGTTCCGGAAAAACAGTACTTGGATTAGAAGTCATGTTAAGGCTCGGAAAGCCTACTTTGATTATTGCTCCTACATTGGCGATCAAAAATCAATGGATTCAGAGATTTTGTGAACTCTTTCTCGATGTTGAAAAGGTTCCTGACTGGATATCATCAGATATTAAAAAACCAGGTATTATAACAGTTGCTACCTATCAGGGGATTTACTCTGCTTCTGAAACAGAAGAGGAGGAAGAGGATAATAATAAAAAATCTTCTAAAGTTCCACTTTCGGAAATTATAAAGAAATTAAAGAAACAAAAAGTAGGTACTTTTATTCTGGATGAAGCCCATCATTTAAAAAATGCATGGTGGAGAAGCCTTATCGAATTGAAAAGTGAAATCAATCCAACGATTGTATCTCTTACTGCTACACCTCCTTTTGATGTTTCAGGGGCTGAATGGCAAAAATATATTCAACTGAATGGCCCTATAGATGTAGAGATATCCGTTCCTGAACTTATGATTGAAGGGGATCTTTGTCCACACCAGGATCTTGTATATTTTACATTGCCATCACAGGAAGAACAAAAAAAGATTGAGTATTATCACATGAAGGCACAAGCTTTTTTCGAAGAAATCAAAAGTGATTATAACTTTCTGAATGCTATTGAACAACATCCCGTCTATCAAAAGCCTCTTGAACATTTAGATTGGATTTACGAAAATATCTCTTCCTACACTTCTGGTTTGGTTTATCTTAACTTCAAAGGAAAAGAGATTCCGGATATTCATTTTGAAATCATTGGAGATCAACAAAAGTATATACCTGAATTTGATTTCTTTTGGTTTGAAGAGCTTCTTGACTTTTACCTCATCGTAGATAATGTTAATTTTAGAGAATATGAAGAACATAGGTCAAATCTGGAAAATAGATTAAAAAGACATGGGTTTTTAGAAAAACGAGTTCTGAGCTTTTTTAATAATAAAGACTTAAACCAAATTCTTAACTCAAGTATAGGGAAATTACAAGCGATAAAAGAAATTACTGATTTTGAATTTTCTATTCTTAAGGATGACCTTAAAATGGTAATTCTTACTGATTTTATTAAAAAAGAATACCTGACTAATGAGCCTCAAAACACTCTGACTCTGGATAAAATAGGAGTTATTCCCATTTTTGAAAAACTGAGAAGAGAGAATCCTCAAAATAAAAAAATAGGAGTTCTTACAGGGGGCTTGGTGATTATTCCGGCTGAAGCAAAAAAAATGTTTGATGATTTTTATTCTAAAAAAGGATTACCGGATATATCTTTTTCTGTGCTTACCTATGATAATGCTTACCTAATCATCAGGCTTACTGAACAAATAAAACACGACATAGTATACATCATTACAGAAATTTTTCAAAATGGAGGGATTCAAGTTTTAATTGGGACCAAGTCATTATTGGGAGAAGGTTGGGATGCCCCAAAGATGAATACTTTGATTTTGGCCAGTTTTGTGAGCTCCTTCGTCCTTTCCAACCAAATGAGAGGGAGGGTTATAAGAACAGATAAGGATGAGCTTAATAAAACAGGGAATATTTGGCACCTTGCCTGCTTCGATTCTCAACATGAAAATGGAGGCCAAGATCTGAATATTATGAAGAAAAGATTCAAAACCTTTGTGGGAATTTCCAATAAAGATAACTCTACTATTGAAAATAATTTCGAAAGACTGGATCTTAAAATAATAGAAAATGAAAACAGAATTCCAGAAGTTAATCAAGTAACCTTTAGCTTTGCCAAAGACAGAACGAACCTTGTCAAACGTTGGAAATCCGCATTGGATAAAGGAAATATTTTAATTGAGGAAATAAAGGTTCCCTCAGAAAATATGACTTTTATGAAAAATTTAAAGATGAGCTATTTAGGAAAGATGATGGGGAACCTTTCTAAAGTTATTATATCAGTTATTTTATTATTTTGGAAAGATTTTTTACTTCTAATGTCTAAAAATATTAATTCTATTGATAGTGCTAAAAGCTTTTCATTATTTATGCTTTTGGGTGGAGTAGTAGGTTTTGTTGTATATGGCAGGAAACTTTATACATCAGTGTTACAATATTTAAGATGTAAAGATATGGCCAGTCAAATTAGTTCATTGAGTGATGTCGTTTTGAAAGGACTTATTCATGAAAATATAATCAGAACATCTCCTGAAAAACTGAGTATCATAAGTTCCTCAGAGAAAGATGCATATTGTTACCTGAAAGGAGGAAGTCAATATGAAAACTCACAATTTATTCAAACGTTGCAGGAGCTGGTTTCTCCGATTGATAATCCCAGATATTTGTTGAAGCAAAAAAGAGCGTCCCTTTTTGTGAAAAAAGATATCTATAATCCTGTACCTGATATTTTTGCAAAAAATAAAAAGAGTGCAGAGTTTTTTAAAATAACCTGGGATAAAATGTTTGGAAGTTCTGATCTAATTTTTACAAGAACTGTTGAAGGTAGAAGTATTCTATTGAAATTAAGGTTTCAGTCATTGTTAAAGAGAAACGTTCAGGTAGAACATCTTCATAAATGGACAAGATAAAATGAAGCCCCTTAATAATCATCAAGGGGAAACATTCATGAATTAGAATCTTTTTGGGGAACAAGTATTGATGTGAATTCTGGATATTAGTTTTTGCTTCTTAGTGAACGAATTTTACCGATATATTGATTGAATGATTCAAAGGAACAACGAATAGAAAAATAGGACAAGAGTAGAAATGACCAAATTATAAATTCAGTATTTCTACGTAATGCTTAATTTATAAATCAACAATAATTTGTGTTACTGAAGTTTCTCTAAAAGCACTGTATTTAGTATTTTTGTAAGAATCCAATAAAAATAAAAATGAACGAATTCGTAACATCAGAAATTAAAAATAATATTGCCGAAATTACTTTCGGAACACCAAAAAGTAACTCTCTTCCGGGAGTTATTTTGGAAAAATTGGCTCAGGCTATTTTAGAAGAAGGTGCTAAAGATGAGGTGAAAGCTATTTTGTTAAAAAGTGAAGGAGAGAAAGCTTTCTGTGCAGGTGCAAGTTTTGATGAGCTTTTAGCTATTGAAGAATTAGAAGCTTCTACAAAATTTTTCGGCGGATTTGCTAAAGTTTTAAACGCAATGAGAAACTGTGGCAAAATTGTGGTCGTTAGAGTTCAGGGAAAAACGACAGGTGGAGGAGTAGGTATTGCGTGCGGTGCAGATTATTGTTTTGCAACAGAAGATTCAGCATTAGCTCTTACTGAGATTAATTTAGGTATTGGGCCTTTTGTCATCGGTCCCTATGTAGAAAGAAAAATTGGTAAATCACAATTCTCTGCGATGGCAATAGATGCCGATTTCAGGTCCGCTGAGTGGGCAGAACAACATAATGTTTACCACTCTGTTTCAAGCAGTATTCAGGAGATGGATGAAAAACTTGAAAAATTTTTACAAACATTAGCATCAAGAAGTAATGAGGCCTTAGCACTAATTAAAAAAGTTTCATGGGAAGGAACGGATCATTTCAATGAATTGATGCCTGCAAGAATCCATATGAGTGCAAGTCTTATTTTAGAAGATTCTGCAAAGAAAAATATTGAAGCTATTAAAGAAAGATTAAGAGCAAAATAATTCATTTAATTATTAAGATATTGAACCACTGAATTTATCAGTGGTTTTTTGTTATACTGTACAGTATAAATATTTTAAAGAATATTTTGCCTGTTCAAAATAAATTATAACTTTGTAATTCAAAGTTCTTTTTATGGATTCGAAAAATTATCACGAAGACTTATCTCATATCCGTTCCATGATGGAGCGGTCTTCCAGATTTATTTCATTAAGTGGATTATCCGGAGTTGTTGCCGGAGTTGTTGCGCTTCTTGGTGCAGGATATGCTTATTTAGCTTTGGAAAGTGCAAAAACAGAATACATATTCAGGGGAAGAGTTTCTTATACACCTGCTTTAGTTCAAGAGTTGGTTGTTACAGGGCTTATTGTATTAGTAATTGCTGTTTTGAGTGGATATGTTTTTACTGCTAATAAAAGCAAAAAGAAAGGACTTAAAATTTGGGATGCAACAACCAAACGCCTGTTAATTACTTTTGCAATACCATTAGTTACAGGTGGAATCTTTTGTATTGCACTTATTTTTCACCATTTGTTTGTATGGATTGCTCCGGTAACCTTAATTTTCTATGGATTAGCCTTAGTAAGTGCGGAAAGATATACTTTGACTGATGTGAAATATTTAGGCTATTGTGAAATCGCTTTGGGATTGATTTCTTCATTTATCCTGGGGTGGGGACTGTTTTTTTGGGCTGTCGGTTTTGGTATTTTACATATTGTTTATGGGCTTATAATGCATAAAAAATATAAATAAAACTTAACTTTGCAGCTCTTTCGTCGCTACTTTCCATAGATGAGCACCTAAGATCTGCTACTATTATCTTATTATGATCAAAATAAATCAACTCAACAAAGAATTCGAAAGCCGTGTAAGACTGGGGATTATGTCCGTTCTTATGGTCAACGACTGGGTTGATTTTTCCGAAATGAAAGCATTATTGGAAATTACGGATGGTAACTTAGCCAGTCACAGCAACGCTTTGGAAAAAGTAGGATATATTGAAGTAAAAAAAGAATTTGTGGGGAAAAAACCTAAAACTTCATATCGGGTTACACAGAATGGGAGACAGGCATTTACTGAACATTTAGATGCTCTGGAAAAATTATTGGGACGGTAGTCCTATATTTTTTTGAAATTTTACTTTGTAATTCAAAGTTCTTTGTTTTAAAATAAATAAAATGAATAGAAAAACATTCTTAAAAAAAGTTGTACAGATTTCAGTTTTGGGAGCTTTCCCCGGATTGTATTCGTGGCAGGTAGAACCATTTTGGGTTGAATTTGTCAAAAGAAAACTTCCTGTAAAAAATTTACCCCAAGCGTTAGAAGGGAAAATACTCATGCAGATTTCCGATTTGCATGTAGGAACCCGCTTCGATTGGAACTTTTTAATTGATTCTTTTCAAAAAGCAAAACAATATAACCCGGACTTTGTAGTGTATACAGGAGATTTTGTAAATCATGGAACTCTCCAAGAACAAGAAGATCTTAAGAAAGTAATGGAAAACTGTGTTCTGGGTAGCTTGGCAACCTTTGGGATCTTAGGAAATCACGATTATGGAGAAAACTGGAAGGATACTGAATGCTCAGAAAAAGTATGTGATACACTTACAAATTCAGGAATTACAATGCTTAAAAATGAACAACAAGAAAGCTGCGGTTTACATTTTATCGGACTCGAGGATTTATGGTCACCTCAATTTCAGCCATTGAAAGTAATGAAGGAATATGATTCCTCAAAAGCCAATATTGTACTTTGCCACAATCCGGACGCCTGCGATCTGGATATATGGAACGGATACCAGGGTTGGATTCTAAGCGGACATACCCATGGTGGACAATGCAGAATTCCCGGAATTATAACCCCAATACTTCCCGTGAAAAATAAAGATTATGTCTCGGGAGCAATTGATCTGAAAGATGGAAGAATGCTGTATATCAATCGTGCCCTGGGGCATTCTTTTCAGATAAGATTTATGGTACGCCCCGAAATCACTGTTTTTACTTTAACGCAAGCCTAATTAATAAAGGATCGAAAGATTTGTAGGTTGGAATCTGATTTTTTAAATACATATACTATGAAAAAATTACGTGTTCAGTTTTTGCTTTTTATATACGATAAAACTCAAAAATTATACAGGAAATACTTTAAAAAGAAAAAAAGACAATGGCAATTCAATGAAAAACAATTGCTTGAATTCGAAGAAGACTCTTTGGGTAGAAAATTGGGTGAGTTTTATAGAAAACATGGGTTTACAATGATTCCCAAAATGGAAAATCATGATGTTCATCATCTGATTACGGGCTGTGGAACCAACTTTGAAGAAGAGATTGCCATGCAATATCTGCTATTGGGAAACGGAAAACTTAATGCTCATCTTCTGGCAGCAGTCGTTTTAGGGACAATAATTTTGCCTGAATATATAAAGATTTACATCAAGTCCTACCAGAAAGGTCAAAATATGAGAGCTTTCCATCATTGGGATTTTGAAGAGCTGCTGTGGCAGAATTTTGAACATGTGAGAGATTTTATTCAACAGAAAGATCCTGTTGTACTTCACTAAAACTTTAACCCTCTATTTTTTTAATCAATTACATCTTATGAAAACACATCATTATATATTTTTTACAACAGTCTTATTTGTTATTCTGTTCTATGATCAGGAAGTAGGGCTGAATCTTGGACTTTTGGGGCTTATTTATACAGGATTAACTTTGTTTAAAACGAATTCTGAAAATAAAACCAGAACATTTTATATTCTCTTAACCACCAGTATTCTTTCCGGCATTGCTTTTGCCTGGTATGGAGACTTTCCATCTTTTCTCGCACTTGTAAGTTCAATTCTTTTACTTGATTATAAGGCTAAGAACAGAAACATGAAAATTCTATTTCTCATGCCTGTTTTTGTCTTAAATTGCTTTACCTCATTGTGTCGTATTTTTAAATTAGATGCCTGGCTTCCTAAAAGAAACATGCCCGGACTATGGCAGAAAACATTAGCTTTTATCCTGATTCCGCTTTTATTGTTATCTGTTTTCTTTGGAATTTATTCCTCGGGAAGTAATCATTTTGCATCACTTTTTACAGACTATGAACTGGATCTCAATCTTTGGCAAGTATTCTGTCTTTCCGTTTTAGGATTTTTTATTGCTTTTAATTATTGGAACTACACTGTGGAAAGATTAATTTATAAGAACCATTATATTTTGGATAATGATTTTCAGAAAGATTCTCAAATTCCGAAAGCAACTTACTCTTTCCTTGATCTTGATGCAGAGAGAATAAGCGGAGTGATGTCTTTTTTATTACTGAATATATTATTGATATTTTTCCTGATCACTTACAATTACGAACAATTTTATGAAACCTCTAAAACACCTGTTCAGCTTTCAGAAGAAACCCATGAGCGGGTAAATGCTGTGATCATGTCTATTATAATGGCTATTTTGGTTATCATGTTTTATTTTAAGTCCGGGTTCAATTTTGATCCTAAGGCAGGTTCCATGAAATTGTTAGCTAAAATTTGGATTGTATTAAACGCAGTCCTGGTATTATCAGCCGCTGTGAAAAACTATGAATACATTATGAATTATGCATTTACCTATAAACGATTGGGCGTTTTTGCTTTCCTGTTTCTGTCCCTGATTGGATTGGCTTTAACCTTTATTAAAATCCAAAAACAAAAAAGAAATGCATTCCTTTTCAATACAATGGCCTGGTATTTTTATGGAACAATTTTAGTCTGCAGTTATATCAATTGGGGTGGACTCATTATGTCGGAAAATATGAAACGTAAAGATTTTACACTAGACTATTATTTTGAATCCGTTAATTTCAGCGAAAGAAGTCTGTTGAAATATGCTGATGAGAAAAATGATCTACAGCTTAGGAAAAGGGTGTTGAATAAAATTAAATACGAAAAAAACAAACCTGTTCTTTCAAAAGTAATGTATTATCAAACTCTTAAATAATTGATAATGAAAAAAACGAGAGGTATAGGAAAACCGGAAAAATAGTTGGAACAGTTTTAGCATTTATAAAGCTTAACATCTAATAGAATGTACCCCGGTGCAGCCTTAAAATTATTTATTATGAAAAAAAGCTTATTGTTAATTCCATTGATTGTCATTTCCTGTAAAAAAGAATCTGCAGTACCGATGGTATCTGATAAAGATTCAGCCGTTGCAACAGAAATGCCGGATTCTGTATATAAAGTAGACTCTGTAGCTTTAAAGAAAAGAGATTCAATTATTAACAATGCTCCTGCTACTAAAGAAGTCTTGCGTAAAGGAGTAATGAGAAATGAAAAAGAAGGTCAGATCATCAGAACTGCTGATGCCACTCAACTTCCTTTCACGCTCGGAGAGAAATTTACAAAAGATGATCAGGAGTTGGTTTTGAAACTTACCCATTATGATCGACCTAATATCAAAGCCAAAATATCAACAAAAGAAAAAGATTTTAATATCCGTTTCAATCAGATTAAACTTCCTAATGGAGATTATGATGGCCCTTTCGGAAGAGAAATGACTTACGAAACTCCGGGAAAAGGTGAAGTATGGCTTATCATCGGAAAAAGCAATATGGCTTCAGGAAATACCCAAGGAAGTTTTACCGTAAGTGTAGAATAAGACTTTCAATTTGGTATAATTTCTGCAAACTACCTTTAAAGTTAAATTTATAAATATGAAAAATATCGTTCTAACAGCAATGGCCGCCTCAGCCGTATTGGTAAGTTGCGGAACTGTACAGTCGCTGGTTCAGAATACCTTTCCATACACAACGAATGTTTTAGTTTCTACAGGAGTGCCTGCTGATAAAGAAGTTTCCTCAACGGCAACAGCTACCAATGTACAGACATGGTTTGGGGGAAATAATAATGCACAGATTAAAGACGTAAGAATTTCCGATGCTAAAATTTCCGTAGTATCACCTTCAGGAGGAAATTTAAGTGCTTTTAAAACCATTAAAATCTACGTTTCATCCAGTGGAACCGGAGAAAGACTTGTGGCATCACGCTCCAATATATCTACCAATTCATCCAGTATGAATTTGGATTTGAACGACACAGGATTCCTTGATAGTATTGTAAAAAGTTCAGGACTTACAGTAAGAACGGTTTATGAATTGAAGAATCAAACAACTTCAGACATGAACATTAAAGTTGCTCTTAATTTCAGCAGTGTTCCTGCGAAATAATTTTATAAAAGTTTATTGAAAAAAAAGAGGTTGTTTAAAAAGTGTCATTCTGAACGAAATGAAATGGAGTGAAGAATCTCAAATAACTGATCATCAATGAGATTCTTCCTGCGTCAGAATGACAATGGCCAAAATTATTTGACTTTTTAGACAGCCTCTTTTTGATTGAACAAGAAAATGATTATTTAAAATCTACCAATTCAACATCGAAAATAAGTGTTGCACCCGGAGGAATTACTCCGCCGGCTCCATTATCTCCATAAGCCAGATCTGATGGAATGTAGAATCTGTATTTAGAGCCTTTACTCATCAGTTGGATTCCTTCAGTCCAGCCTTTTATAACCTGCGAAAGATTTAATTCAATAGGCTTTCCTCCGTTTTTATCCGTAGAATCGAAAACAGTTCCGTCCATTAGTTTTCCTGTGTATGTTACAGTGGCAGTATTGGAAGCAGTAGGCTTGGTTTTCCCGTCGCCTTCTTTCAATACTTCATATTGTAATCCGCTTGCAGTGGTTTTTATTTTCTTATTTAATTTATTTTTAGCAAGAAATTCTGCACCTTTCTTTTTATTCTCTTCGGCTTTCACCTTTGCTTCAGCCTGTCTTTTCTCGTTTTGCTTTTGCATAAATCCCTGCAAAAAAGTTCCCATTTCTTCTTTTGGGAATAATGTTGGTTTATCAGAAAACTCATCTTTAAAAGCTTGCGCCAAAAGATCAGGATCTATAGGAAATCCCTGTCTTTTCATATTTTGAGCAATATCCAGCCCGATATAATAAGATGCTTTTTGCTCGTCGGTGTAAGATTTTTGAGCAAAAGAAAAACTCATTCCTGTAAGAAAAAGTAAGGTAACTAAGGTTTTTTTCATTATTGAGATAAATTATAATAGGTTGTAAATTTAAGCTTTTGTAATGGAATCCATCACAATTGTTACAGGTCCGTCGTTAATTAATGAGACTTTCATATCTGCACCAAAAATTCCGCTTTCGGTTTTCAAACCGGATTTAGCTATTTCTTCTTTGAAATACTCAAATAATGGAACTGCTTTATCAGGCTTGGCTGCTTTAATAAATGATGGACGATTTCCTTTTTTATAATCTGCAATCAGTGTAAACTGGCTGACGCAGAGGATTTCTCCCGAAATGTCCTTCACAGAAAGATTCAGTTTATCATCTTCATCACCAAAGATTCTAAGATTTAAAATCTTTTGTACCAGCCAATCGACATCATCTTTTTCATCATTTTCATCAATACCTACCAACAGCATTAAGCCTTTTCCGATTTCCCCTACAACTTTTCCGTCTACTTTTACACTGGCTTCGGAAACTCTTTGTATAACGATCTTCATTTTTATTCTAATAATAAATATTTAAAACTTTAGTGGCAATGTCAAAACTATAAGGATATGTTTTGGGTGGAAGGGACGTTTTGGCTCCCGCTTCAGGTTGTCCGGTTCTTAAAATCCATTTTGTGTTATCCTTAGGGCAGATGATTGCAATATTATCTTTTACCTCAAGTGTTGTATTATTATCCGGACATATATGAGGAGCGTTTCTGTCATAGACTTTGAACGAATCCCCAACACGAACAATAATCAAACCTCTTGTACCGGATTGTTGTTCGTTGACATAAATCCAACCATTATCATAGTTTAAAGCATTGTATGCAGGAAGGTTCAAATTGAGGGAAACATTAATCGGAGTATTCGGAAAGCAACTCACCGTATCTTCCCTGCTTCCACAAGACTTTATTGATAAATTACTGAAAATCAATAATATGAAAATAGATAAGATTGAAAAAGTTTTTTTCATTTCAATTTAAATTTTTATATATTTGTAAAAATTAAACGATTATAACACGTAAAACATTGTCCGGCAAATGTCGGATTATTTTTTTATACTAAAACTAAATTTTGAAAATTATGGCAAGCTATGTAACTAAGGAAGGCTTAGAGAAAATGAAAGCTGAGCTGGAACAGTTAGAAACTGTAGAGAGACCAAAAATTACTCAGCAGATCGCAGAAGCAAGAGACAAAGGAGATTTGTCTGAAAATGCAGAATATGATGCGGCTAAAGAGGCTCAGGGTATGCTTGAAATGAGAATTTCCAAGCTGAAAGATGTTATTTCTACTTCTAAAATTATAGACGAAAGCCAATTAGATACTTCAAAAGTTTCCATCCTAACGACAGTGAAACTTAAAAACAATGCGACTAAACAAGAGCAGGTATTTACATTGGTGCCGGATAACGAAAGTGACCTTAAAACAGGAAAAATTTCTGTAAACACTCCAATTGCAAAAGGATTGTTGGGAAAAGCTGTAGGTGAAACTGCAGAAATCACTTTGCCAAATGGTAACAAACTATCTTTTGAAGTATTAGACATTACCCTATAGTCTATCCCTTTTATTTCTAACTTCTAAATCTAACCTCTAACTTCTATAAAAATGAGCACTATATTCACAAAAATCATCAATGGAGAAATTCCCTCATATAAAATTGCGGAAGACGAAAACTTTATAGCATTCTTAGACGCAATGCCATTGGTGAAAGGACATACTTTGGTGGTTCCTAAAAAAGAAGTGGATTTGATTTTTGATCTTGAAAGTGAAGAATACAAAAACCTTTGGGGATTTGCCCAAGAGGTTGCCAAGAAGATCAAAACTGCAATTCCATGTGTAAGAGTAGGAGTAGCGGTAGTAGGATTAGAAGTTCCTCATGCTCATATCCATCTGATTCCTTTGAATAAAATGGAAGACATGAACTTTAGAAATGAAAGACTAAAATTAACGAACGAAGAATATATAGAGATTCAAAACTCTATTATTAATTCTTAAAAAACGAAAATCGTAAAAAAGTAATTTTTTACGATTTTCTTTAACATATACATATAATATATAATATGAATTCAAACCAGTGTTCTTTCTGCGGTAGAAAAAGAAATGAAGTACAGATGCTGATTTCTGGGCAGAACGGTTTTATTTGTGAAAATTGTATAGAGCAGGCACATGCTATTGTAAAAGACGGAGCTTCCAAAGCAGGATATTCACCGGCAGATAGTTTGGAAGAACTTAAAAAGCCAAAAGAAATCAAAGAATTTCTTGATCAATATGTAATAGGACAAGATCAGGCCAAAAAACAACTTTCAATTGCAGTTTATAATCATTATAAAAGATTGCTTCACGCCCAGGATGAAAACAGGGAAGTAGAACTTGAAAAATCAAACATCATTATGATAGGGGAGACCGGAACGGGAAAAACCCTATTAGCTAAAACCATTGCCAGAGAACTTAATGTTCCATTCTGTATTGTAGATGCTACGATCTTAACAGAAGCAGGATATGTAGGAGAAGATGTTGAAAGTATTCTGTCAAGATTATTAATGGTGGCAGATTATGACGTAGAAAAAGCCGAAAAAGGAATTGTATTTATCGATGAGATTGATAAAATTGCAAGAAAATCGGATAACCCAAGTATTACCAGAGACGTTTCCGGAGAAGGTGTACAACAGGGATTATTGAAATTATTGGAGGGAAGTATTGTAAACGTTCCGCCTCAGGGAGGAAGAAAACATCCGGACCAAAAATACATTCAGGTGAATACTCAAAATATTTTGTTTATTGCAGGTGGAGCTTTTGACGGAATCAAAGAAATTATCGAAAGAAGGATGAATAAGCAGGCTATTGGTTTCAGTTCTGAAAAAATCAATAAAGCAGATGAAGATGAATATATATTAACAAATATTAATGCAATTGATCTTCGTTCTTTCGGATTAATTCCCGAACTTTTAGGAAGATTTCCAATCATTACTTACCTTGATAAACTCACAAAAGAGACGTTGGTAAGAATTATGAAAGAGCCTAAAAATTCAATTGTGAATCAATTTGTGGAACTTTTTAAGATGGATGGCACGAATTTGGTTATTACTGACGGAGCTATTGAAAAAATTGTAGAAGAAACAATCGAAAAAGGATTGGGAGCCAGAGGACTACGAGGAACTACTGAAAAGGTGCTGGAGGACTATATGTTTTCAATAGGAGAAGAAAAAGAAATCATATTATCTGAAGATAATATTTTGATTAATAAGTAAAATATTTTTTTTTATTAGAAAAAAATAATACCTTTGCGGGTGAAGATTGTATTAACACACAAATAATTTATACAATGAGAAAAAGTTTATTTGCTATAGGTCTTTTAGCAATCAGTTATTCTGTTCAGGCGCAGATATTATGTCACGTAGACACTGGGGCTAATATGTATGTGAGCGAAGGCACCCTAGTTTATAGTGGTGGAGGTGTACAAACAAAAGCTAATGGTGTTTTGGATGTACACGGTAATGTAATGGTTGTAGGAGCAGCCGGAGATACTTTTAAAACAATAGACGCTACCGGAGCAGCTAAAACTGACGGTGGAAATATTATTTTAAGATTAAATACTCCAGCTAGTTTTGCAACTTCTACTTATGGTCAGTTATACATTGATGGACTTTCCCAATCCAATATTACTGGTATTGTAACTAAAGAGTATAGGACTACAAACCAGGGTACTGGTAATTATTTCCAACAAGTTGCCTTACCTTTCTCTGGTAAAGCATTGAGTTCATTATCTACTGAACTTGGTAAAAACTTCAATACCCAAAGATACGGTAATCCAATTTTGAAATGGAACAATACCAATGCGGTATCTGATCACTTCACGAGTCTGGCAACCACCACAGCAGATGGTCCCGGGTACTATATGTTGAAAGTGACCAATAACGATTGGAATCCAAGTGCACCTACTTCGGGAACGGTTTTCGCTGTTAACGGAGCACCTTATGCACCAATTGCAAGTCCGGTAACTTTACAAAATGGGGGAAATGTAACTTTCGGACCTAATGGTAACAACAACAATGCCTATAACGAAAAGTATAATACTTACCTTGATGATTCATTTGAGTTTACATTGAGTCCATGGGCAGGAACATTTGGTAAAAACTTCTATCAGTTCGGAAACCCTTTCCTTACCAACATCGATTTATCTAACATTGGATATACTGAAGGTCCTAATGGGGACGGAAACAGAGTATCTAATATTTGGGGTATTGAATATAACCCAGGTACAATCAAAACACTCCCAAATGGATCTACTTATGCAACAGGATCTAGAGTTGTAACTTTTGTTCCTACAGGTGACGGAGTTGCTCCTGCTGTTGGAGATGTAGATTTGGTAGTTCTTAAGCCTATGCAGTCTTTTAAAATCAAGTTAAGAGATAATACTGCTCAGACATTAAACTTCAATACATTAAGAAGATTTAAGCAAACAGCTAGAGCAGCAGGCACAGATTATAATGTGAACGCAGCTAGAATGGTCAATAGTAACAAGATAGATAGAGGAACTATCAAACAACTTGGTGTTATTGGTCTTGATGCTAATGGAAATGAAGTTGGAAGAACATATTATGTAGTTTCTCCATCATTTACAACAGGACATCAGGTATCTGCAGCAACTACAGTACAGGCTTCTGCAGGTAAAAATCTAATCGGAACATTTGAAGAAGCTTTAAATGGAGGTTATGATAATAACTACACTAACTATTGGTTGTATATCAACGAAGCCAATGAAACGAACTTCCAAGGTAAAAATGTAAAGTTAGTAAACTATAACTTGGATCAAGTTAAATCTTACAAGTTTGAAGTTAGAGAAAATGGTACATTAATTCCTACAGGTGCACATCAATTATCTTCTGGGATTGGTTTCTATTATAAAGCAGAAAATGGAAATTTAATAGAAGCTAAGCAAGGAGGTGTTGTTCCTGTAAATATTGATGAATCTAATTTATACTACGGAGCACCTAATGAAACAACATTAGCAAATAAAGATAAGAAAGTAGTTGCACCTTCAAGAACACTGGTTGTATACGATCCATCAATTACAAATTATATTGTTAGGTTCGATCCAAACTGGAAGAAGGCAGACATTGAAGTTTATGATATGAGCGGTAAACTGGTTATTTCTAAGAAAGCGGTTGATGCATCTAAGGATTTTGTAATTGAGCTTAATAACTCTGTTAAAAATTCATACGTTGTAAAAATCGTTTCAGACAAAGGAGAAACTGTTAACACTAAAATCTTAAAATAAACCATATGAAAACTATTAATAAACTAGTATCAGTTCTTTTTCTTTTTGCTGTACTATTTGTCCAGGCAGCCCCACCAATCCCGGGTGGAGGAGGTAATGGAGGTAACGGTACAGGGGCGCCATCCTCGCCAATCGACATGTATGTCTACGTACTTTCAGTAATTGCAATTGCATTTATCGTATTCTTTACTAAAAAGTACAAAGGTCAAAAAGCATAAAATTTTATTAAAATAATATTAAACTCTCTGATTAGTCAGAGAGTTTTTTTATTTTTACTATATGAAAAAGATTTATACACTATCTGCGGTTTTAGCTGCATTTGCTTTGCAAGCTCAGTTCACTGTTACAATTCAGACTCCCGCAGAATTTAAAGATCAAGACGCTATTCTATATACATTAAACGGTTCAAAAGATATTATTGTTACTAAAGAACAAGGAAAGAATAATGTATGGATGTTTAAATACCCTAACAATTATATGGGAATGATGAAAGTGTATTTCCCAAGCTCCAATAATACGGTTAATTTTATTTCTGAAAATAAAGATGTAAGTCTAAAATTGGATATACAGAATAATAAAATTAAAGATGTTGCTTATTTAGATGAAGCGAATGAGTTGATGAGTAAGCAACAAGAAGGTTCACAAAAAAAAGAGCTTATTCTTCCTGCTCTAACTCAAATCAAAGAATATTATAAAGATAATACAGACTTTGGAAAAGCTTTAAAAACGGAGATTGACAGGCTTTCCGGAAATTCCGGGGCAATCGATGCATCAAAGCATCCATTTATTTCTTATTACAATACGAACTATAGTAAGTTCTTATCTAACTCTTCAAACCAGTCAGATCAGTCTAAAAAAGTGAATCAGGATGAAGTGATTAATTTTATTGATAAGTCTGGCGATATGTTGGAAACATCATCGCTTTTAAGACCATTATTAGTTGCCTATCTTAACTCTGGCGGAAATGCGAATGTAACAGGATCAGTAGATAAACTTTTGGACCGATTAAAAGTTGAAACACCAAGAGGACAAACGGTACTGTCTGAATTGATCGATATCTTTGATGCTTATCAAATGGATGAGTTTAAAAACAAATATATAACACTAGCCAAGAATCTTAAATGTACTATTACAGACAGATTGGCTTCTACTTTGAAATCAAATGCCAATGCGGAATTAGGATCAGTTTTTCCTAACTATAAATTTCAGTCGGCGACAAATACCACGGCAAAATCACTTCATGAGGTAAAAGCAGATAAAAAGATTATTGTTTTCTGGTCTTCTACATGTTCTCACTGTGAAAATGAGTTACCAAAATTACTTAATAAGTATAATGATTTAAAAGGAAAAAATGTACAAGTGATTGCCTTATCTTTAGACGTAGATAAAAACTCATATTCCAAAAAGATTGCTGCATTTCCTTGGATAAATGATACGGAATTGAGAGGATGGAACAGTAGTTATGTCGATACGTACAATGTTCATGCAACTCCGACGTATTTTATTTTAGATGCTAACAATAAGATAATCAATAAACCAGAGCATGTTGGAAATGTTTTAGAATATTTTAATGTAAAATAATTTTGGTAGTAAATAAATATTTTCTATATTTGCACCACCAAAAGGCGAGGTAGCTCAGTTGGTTAGAGCGCAGGATTCATAACCCTGAGGTCACGGGTTCAATTCCCGTCTTCGCTACAATAGAAGGAAAAGCAAACATTGCTTTTCCTTTTTCTTTTTATATACATTTAGAAAACATATTTTTTAAAACCATCTGGTTAAGGATAGTTTTAGGGGAAATTATTAAGACGTAATCATTTGTTTTTTTTAGTAGTTCTCGTTAATGTGAAAAATACGTATTTCTACGTAATCAATTTCTGTCGATAATTTCTAGCTTTGAATTAGTAATAATCACATACTATTGAAAGTTGTTCAGAAAATTTTCAACTTATCAATGTTGTGAATTTTGAGTTTACTCATAATTCTTTTATGAGATCAATTTTGATTGTAAAATATATTTCAACGATAATTCAGAACTAAAAATTAAGACCATGAAAAAATTTAACACACCTGCTTACCAGGGAGAAAAAGATTTTAAACAACATCCACATCTAGGAGAACAGCTTGAAAATGCCTGGAGCAATTATGTAAAATATTGCACGATCAATTCAATTACGGGAAACCCGTGGTCAAGTACTTATGATAATCCCAGAAGCTGGTATTATAGCCCTTTGGTGGATAATGTAATCCCTACTGAAAAGAACACAGTTGCAATACAATGGAATGCCTTCCCCAACAGAATCAATCATTACTTTACTGATCTTTTTACTAAAAAATTTGGTAAAGATCAATATGAAGATAAATTACATGAATTGGCAGATATAGGACCTGGTGTCTTTGGGAAGAAATATGACATGGTTCTTACGGTACCTAAAAACCCTTGCGATCCTTCAGATACCGGTACTAAACCGTTTGGCCCGTCAGGCCCCCGTGGATGGCAGGATGAATATTGTGAATGGGCGGTTACAAGAGATGAGAATGGAGATATCATCGCTGTTGACTTTACCCATGAAAACCCGGAATATTGGTTTCATATGTGGAAAGTTTCCCCGGATATAGTGGTGTCACTTTATCAGGAAATTCTAAATAATAAAAATGTTAAAAAAGAAGATCTTTATTTGTTAGATAGCAGTGGACATCCTGTTATAGTAAGGGAAACCGGAGAACCTGCTTATAATCCGATTAATAAATGGAATAGTGGACCTGATGCAAATGCTGCGGGCGGTGGCGCTGTACATCTTACCAGTCCTCCCAATTCATTAGGAGCCGAAATATACCTTGGAGCGGCAGCAACTATTCTAAGGGTAAAAGACAATAAGGTCATTACAGACGCAAATACTTTAATTTGTGCAGCCCAATATGGACAGATTTATAGAAATAGTGATCCTCGTATAGGGCAGAATGTTAATTCATTGGTTTATAATCACAATCAACAGGTAACTTTGACGAATCCTATTGCTTTGTACGGACAGATGCCTGATTTTGATCAATTTGAAATGCCTTCTACAGCCGGAAAGTACAAAATTGAAGATTGTTATACCGTGATAAGAGGAGAGGAACGAAATAAAGGAATTACTTTTTACCCCTCTAATATGCTGTTGCATACACGATTTTCTGTACCTCCGGGTGCAAATTTTAAACTAAGTGATATCAAGGTAAATAAGAAACCGTTAAAATGGGGTTCTCAGATTGCTGATACCTTTTTTGTGCAACTTGCAGGTACTGGGAAAGATCCGGCAGCTGGGGAACAGCCTGAGAAATTTCCTCCTGTAGGAGACCCTGCAACACTCCTTCCGAATGTACAATATCTTTTAGATAATAATTTATTGCAGGCAAGTCTTTACAATAAGCTGAATACTTTCTCAAACCTGACATCCTGTATTACTCAAGTTGAAGCAGGAACAACTACAGATGGAATTGCTGTTTTGACTAATGGAGCCGTTAAAGGAACTAATTTCGACTTCGGACCAGGAATCACTGTTACTGTAACTGATTTCCAGAATGTAGATTCTGATACACAATTGTTCCTGATTACGATTAAAGCAGATGCTAATACAACTTTAGGAGAAAAACCTCTTAGTTTGTATAATAACACTTCAGATCCTAGGTATGCGTTATCCGGAGTTTTGGAAGTTGTAGCCAATGGTTCTTTGCCGAAAATGAATATTATACCAAACAAATCGCTGCTTTCCATTCAGCAAATTGAACAAGTTCAAAAAATATTGAAATGAAAGCTTTAGTATTTTCTTTTTTCATATTGAGTTTAATTTCATGTGAATCCGGTAAAAAAGAAAAGAGGTTAAACTCAGCGACTGGTTTTTCAAAAGAGTCGGCCAGTGAATCGATCTACTGTGGAGCATATTGCGATCCTCCTTCAATTACTTATAAGCTTGCCGGAGATTCTACGTGCGCTCATAGTTCTCAGGATGTCCTGAATTGTTTTGCCTGGAAAAATTTTATTGCATTAAACTGGACTGCATCAGCTCAAAGGGGAGTCCCGGATACCACTGCAACTGCAGCAAATTATGGTATGCCCGGGGATTATAGCCCTACAGTATGGGAAAGTTTTCTAAGTATTGATGATGTTTTTGCTCCTAAAGTTCCTTTAACATGGAACCTGAACAGTAAGAATAGCTATGTAAAACAAATTAATGAGATTAATAAATTTACGGATATCAATACAGGAATTCCCAAAGCTACTTTAAGAGCAGCTGTAGGAAGCAGTAATATGGATGAAATATTACAGGCAGAAGGTTCATGGCTCACAGATCAAAGCGGAAATATCGTTTGGTATGAGATTAAAATAAATAATACTGAAAGTGATTTTATCCGTAAAAATAAGCTCTATGATTATAATAGTTTGAAAGAGTTTGGTACGAGTAATAAAGGAGTATGGTTGCCTATGGAGTCTATTGAGCTCAAAGCGGCATGGCGTATCATCCCTGAAAATAAACTTGATTCCTTGAAAAACTATTATAAAATATCCAAGGCTATGGTTCCGGAAATTAAAGGCTTTAAAGATGGAAAACCTGTTTATGGAAAATATTCACCAAAGTATTTAGGGCTGGTGGGGTTGCATATTATTCGTAAGACTCCACAATCTCCTCAATTGAATTGGATGACATTTGAGCACATCAATAACGCTCCCAATGAAGGGCAGGGTGATCCTTCTATAAAGTATTGTTTTTATAACCCTAAAAGTACAGAGGTGCCCAATCAGGCTCCCATTATAGGAAAAGACAGTTTGAATAAACCTGTTCAGGTTGTACGGGTAAACAAAATTAAAACAAAACTTCAGAAGCTAAACTCTCAGATGCAGCAGCTAATAAGGGTCAGCAATCCAAAATCAGTATGGCAATATTATCAACTTGTGAACATACAATGGCCGGAAAATCCGATTCAGGATAATGGAAATAATCAATCTGCTCCACTTATGGAAGGAGGGATTACACCATCGGATATTTCTAATACAACAATGGAAACATATGCTCAGCAGAAACAGTGTATGGACTGTCATAAGTACGCTTCTGTTGTGGGTTCTGAAAAAGGTTTACCACCTACGGATTATAGTTTTATCTTTTTAAAAGTGAAACCACCAAAGCAAATCCAAAAAGGAAGAACTTCTGTAAAATAAATAGTAAAAATAAACCCGCAAATTGCGGGTTTATTTTTTTATAACGTTTTTAATTTAGCTTTGATAACCGAGTAATTTTCTGATTTGATAGAAAAATCTTTCTATAAGCCTAAGATCTTGAGTGACAATCTCAGCACTTCCTCTAAGTTCCTTATCAAAAATAAGCGTTTTGTTGTAGCTGGTTTTAAGGCCTTTTGGAAGAATTACGTCAACATAATAATTTCCTTTATCATCAGGAATTAAAGATATATTTTGAACTTTACCTTCAATAATACCATATTCCTGGAAACGATAATTATCTAATTTAATCAATACTTTTTCTCCCGGAATGATCTTTCCTGAGTTGGTCGTAGGTACAGACATTCTGCCGACTAATTTTTCCTTGTTTTTAGGAAGAATAGATAAGATAGGCTCTCCGGTTTTTACAAACTGATTCTCACCAAAAAACTGCTGAAAACTGGCAACACCATCAGTAGATGAGATGACAAGATAATTTTGTTCCCATAGTTTTAAGGATTTACGAAGCTGTTCAAATAACTGTAGAGTCTGAGAAGAATAAGTAATTCTGTCTTTTTCAGTATTAATGGCAGTTCCGCTTTTTGTTTTATTAAGGTTGGAAATGCCTTCCTCCATTTGAGAAATAGAAATATTAAGATTTTCAAGATTCTGTTGAGCCTGAAGGTATTTTATTTTTTCATTTTCAAGTTCCATAGAAGAAATTACCCCTTGGTTAAATAGATCCTGAGATCTTTGGAAGCTTTTCTTGGATAAATTATATTTAGCGCCTTCCAGGCTTTTTTGTTGCTTTAACGTTGCAATCCTTACACGATATTCAGAGATACTTTGATTGGCTGCAATATTTTCCGGAGCATAGGGCTGTAATCTGGTGAAAAGATCTTCGTCCTGAAATGCTTTTGCGAAGCTATTATAATCGCCCTGCAATTCTCCCAGTTTGAACCTTGAAGCTTGCGCAAGAGGGAAGGAGGATAATTGATTGGGAGCAATGGAATCCACTAATTTTTTCAACTCCAGTACATCTTTGTAGTTGGCAGCAGATTGCATAACCATCAATAAATCATTTTTCTTAACAAGCTGATGATCTTTAATGAATATTTTTTCAATCCTGGAGCTCATTCTTGCTTCTATTTTTTCCGGAGGATTTTGAGAGGTTACCATAATAGGTGCCGGAACAAATTCCGGGTACTTTATAAGGTAGCTCATTAAAAGTATCAGCAGGAGAATAATAAATATAATGGTATTTCCCCAGCGGATCATCCAATGTGGCGGCTGGGTAAGAATATCCTGTACACTTTCTGAGCGGAGTTCAATATTATCTAAAATATCTTCTTTCATAATTAATAAATTGTTTTGATACCTGCTTTTTCAGTTTCAGGTGTCACGACTTTGATTCCTGATATTAATTTCCTAATTCTAATTGATTTCTGACAAGTCTGTAATATTCTCCTCGCAGGTCTACCAGTTCAGCATGGCTTCCTTCTTCCACTACTTTTCCTTTGTCTAATACAATGATTTTATCAGCATGTTTTACGGTTGAAAGTCTGTGAGCAATAACTACAGCTGTTTTTCCTCTGAAAAATTGTTCGAGATTTTCCATAATGATTCTTTCGTTATTGGCATCCAGAGCTGATGTTGCTTCATCAAATAAAATATATTCCGGAGATTTATATACCGCTCTTGCTATGAATAATCTTTGTTTTTGTCCACCACTTACTCCAACTCCTTCATTTCCGATTTTTGTGTTGTAACTTAGAGGAAGGGTTTCTATAAATTCTTTGATATTGGCAATTTCTACGGCACGTCTTAATTTCTTCTTATCGATATGATCTTCGCCTACAGCAATATTATTAGCAATAGTGTCATTGAAGACATAACCTTCCTGCATAACAACACCACAATGGTCTCTCCAAAATCTAGGTGAAATATTTTTCAGAGTTGTACTTCCAATTCTAATCTCTCCCTGATCGGGCTCATAAAACTTCATGAGTAGCTTAAGTAAAGTAGTTTTTCCACTTCCGCTGGCTCCAACAATCGCAGTGGTTTTCTGATAAGGAATAGAAAGACTTAAGTTTTCAAAAACAGGAACATCAGATCCAATGTATCTAAAAGACATATCTGTTATTTCAATATCTCTTTGTGGAATGTCCATTACGTATTGTTCATTTTTATCTTCTTCATCTTCCTTGTCATGAATTTCACCTAATCTTTCAAGTGATATTTTCGCATCCTGTGTTTGTTTAATAAAGTCGATAAGTTGTAAAAGAGGACTGTTAAGCTGCCCAATGATATATTGAACGGAAAGCATCATCCCCAGAGTAAGGTTTCCGCTTAATACCAATTTTGCAGAAAGAAAACTTACCAGGATATCTTTCATCTGGTTGATAAAGTTACCTCCTACAGATTGCCACTGTTCAAGGGAAAGAGATTTGATTCTTATTTTAAATAGTTTTACCTGTAAAAATTCCCAATCCCATCGTTTTTGTTTCTCTGCATTATGCATTTTAATTTCCTGCATACCGTTGATGAGTTCAATTACTTTACTCTGCTCCTGGGAAACCTGGGAGAATCTTTTGTAATCCAGTTCTTTTCTCTTTTTTAGGAAAAAGCTGATCCATCCGATATACAATGCGGCACCTACAAGATAAACAATAAATAGCCTGTAATCATAGAGTAATAAGACAATACTGAATATGATAAGGTTGACCAAAGAGAAAAGGGTGTTTAATGAAGAGCTGGTAAGGAGCTGTTCAATTCTGTGATGGTCATTGATTCTTTGCATGATGTCACCCGTCATTCTCGTATCAAAGAAACTTATGGGAAGTTTCATGAGCTTGATAAAGAAGTCAGATATGATAGAAATGTTAATTCTGGCAGAAAGATGGAGAAGGATCCAGCTTCGGATGACTTCGATTCCCATTCTTCCGAAGAAAAGCATAACCTGTGCAAGGAGTACCAGATAAATAAAATTAATATCCTGGTTTTGTATCCCCACGTCTACAATACTTTGGGTAAGAAACGGGAATATTAGTGAAAGTAAACTCCCTCCTAAAAGACCGATAGCAAGTTGAATAACAAGCGATTTATATTTTAATAAATATTTTGAAAGAAAAGCAAAGCTGGCTTTGCTTTGATCTGCATCAAATTCGGTTTGGAAGAAAGCAGGGGTTGTTTCCAGAATAAGGACAATACCTTCTTCTGTATTTTCATTGGCATTTTCCCCAATCCAGGATTTTATGAATTCATCTCTGGAATAGGTAATTAAGCCATAACTCGGATCGGATATGTATACCTTATTGTTTTTATCGATCTTATAAACAACCACGAAGTGATTTTTATTCCAGTGTACAACACATGGAAAAGGAACTTCTTCAACGAGGGTGTTGAAATCAATCTGGACTCCCATAGAACGGAACCCCAGGTTTTCTGCTGCATCACTTAATCCCAGAAGGCTACTTCCTTCACGGGTTGTTTCTGAAAGATTACGAATTTGTTGTAATGAAATACTTTTGCCATAATATTTACTTACAATCCTAAGGCAGGTAGGTCCGCAATCCTTAGTATCCGGTTGCTTATAAAAAGGGAATTTTTTCAAAATTAATACTCATTATAAAATGCCGTCAAATAGACGACATTTTTAATTATTTCAATATTATAATTCAATGAATGGTTGGCTAGAAATAGCACCATTGGTTACACGAGTCTATGACACCTTCTTTAGGTGGAGTTATCTTGTTGGGGTGGGAATAGCTTGCTTCCGCCTGTATTGGTGTCCCTTTTGAAGTTTTCCAACTTTCTCTCAGGCTTTTTAATCTTTTCATATAATAGTTTTTAATTTTCCTACTCTTTTACGGTTTTTCGGAAGTCGCTTTTTGCTTTTCCTAAGATAATGAAATTTTCGAATCGCAGATTTTTCTATTGGATGTCTTCATCTTCAATTAATTCATCTATAAAAAACACAATATCATCACGATCATATTTTTCCGGGAACTGATATCCATTGATAATCAAGATCGGCGTGAAGTTAAGTCCTGCATTGCTGTTATCTTTTGACATTTCAATTAGAGGATTCAAATTTTCTGTTGTGGAGTTTCCGCCGGATATGGCATTGATTTTAGCTTCATCCCTTGTTTCGAACCATGTTTCTATAGTTTTCAGGAAGTCCTTCTCCGGCTTGTTGTTGTAAATATGGGTGAAATCAGAAATTAATTGGGTGAATTTTTCATTGGTTCTTTCAGGTGAATAATTGAATCTCATTTGTACAGAAAGATCATTAGGATATTTTTCCAAAAGATTTTCTACAATTTTATGAGCATCTTTACAAAAGCCACAATAAGGGTTGGATACAATGGAAATACGAAGTTTGCCCTCTTTATTTCCCACTGAAAATGTTTGGTTATCCTGGAATTCTATTTTTTCATTTTGTAATAACTGACTTTTGAAAAGTTCATAGTTTCTTTTAAATCTTAGGTTTTTAGCGTTAGATTTTTGAAGCTCCTCTCTTTGTGAAAGTATATTATTGAGATATAAAACCGCAGAAAAGATAATTGCCCATAAAATAACTGTTAGTAATAAAGCTCCAATCCCAAAGGTCAGGTTCTCGAAAAACAAAGTGCTAATGACTAATTGCCCAACAAGAATGGAAATGATTAAAAGACAAACTTTACAAAATGTTTTTTCTACAAATGCCTGAATATATAAAGAATAGCCAATTGCGATTACAGAAACAAAAGTAAAGCCTTTTACAATATTACCTGTTACAGGAAAGAAAAGTCCCAATACAGCAAGCCCGATAAAGTAGATTAAGGAAAAATCAGAAAATTTTAATCCTAAAATACTGGTCTTATCTTGTTTTATAATTTTATCACATGCGTTGGTAGGCTGAGTGGCTGTTGCTGCACCACATATACTTCCAATAACTGTTGATGTATTTCCGAACTTTTGATTAAAAATCTCAACAGAGATGTATACTCCTGCTAGAGATAATAAATTAAACAATGCTTCAAATAGGGATAGGCTTATAAAAGAATAAACAAGAACAACTGCAAAAATAGCATATAGAATAGGCTTAAAATTAAATACTGTTTTACTTTCTGCATTTACTGTTTTTTCAAATAGAAGTACAAAATTCATAGATTTTTGATGAAGCTCTTCTTTATTGAGTGTTTTGGCCTTCTCTGAATAAACGGAATAATTATTTCCTGCCTTTTTTACCAATGAGAAAGAATTTTCGACAATAGCAATAAACTCTTCGGGTAACTCGTCCCAATATTCCTTATCAAGTTCATATGCATCATTTTTTACCCCCATAAAGTTTAAAGTATCACTAAAGGCTAGTGCAGAAGGGTAATTCGGATGGGAGTTAAACTGGAAAATAAACTCCTGTTTATCGAGTTTTAGATAGTTAATTAGTTTGTCGAAAATCATGTTAATATTTTTATCTAAAATACACAGATGTTTTGAATTTACAAAAAAATTTTTCTTTTATTAGTGAGATATAGAGGTGTATTGATCGATATGATTTGAGTTTCAATAAATTGATTACGTATTTTTTTTAGAAATAATTAATTGAAAAGAAGAATATTAGTATTATTTCCTTTAATATCTTATTATTAAAATGAAATTCCAAAATATTTATATTAAAATCAGATATATTACTAATTGGTATTCCTTATTTTTGAGTTCTTTACTTATTGGTTTTATTTAAAAATGAGTCTTTATGCCTGTTTTAAAAAAATTAAAAGCTAAATAAAAAAGCATCTATTTTTTAATAATCTATGAAAGTGAAAAAGATAGAAATATTTTTAATCATTATGCGAATAACTCTACTTTTTACTTCATGCAAAAAGTCAAATAACTGGAATATTTCATGTTTAAACAAATGTTTAATTTTGTGTGTTTTTCGTAAATAAAGTGCCTTTTAATTATTGTTTTTAAGTTATGTAGTATGTTTGAATGTATTTAATGTTGTATGTGTATGAACTCAAAAAAACATAAAAAATCATAAAGTTTTCATAAAGTTTTAAAAAAGGAGATAAATGTTTTTGTATTTGTAAAATATGTCGTACTTTTACATCGCCTTGAATGAGGGAACAAGTCAAGGTAATAAATTTTTTTTCATCATTTGTGTTTTTAGAATCGTATCGCCTGATACGATTCTTTTTTATGGTCTTTAGTTTTCGTAGTTTAAAAGGAGATCTATAAAGTATGAATAGGTAACCGAACCTTCCTGTTGATTGCTCTTCAAAAACAGATTATTCGTGAATCCAAAGAAAGTGTCAAGCCAGCCTTGATGATTGAAAATAAATCTTTTCTCGTAGAGTCTATCTCTTCTCATCGCAGGAGAATATTGATTCAAAACAGATTTTACAAATGCAGGGTCTTCATCCACAATGAATTTTAAAAGGCTCTTTAACGTAAAATATTCGGTACTATATCTCAAATCATTATTGCTGGAATTGATCCCTATAAGATAGCCTATAAAGTTGGCTTCCTGTTCTCGGGCAAATCCTAGCTGATGAGAACTCTCATGTGCTGTAGTAAAAGGGATGAACGTATGTGGCAATTCAGCGTTGTACTGAGCTTCTGCCGTAAAAGGATTGTAATACCCCAGAATTCCCGTAAAACTCATTACATTCTTAAATAAACTTGGTTTAATACTAAGAACCTGCGTTACTTTTTTATCTGAAATATATTGAGGGAGTTTGGTCTGTTGATAAAGTATTTCCTGTTGCACGGATTTTAGATTGGTAATAACGAATACTCCTTGATGATCTTCGTGTACCAACTGTCGTGTTGTTTTACATTTTTCAAGATATTGTAACGCTAGTTTTTTTGCTTTATTGATCTCTGGTTTCTCCTGATTTGAAAGCTTTTTGATAATAGGAGTCTGGAAATATAACATTCCCCAAAAAATCTGATAGATAAAATAGAAGATATTGATTACCATCAGAAGCTTTAATAAAGAGCTATTTCGACATTTCTTTTTGAATAAAGTTATGCAATAATAAAGAAGAGTTATTCCAAGTAGAATGTACATCAAATCTCCCATAGAAAAAGGGAGCCAACTGAAGAGTATTTGATGAAATGTCTTTTGAAGTTCAAAAAAGTCTTCAAAAAAAGAAATCATCAACTTTGATTTTGAGAAGCCGTAAAACAAAAGAAATTGGGCAAGTAATAAACCTGCCCAAAACCTTTTCTTATATATTATTTTTGTTGTATTAATGACCATTACCTTTAGATACTTTATCCAGATCAATACCCTGAGCTTTTAATATTCCACTTACACGGATTGCATAGAATGCAAGATAAGCAAAACAAATAACTCCTACGATATAGCTAAAATGAATATTGGTAATATCTGCTATGTAACCTTGTATAAAGCTTACAATACCACCTCCCATAATCATCATGATTAAGTATCCGGATCCTTGATTTGTATGTTTTCCGAGACCATTGATTGCCAAAGCAAAAATACAAGGCCATAAAGTAGAGCAGAAAAGCCCTACACTGGTAAATGCATATACAGATACCATTCCTGTAGTAAACATACCGATCAATAATGCTGTGATTCCTGCTAAAGAGAAAATTAATAGCATTCTTGCTGGATTTCCTTTACTCATAATATCACAAATAATCATAGCGATGATAATGAAACCATATACATAGAATGGAGAAAGATCATGCTTAGCAATAGCATTCACAAGTAAAAATACAGAGAATGCAAGATAGGGTGCTAAGAATCTTAATATTTTTTTGAATCCGGCACTGAAGTCAAATGCTTCTACAGCTCCGGTCCAACGACCAATCATTAATGATGCCCAGTACAATGAAATGTAAGGAGCCACATCTTTAGTTTCAAAACCTAAGTTTTTTTCCATATAAGCAGGAAGATTGCTGGCTGTTGAAACTTCTACTCCTACATAAACAAAAATGGCAATCATTCCCATAACCAACTGAGGGTATTGAAAGACTGAGCTTCTGTGCTCTCCCGGAGTAACATCATCAGTGTCTGTTGTATTTGTTGGTGTTACAGCTGGAAGTGATGAAAACTTAAGCATTAAAGCAACTAGGGCAAAGGCTGCCCCTAAGGTTAAATAAGGAATTTTTACACTTTCTATACTGGCTTCCGTATTGGCTGCAGATGCAGATCCGAAAATAGCAAAAGCAACAATAAGTGGTCCTATTGTTGTTCCTAAATTGTTGATCCCTCCGGCCATTGTTAATCGTTGTGATCCTGTTTCGCTAGGACCTACTTCAATAGCTAATGGGTTAGCAACAATTTGTTGAAGAGAAAATCCTAAACCTACAATAAATAATCCGGAGATCATTAACGGGAAAGATTTCATGTTGGCTGCCGGATAAAACAATAAGGTACCTACTGCAGAAATAAGAAGTCCCAGAATAAGTCCGTTTTTGTATCCGATTTTGTTGATCAAGTCCTGCTTAAGGCCTTTTGATACAGCCATATAAATTAAAGAGCCTACAGTATACGCTACATAAAAGCATATCTGTACCAACATGCTTTCAGTTTGAGATAAATTGAAGGCTTTTTGAAACACTGGAATCAGAATGTCATTACTTGCAGCTACGAATCCCCAGAAGAAGAATACGGTAACCAAAGGAATGAATTGAGCCCAATTAGTTTGTTTAGAATAATTTGACATATTTATTAAAGATTTCACAAACAAATATAACTATTTCCTTTAAACAGAATGCTTTAATAAGGTTTTTTTTATTTCTTCGAAAGCTTCTGATTTTGAGTCCTTTGGAGAAGGTGTAGGGTTTATGACTCCATTGAAATACACTCTTACTCTGCCTGGATACCCCTTAGAATTGTCAAAAGGAAACATTTTTTTTAACCCAATAAAGGTATATGCAGCAATAGGGGAGTTATGTTTTGAAGATAAAATAAATGCACCATCCTTAAATTCATCCAGGATGATAGAGGTGTCATCAGGTACTCCTCCCTCGGGGAAAATGGCAATTGTATTTCCTTCTTCCATTTTTTCAGCGCATCTTCTATATACATCTGCCCGACTTCTTGCGCTGGTTCTGTCTACCATAACACATATCCTTTTATAGATTGTTCCGAAAATAGGAATCTTTACAAGTTCTTTTTTTCCCACAAAGCATACCGGGTGATCAGGAAGCAGAATGCAGGTTAGCATGATGTCCATAATAGATGTATGATTTGAGATGAAAACATATTGTTTGTTTTTATCTATCTTTTGGTCAGAGAGTTTTATAAGGTCATATCTGAAACCCATTCCGTAAAACATTCCAAAACACCAGATGCGCACAAATTTATAAGCATATTTATAATGCTTTTTACTAAAAGATAAAATGTAAACGGGAATTCCCAGAATGATTGTTAAAAAGAATGCTAATAACAATAACCAGAACCTCCATAGGTAATTTAAAATTTTTGTCACAGTTTAACCATTAAAAATTACTTTCTTCTTTATTGAATAGTTAAGTACGGAAACCAGTAGAATAGCTGAAATCTTACTAATCATTTCCGGGCTCAAGGTATAAAAAAATAAATTGATATTGTCCTTAAATATAAAGCTGTAAAATATTTGAAAGAAACTTAAACTTAATAAAGTGGAAAAGAAAGATACAACCATAAAATAAAGGAATTCCTTTTTCTTGGAATGCTTTCCTCTTTCAAAAACAAACCAGATGCTAAGAAAATAATTGGTAATAATACCACAGCTTGTTGAAAAGATATTACTTAAAGGATAATGTATCCCATGGAAATTGGTCTCTTTAGCAAGGAAATGAGGAAGATAGGTGCTGAATATTTTAAAGCTGCCAATCTCAACAATAGCACTGAGCCCTCCTGCAATAATGAAGAACAAAATTTGTTTTTGGCGTATAAGTATTTCTTTCATTTATTTAATATAAAAACTAAAATATGGATTACATATTGTGTTAAATATTAGAATGTTTTACATCTCAATGGCTAAGATTTTATTCCTATTTCGATCATCAATAATGATTTTCTTCTGTCAACTATAATGAAGCTACACAATATGAATGTGCAAATTTATAACTATATGTTAAACACTGAAAAAAGTTGTTAAAATATTTTTTTAAATAAAAATAATTTCTAAATTTAATATTCCAAACGATGTAAAAATAACCTGATAATAAATTCATTTTCAACGCCTTGTGTTGATGGTCTTTTCTATCTTGTAATGCGTGGTTGAAAGCATACTACTCCAACATTTTATGACCCAATTTATAATAATATTTGTATGAAACGTCAAAACAAATACAGAAAATTCCAGCTTCAACAGAAAAATATTGAGGCTCTTGAGAGAGAAAATTCCCGCTTCAAAAGAGTGTATTCCGAATATGAAAATATGTCTAATGAACTTTGGAATCTTGAAAACTCCAGTGGGGAACCTGTGCCGGATGATTTTATCAATGCCATGGTACTACAGACTTCTTATCTGGAAGATGAAATTGAAGATTGGCTTCTGCAATTCAACGAAAAAAAAACTGACATAAAACATTAGTGATATAAAACAGCTTCGGGATTGTTTTTAAACGCTATTTGAAGATAAATTCATAATTTAGCATCCTTAAATTAAAATCTAAAATATGGTTGCTATTGTAGATAGTGGTTCTACTAAAACAGATTGGGTGATACTGGATGACTTTAAGAAAGTTTTCCTGAAAACAGAAACCATTGGCTTCAACCCGAATTTTATCAATAGAGAACTTATCGCTCCTGAAATAAGGAAGAACAGCAACCTGATATTGGTTAAAAATTCAATTACCAAAGTATTTTTCTATGGTTCCGGATGTGGAGTAAAGAAAAACTGCGAAATTATAGAAGAAGAGCTTAATAAGGTATTTGAAAAAGCTGAAATCATTGTAAAGGAAGACCTGATGGCTGCAGCTTATGCGGCATACAGCGGGAAACCTGCCATCGTGTGCATTCTGGGCACAGGATCAAATTCTTGTTATTTTGATGGTAAAAATCTGAAAATTGAATTACCTTCACTTGGGTTCCTAATCGGAGATGAGGGAAGTGGAAGTGCTATTGGAAAACAACTGGTACGTAGATATTTCATGAAAAAATTACCATCAGATCTTCATCGAGAGTTTGAAATAAACTATAAGCTTACTGTGGAAGATGCATTGAAAAATATGTATCATGCTCCAAGGCCAAATGCCTACTTAGCTAATTTTACCAAATTTGTTATCGAAAGAAAGGATCATCCTTATTTTAGAGATATGGTTTTTGAAGAGATGAAAAATTTCTTTGAATATCAGGTTCTTCCTTATCATGAAGCAAAAGATGCCGAGATCAATTTTATTGGTTCTATTGCTTATTATTACGAAAATATTCTACGTTCTGTAGCTACAGAACTTAATTTAAATGTGGGACATGTTGTACAGAAACCAATTGAAAGCTTAGTTGACTACCACATTAAATATATACTCTAACAAAAAACGAAATTTATGTCAAGTAACAACAATCGCGACGAAAAGAACTTTAGCCAGGCCGCGTTAGATTATCATAAAGCAGAACCGAAAGGAAAAATTGAAGTTATTCCATCAAAACCACACTCTTCCCAAAGAGATTTATCACTAGCATATTCTCCGGGAGTGGCAGTTCCTTGTATGGAAATTCATGACAAGCCTGAAACTGTATATGATTATACAGGAAAAGGAAATCTGGTGGCTGTAATTTCTAACGGTACGGCTGTGCTTGGATTGGGAGATATCGGTGCTGAAGCTTCTAAGCCGGTAATGGAAGGAAAAGGTCTTCTATTTAAAATCTTTGCAGACATCAATGTATTTGATATCGAAATTGATGAAAAAGATCCGGATAAATTTATTGAAATAGTAAAAGGAATTGCTCCAACTTTCGGAGGAATCAACCTTGAAGATATCAAAGCTCCTGAAGCATTCTATATTGAACAAAGGCTGAAAGAAGAATTGAATATTCCTTTGATGCACGATGACCAGCACGGGACAGCAATTATTTCTGCTGCAGCGTTGATCAACTCATTACAAATTGCCAATAAGAATATTGACGAGGTGAAAATGGTTGTAAACGGAGCTGGAGCTGCGGCTATTGCCTGTACGAAGCTTTATATTTCATTAGGACTGAAGAAAGAGAATGTTTTGATGTGTGACAGTAAGGGAGTGATTAATCACAAAAGACAAAACCTTACTCCTGAAAAATTGGATTTCATTGCACAAACGGATATTGAAACATTAGAAGATGCCGTAAAAGGATCTGATGTTTTTGTAGGATTGTCGAAAGGAAATGTAATGACTTCGGAAATGCTATTGAGCATGAACGAAAACCCTATCGTTTTTGCATTGGCGAATCCTGATCCGGAAATTGCTTACGATCTTGCTATTGAAACTCGTAAAGATGTGATCATGGCAACAGGAAGAAGTGATTATCCTAACCAGGTGAACAATGTATTAGGATTCCCTTATATCTTCCGAGGTGCATTAGATGTTCAGGCTACAGGAATCAATGAAGAAATGAAATTAGCTGCTGTGCATGCTATTGCTGATTTAGCAAAAGAGCCTGTGCCGGAAGCCGTTATTTTAGCATATAACGTTCAGAGCTTACAATTTGGAAGAGAGTATTTTATTCCAAAACCATTCGACAACAGATTGATTACAAAAGTATCAAGCGCAGTTGCAAAAGCTGCTATTGAAAGCGGAGTTGCAAGAAAAACAATCACTGATTTCGAAGAGTACGAACATCAACTTCTCGATAGAATGGGAAGAGATGAAAGATTGGTAAGAATGATGCAGAGTCGTGCAAAATCCAATCCGAAAAGAATCACTCTTGGAAATGCTGAAGAATATAACGTATTGAAAGCAGCTCAAATTCTTTATGAAGAAGGAATTGCTTATCCAAGCCTTTTGGGGGATAAAAAATACATCAAACAGCAGATGGAACGTTACGGGATTAATCTGGATGTTCCCATCATTGATCCAAGTGATGATGATCAAAAAGAAAACAGAAAAAAATATAGAGAAACGCTTTGGAAACTTCGTCAGAGAAAAGGAATGAACGAGTATAAAGCTAAGAGATATGTTCGTCAGAGAGATTATTTCGGACCTCTAATGCTAAAACATGGAGATACAGACGGTCTTATCGTTGGATTCTCTAAAAATTATACTTCCGTTTTACGTCCTATTCTAGAAGTTATTGAAAAAGATAAAGGAGTAGATAAAGTAGCAGCAATGATGATGATCCTGTCTGAAAAGAAACCTATTTTCTTTGCAGATACTTCCATCAATCAAAACCCTACAGCAGAAGACTTGGTAAATATTGCTAAAATGGCAGAATTTACAGTAAAATCTTTTGCTATCGAGCCGAGAATTGCAATGCTTGGATTTGAAAATTTTGCAGCAATCTCTGAAACTTCCAAGAAGGTAGCGAAAGCAGTCAGCATTCTTCATGAAAAATACCCTAAAATGATTGTAGATGGAGAAATTCAACCGGATTTTGCCATGAACGCAGATCATTTAAGCGATTATCCATTCTCAAAATTAGGAACAACACCTGCCAATACATTTGTTTTCCCGAATTTAGAAAGTGCCAACTTATCTTATAAAATTTTGAGAGGAATGAAAGTTGCTCAGGTTATCGGACCTATTTTGATGGGATTAAAGCAGCCTGTACACGTACTTCAGATGCGTTCAAGCGTTGATGAAATCGTAAATCTTGCAACAATTGCGGTTCTTGACGCTCAGAGAAGAGAGAAAAAATAAAATCGATATCATATACATTGGTTTTATAAAATCGATGATTAGAATAATACCGGGTAAATTTTTACCTGGTATTTTTTTTATCAATATTTGTTTTTTAAGTTCATTTGACATTTTTTTTCAAAAATATTTTTTTATAAAAAACGATAGTTTGAATATGATTTTTTATAAAAAATGATTTCATATTTCTATTATTCTTGAATGTTGTTTTTGCGTAGTATTTTATTGTAATTTGTTGATTTTTAGATTGTTGTATTGTTGTATTTGAAAAATATTTATATATTTGATTTGAAAAACACAAAGAACTTACTAAAAACACAAAACACAAATGAATGAAAGTAGGAAAATATTAGAATAATCTAATATCTGTCATAGATCCATAATTCCTATCATCATTTTTTTGATTTTCTATAGCAACTGTGAAATCTTGCTTTCTGGAGATTTGTATTGTTTTTTAGTTGATTCTTTTAGGTATAGAACCATAAAGAAAGAACGATGAAAAAAAAGACATTTATGAAATCCGGATGTTTCCTGTTGACAATACTGGGTGTTCAACTATGTTATTCGCAAAAATTTAATCCGCATCAATTTACAGTCAACGGCTATATAAGAACAGGAATAGGGTGGACAGACGGTGGGCAGATGGTTAATTTTACTACTCCTGAAAATCAACATAAATTTAGAATGGGAAATGAGGCCAACCATTACGGAGAGCTTCAATTCAATTATAAGTATAGGAATAAAGATTCTGTTAATTTATATGAGGTTACCTATATGATGGCCAAGTATATTCCTTATGGAGGTGATGAATATAAACAGTTTCCGGAAACAAGCCAGTTGTATGGTAAAATCAATAAAGTAGTTAAGAATGCCAATCTATGGATAGGAAAGAGGTACTATGATCGTAGAAATGTTGAGTCATTAGATTACTTCTGGATCAATTCTGCACAAAACTCTCAACTGGGCGTTGGAATAGAGAATTATCAGGTGAAAAATTCAGGAAATTTAAATTTGGCATTATTAAGATTTAAATATGGTAAGAATGATTCCCATTCCTATGTGGCAGATTTTAGGTATTTAGATGTTCCGGTTTCTGAGCATTCAAAGCTTAATTTTTTAGGACAATATAGTGTCAAAACTGAAGATGAAATCCTAAATACTCCAAGGTGTTCTGGGTATGCCTTTGGTGGATGGTGGACTTATTCTAAAGACCATATTACTCATACCTCTACCGTATTATTTCGAAAAGGAAGTTCTATTGTAGAAAGTCCTTATAGCGGAAAAACAATATCGGAATTTGCTGATGGAAAGGGGATGTATGATCTCGATCGTGCCAATTCACTGGATATCATCAATAATTTTGTATATGATGATAAAAGAAGACATGCTATACAGGGATCACTTACTTATCAATATAGAGATTATGGGATTGGAAATGTCACAGAAAACGGACTCTTACTTGATAACAAATCTGCTAAAAATTGGTTTAGCGTTGGATTTCGATATTTATATTATATCAATAAACATTTCAACCTTGCTCTGGAAGCCGGTAATGACTACATGAAAAGCAATAAAACCGGTATAGAGGGAAGTTTACAGAAAATTACATTTTCGCCTCAGATTTCTTGGGATTACGGATACTTTTCCAGACCTGTTTTAAGGCCGTTTATTACCTATGCACATTGGTCGGACAGTTTTGTAGGAATGACCGGAACTTCAAATTTTAATATGAAATTACTCAATAAAAACCATGGAATTTCTTTTGGTCTCCAATTCGAAATTTGGTGGTAAATGATAACCTCCGGATAAGATATTATTTTTTAATAATAAATATTGATATTGGGAAACTAATAATTTTTGAAGTATTTTGTTTTTCTGTTAATTCCTTGAATTCTCATTTTAAATTTAAGTTAAAAATCATTCGTACGTGAAATGAAAACATTAATTAGTTTAAATTACTATATTTGGGTGTTTTAAAAATTAATAATGATATTTTCTTTACAAGGCACTGTTCAAGAACTTACGCCTACCTACGCAGTAATCAATGTACAAGGAGTTGGATACTATGTGGGAATCAGTTTAATGACCTCACAGACGCTGGTTTTGAATCAGCAGACTTTTTTATTTATCCAACAAATCATCCGTGAAGATGCCCATCTTCTCTTTGGATTTAACACTCGTTCCGAAAAAGAAATGTTCAATCTGTTAATAAGCGTTAACGGAGTAGGAGCAGTCTCTGCCCTTATTTTGCTATCGACATTAAGCCTTGATGAAATTGCCTCTGCAATACTTTCAGGGAATAGTGCTTTGATTCAAAAAGCAAAAGGAATTGGTGCTAAAACTGCCGAAAGAATTATTGTTGACCTTAAAGATAAAGTCCAGAAATTCAGCGGTCACGCCGAGAATATTTCTGTGTTGGTGGATAATAAAATTAAGGAAGAATCGTTATCTGCATTAGAAGTTTTAGGGATTCCTAAGCGAGCGAGCGAGAAGATTGCCGATAAAATATTGAAACAAAATCCAAGTATCTCAGTTGAAGAATTGGTTAAACAAATTTTAAAAAACATTTAACATTTGGTGGCGAATAATAAGCATCTTAACATATTTTTGTTCCTGTCGTTTTTATGCATGTCTGTAAGTGCCTTTGCACAACAGGTGAAAGATACAGCGATTATCCGAAAAGAATATGAAGTGGCCGACCCTACAAGGTACGAAGCCTACTACGATATAAAAACCGGGATGTACTATGTATATCCTAAAATCGGAAATACCATTACAGGTCCTCCTACAGCAATGTCTCCGGAAGAGTATAAAGAATACATGCTCGCTACCCAGACAAAAGCTTATTACAAGGAGAAATCCGACAAATACAATCTTCTCTTCAGAAAAGATAAAACCGACGCCAGGAAAAAAGGCCTCATTCCTTCTCTACTTATCAATAACAAACTTTTCGAAACGATCTTTGGTGGAAATAAAATTGAAATTATTCCTTCAGGATATGCATCTCTGGATTTTGCAGGGCTTTATCAGAAGATCGACAACCCAATGATTCTGCCACAAAACAGGACCAGTTTCACTTTTGATATTGATCAGAGAATTCAGCTGGGTTTATTGGGGAAAGTGGGAGAAAATCTACAACTAAAAGCCAATTATGATACGCAAAGTGGTTTCGCCTTCGAAAACAGAATGAACATCGCCTGGCAGGCAAAAGGAAGTTGGAAAGACCTTCAGCAGAAAGGTCTTGGGAATGTAGATAAACCCAATGAAGGAGGTGAAGATAAAATTATTAAAAGAGTCGAATTTGGTAATGTAAATCTGCCACTTTCCACAAGTTTAATTCGTGGTTCGCAGTCATTGTTTGGGGTTAAAGCAGAGTTTCAGTTAGGGAAAACCTTTGGAACGGTTGTTCTTTCTCAACAACAAGGGGAAGCCCGAAATATTGTTGTACAAGGAGGTGGAGTGATGAACAACTTCAAGGTCAATGCAATCGATTATGAAGACAATCAGCACTACTTTTTAGGACATTATTTCCTGGATAAATATGATGGAGCATTAGTTAATTATCCACAAATCAATTCTACCATCAATATTACCCGATTGGAAGTATGGGTATTGGATCAGGGAAATAGTAACCTGGCTTATCAAAAAAGTATTATCGGGATCAGGGATTTGGGAGAAAGTCCTGGAATATTACCGGATAACTCGCTGAACGGATTATATGACGCAGTTTCTACTACTGCCGGAACCAGAGAACCGGGTAAAAATTATGCTCCTGTTTTCCAAGGGCAGACTCTTCCGGGAAGTACACAACCATATGATAATGGGGAGCAATTTATCTTTAATACCAAAGCAAGACGACTTAATGCTAATGAGTATACCATGCAACCGCAGTTGGGATATATTTCATTAAATCAAAGGCTTAATGAAAACCAGCTTTTAGCAGTTTCTTATTCATATACGGTTAACGGAAGCAATAAAGTTTACAAAGTAGGGGAGTTTTCGGAAGAAAGTTCTGTGTTAGTTACTAAGGTGTTAAGACCAAACAATAAAGTGAATGTACAATCTCCAATGTGGGATCTGATGATGAAGAACGTATATTCTTTGGATGCGGGACAGGTAGCAAAAGATGGTTTCATTCTTAACGTATATTACAGAGATCAAAAAACCGGAGGTAAAGTAAACTATCTTCCGGATACTCAGGTTCAGAACCTGAATTTATTGAAATTGTTCAATTGGGACCGCCTCAATATGAATGGAGATATTCAGAATAATAAGGATGGTAGTACGGGAGATGGAATGTTTGACTTTGTTAATGGGATTACCATCAGACCTGAAAATGGAAAAGTTATTTTTACCAAAGTTCAACCGTTCGGTAATTATATGCAAAATGTATTGGGAAGTAATGATCCGCAATATGTTTTTCATGATCTATACGATAAACAAAAACAGGATGCTACTGCCAGTAATCTAGCCCAAAGATATACGATGGAAGGTCGTTATAAAGGAACACAGGGGCAGGGTATTTCTTTAGGAGCAGTTAACGTCCCACAAGGATCTGTAAAAGTTTCAGCAAACGGAGTTCAGCTTACAGAAGGAGTAGACTATACGGTAGATTATATGCTGGGAACGGTTACGATTATTAATGAAAACGTAAAGCAATCGGGACAAGCAATTAATATTTCATTAGAAAATCAATTGACATTTAATACCCAAAGAAAAAGATTCCTAGGATTAAACCTGGAAAGGAGATTTAATGAACACTTTATCTTAGGAGGAACCGTCGTTAATTATTCGGAATCCCCACTTACTCAAAAAGTAAATTATGGACAGGAAGCAGTAAATAATACAATGGCAGGGATCAATTTGATGTATAACAATCAAGCTCCTTACCTTACAAGATTTACAGATAAGCTTCCTTTGATAAAAACTGAAGCTCCATCCAATATCAATTTCAAGATGGAGGCAGCTTACTTACTTCCGGGATTGAATAAAGGAACCAATAATCAGTCTTATATTGATGACTTTGAACAAACCACTTCTAAAATATCATTAAAAGAGCCTGCGGCTTGGAGCTTAGCTTCAAGACCGGAGAAAAATAATTCTGCACCATTCAATGGAGCGCCTGCCAACGATGATTTGACAAGTGGCTATGGAAGAGGATTGTTATCTTGGTATAATATTGACCCTAGATTCTGGGGAGTAGGAGGAAAGGCCCCATCCGGAGTTACTCAACAATCCGTATCTAACCACGCTTCGAGAAGAGTACAATATTCTGAGATTTATAATAACAGGGATTTTGTGGCAGGAGAGCAAACCTTTACGAATACTTTTGATATCTCTTATTATCCTCAGGAAAGGGGACCATACAATGTGAATACCGGATCAGAATCGGCTCAAAACAGATGGGCCGGTATTATGAGATCTATTAGTGTACCTAACTTTGTTACTTCCAATATCGAATATGTTGAATTCTGGATGATGGATCCATATGCAGACGGAAATCAATTAGGAACTAATGCCAGAATGTTATTACATTTAGGAAACGTGTCCGAGGATGTTCTGAAAGATGGTAAGCTGTTGTATGAAAACGGTCTTCCGACACCGGGAACACCTTCGTCTACTACCAGTTCAAATTGGGGAGTACAACCCAAACAACCCCCTATTCTTTATGCATTCTCTTCAGAAGGGGATAATAGAAAAGCACAGGATACAGGATATGATGGTTTGACTTCTGATCAGGAATCGATGAAATTCGGGAATACATTTGTGAATCCGATTACCAATATCGTAGACCCTGCAGTAGATGACTTTGTTTTCTATATGTCGGATAAATTTACAGGAAATCAGGCGGCTTCTGTTGTTCAGAGATATAAATACTTTAGAAATCCTGAAGGAAACTCAGAAGCGAACTCATTAAATGTTGCTTCACAAACTCCGGATGCAGAAGATATCAACAAAGATTATAACCTTGATCAAACTGAGAGTTATAACGAATATATTGTAAAACTAGATCAAGCGAGTCTTTCATTAGGCCAGAACAATATCGTAGATGTTAAAACTGTAAAAGCTAATTTCCAAAATGGACAATCTTCAGAGGTGAAATGGTATTTGTTCAGAATACCGGTTTCCAAATTTGATGGAGATGGAGCTGAGGGAGAACGTAATGCATCGGTACTTAATAATGTAAGATTTGCAAGATTAATGCTAACAGGATTTGAGCAAACATCAACTTTAAGATTCGGGACAATGGATCTTGTAAGATCAGACTGGAGAAGGTATCCAAATAAAATTGCCAGTGAACTTGTTACAGCTCCGGAAGAAGGAACAGGTGGAGGAGCTACAATGAATAATAACTTTGAAGTAGGAAGTGTAAATATTGAAGAGAATGCTTTAAATACACCTCCATATGTATTGCCTCCGGGAATTGACAGACAAGTTTTGAGTGGAAATGCCGGGGTTCAAAGACAAAATGAAGCTTCTCTTTATATGAAAGTGACTGATCTTAACTCAGAAGCTAGAGGGGTTTTTAAAAATACATCACTGGATATGAGAAGATATAAGAAGTTAAAACTTTTTGTACATGCTCATGATCCTGCAAATAGAGATAAAAATGTAGGAAAAATAGATCCTAGAACTAAATTTTTCATTCGTTTTGGGAATGATGCTACGGATAACTATTATGAATATGAATCTTCTTTATTGCTTACAAGTACAACCGCAACGGCGCCAATGGAAATCTGGCCAATGGAAAATACTATTGAATTTGATATTCAGAGTTTTGTAGATGCCAAGATAAGAAGAGATAAAAATTCTGCTATCAAGATAACAGATAGAACACTAGACCCGGTATTTGCACAGGCTAATCCCGGAGGAATTAAAGATATCTATATCAAAGGACGTCCAAGCTTAGGTAATGTTACAACCATCATGATTGGGGTAAGAAATGCAGACAGGACAGCCGGCGCTATGACCCGGGTTCTTTGGGTGAATGAGATTCGTCTTTCTGAAATTGAAAACGATGGAGGGTACGCAGGAAACGCAAGTTTAAATTTCAACTTAGGAGATTTTGCAACGGTGAATACCAACGCTTCCTATACATCAGTAGGTTTTGGAAATATAGATTCAAAACCGGCGGAAAGAAACCAATCTACTCAATCGGCATTTAGTATCAATACGGCAATCAATGTAGATAAATTATTACCGGAAAAGACAGGAGTGAAAATTCCTTTGAATTATTCCTATTCACAGACGATAGAAGATCCGAAATACAATCCTTTGGATACCGATGTTGAATTTAGTAAAGCTCCTAATAAAGAGCAATTGAAAAAAGTAGCGAGAACATATACTCAACAAAGAAGTATAGGAGTTGTTAACATGCGTAAAGAAAGGGTTAATCAAAATAAAAAACCTAAGTTCTATGATGTTGAAAACATCTCCGTTACTGCTGTTTATAATGATGATTATTTTAGGGATATCTATACCAAGAGAAACTATAGACAATACTTGAGAGGGTATATTGATTATAATTATACCTTCAAGCCATGGGTGGTGAAGCCTTTCAATAAAATGATCAGCGATACCGCAAAATCCACTAAATATCTGAAATGGGTTAAAGAATTTAACTTCAATCCAATTCCTACAAGGTTATCTTTCAGAACAGAAATTGACAGAAATTACAATGAACTTGAATTTAGAAATGTAGAAGCCATTCTGGGAGGAAATACAACCGGAAATTTTGATGCAATCAGAAACAGAAACTTCTATTTCGGATGGCAGTATGGTTTAGGATTCAACTTTTCAAAATCACTAAAATTAGAAATTAATTCCGCAACAAGAACATTGAATGATAATGTTGATGTCAATACAATGGATAGCAAGTCTATCTTTGGAAATGTATTCAGAGCGGGTAGACCGGTGTTATACAATCATAGAGTACAATTAAACTATAAGTTGCCATTCCAATATCTTCCATATTTGGACTTCATTGATGCAGAATTAGGATATGGATTTACTTACAACTGGAATGCAAGATCTACAGCATTGCTGTCAAGTCCAAATGGATCTTTAGGATCAGTAGGGCAAAATACCAATGTGATCCAGGCTACAGCTACAGCTGATATTCCGAAGTTCTTTGGACAGTTTAAATATTTTAAAAATATTGCTGCAAAACTTCAGAAACGTAAACAGGAAATTGACTCCTTGAATAATGTATATACAAAACAATGGGAAAAGAACAGATACAGATATAAGAGCTATAAATTCAAGAATAAGTTATCTGTGCTTCAAAGTGCGGCCTTCTTCCTGACTTCCTTCAAACAATTGGATGTCAACTATACTGAAAATAATGGTACAGTACTTCCAGGGTTATTATCAGCTCCAAACTGGTATGGGTACGGACAGACTTTAGGAGGACCTACATTAGGTTTCTTATTGGGATCGCAAGCAGATATTAGAAGAATCGTTATGGAAAATGGATGGGTAAGTGACTCTCCATATATGACGGATCCATATGTGAGAACATCAACTAAAGAATTAAGAGCAAATCTACAGATTGTACCGATGAATGATTTTAGAATTGATTTTAATGTCTTGCATAATTTTAACAATAGTTTCTCCCATTCAGGATTTAATTATGTAGATCCTGTAACCAATATGCCTGATTCTAATTTTACTTTTGCTAATGACCTTATCACTTATTCTAATTCTACGATGCTTTTGAAAACCTCGTTTAAAGATGGTCAAGCAGTTTATCAAACAATTAGAGAAAATGCAAGGGCGTTCTCTCAGCAATTAGCTGGCCCGGGTGCAGTTATAGATAATGATGGATTTGCCAAACATTATAGTATTGCTAATGCTTATGTTTTGATTCCTGCATTCAGAGCAGCGATGGAAGGAAAATCAGTAACACCAATAGGAAATCCTAAAAAATCAGGCTTCCCATTGCCAAACTGGAGAATTACGTATTCTGGGCTAAAAAATATTCCAATAATTAATGGACAGTTCTCAAAATTTGATATTCTCCATGGTTATACGGCAACTTATACAGCTTCCGGGATTCAAAGTAATATTGACTATAAAGGTAATGAAGGAGGATATTATCAATCGATAGATGCCTCTGGTAATGTGGTTAAAAATGACGGTGATAAGATTAATCCTTATACATTCGCACAAGTAGGTTATGTAGAATCATTCGCACCACTTATTGGAGTAGATGTAACCATGAGAAATAATATGCAGTTTGGTTTACAGTACAATAGAAATAGAATGATGATGTTAGGATTAGTTAATCATACTATTACCGAAGATGCCAACACAGAATATGTGGTTAGGCTTGGTTATATTATCCGAAATTTCAGATTAGGTGCCACTACCGTACGAAGAGGAACAAAAGGAAAAGGAAGTGACCTTAACATCAGAGGAGATATTTCATTAAGAGACAGCAAAACGTCTATCATGAATATTTTATTAAATGATTCACAGATCACAGGAGGGCAGAGACTTTTAAATATTAAACTTTCCGCAGACTACAATGTCTCTGAAAATCTAAACTTAAGAGTATTCTATGAGCAAATGACCTCTAAATATAAAATCTCAACAGCCTTCCCGCTGTCTACGATTAGAGCGGGTATTTCTGCAACATTTACCTTTGGAGACTCCGGTGGATTCTAAAATAACATAAACTTTATAGTAAAGCCTCTTTCTTTTTTAGAAGGAGGCTTTAATTTTCATTAATAATACCATATTTGTAGATTTTAACATTATTTTTGCAACTTATTAATTCAAGAAACCATGAGAAAAATTATTTCGCCCATTTTTTTTATTGTGTCTGGTCTGTTTATGGCACAAAATCTTACTCCCACGGCATCTATTTCAGGTGCAGGATCCGCTGATAACTTTAAAGGAGGGTATACGTTTGCTTATGCAACCTCCGGAACCCCCTGGAATGGTTCGCTCTTAAGTTTTGGAGGTTTTAATAGTAATAATTATGATACGCAGTTAAGTGCAGATTATGGACCTAATGGAGGAGGTCATATTTCCTTTAGAACAAAGAACGGAGATACCAATGTTTGGAATTCTTGGTATGAATTAGCCACCAAAAAAGCTAATGATTTTATAGGAAATCAAACCATCATGGGAAACCTGGGGATTGGTACTGCTACACCCGTTGAAAAACTTACTATATCTGGCGGACATACAGGTTCTATGATTTTATTGAATTCTTCCGGAGATGGAGGAAATAGTCCTGCCAACCTTACACTTTGGGCTTCGGAGCCACAAGAAACTTATACAGGAGTAGGAATTGGTAATAACGTGAAGAATTATAACCCTGGCAATAACCAAGTGTTTCCTCGTATCAATACAAGTACAGGAGGATCATATATGAGATTATTGGACAACCAGATTAATTTTAACCTGATTTCTAATACAGGAGATAATAAGCAAATGGCTACTTTAGTTAGAGATAAGTTTGAAGTAGGAGGTTGGTTGGCTTCTCAAGCAAACTCAAATGAAGGAGGAGCAATTATTTTAGAAAACTCTTCAAAATTATCTCCCAATACGGCTAGAAAATGGGTTTTGTACAACATGACAGGGAGCTACGGAAATGCTTTGCAATTTTGGAGCTATTCTCATGATGGAGCAATGTATGGTTCTAAGTTAACACTTTCAGATACGGGTAATATGGCCTTATATGGGAAACTTGAAGCTAAGGAAGTAAAAGTAACCCTGACACCAACAGCTGATTTTGTATTTGATGAAAACTATGATTTATTAAAACTAGATGCTGTTGAAAAACACATCAAAGAAAAAAAACACCTTCCGGAAATTGCATCTGCCAAAGAAATGGAAAAGGAGGGAGTAAACGTAGGTGAGTTTCAGATTAAGTTATTGCAGAAAATAGAAGAACTTACCCTATATACTATCGAACAGAATAAACAGTTGAAAAAGCTTCAGAATGACAATGAAATGCTAAAATCTGAAGTTAACAAATTAAAGAAGAACAATAAGTACAGGTAATAATTTTACCACAATAAATAAAAACTTTTTAATATCCGGAATCGCTGCTCCAGCAACGATTTTTTATTTCCATTCAAAATTTCAGAAAGATGCCTATTAAGGCTTTGAACGTTTTATAATTTTGAATACATTTGTAAAAATAAAAATTTAAAAATGAACACACCATCAGAATTAAAGTACACTAAAGATCACGAATGGATCAAGATTGAAGGTAATGTTGCTACAATCGGTATTACAGACTTTGCTCAAGGAGAACTTGGAGACATCGTATACGTAGATGTAGATACTGTTGACGATGAACTTAATGGAGGAGACGTTTTCGGAAGTGTAGAAGCGGTAAAAACTGTTTCAGACTTATTCTTACCAATTTCAGGGAAAGTTATTGAATTCAATTCGGAATTAGAAGATCAACCAGAGTTGTTGAATACAGATCCTTATGGAAACGGATGGATTATTAAACTAGAAGTTGCTGATGGAGCAGACCAGTCTGAATTACTTTCTGCAGAAGATTACCAGGCTATCATTGGATAAAATTTCAAAAATATTTAGTAAGATATTGCCCATTTATTGGGCATTTCTTACTTATATGCTTCTCAAGCCGGGCGAAGAGAATCATGAGTACTGGTTCATGTTTTCAGGTATTGATAAAGTGCTTCACTTGAGCATATTTGCAGCCTTGGGATTTTGTTTCATTGCTACATTTCCTAAAATCAAATTTTCATATTTTTTTCAAATTATCCTTATATATGCATTCCTTACCGAAATTCTTCAGGAAGAAATGGGATTAGGAAGATCAATGGAAACTTTGGATATAGTAGCTGATGCTATTGGCTGTCTTATTGGATATTTTACCTATAAGCTATTAATCAAACGTTTTTTCTAGTCACGGTTCTAGATTATTATAAGCTTGATGCTTCACATTTTTTTCACACTCTGGGACTCTCAAACTCTCTAACTTTTTTCGGAGCTTCATCCCGCTATCCACTCATACTCCTCGCTCCGACGCGCATCCCCTCCAACTCTCCAACCCTCAAACCCTCCTGCTCTCCCACGCTCCAACCCCCAGCTGCGGGGTAACCGTTTCTATGGTAAGTTTACATTACTTAAAATACTTGAATAAATTAGTGTAAAAATTAAACCTAAAGAGTAAAAGCAGCAGG
>NZ_PIZV01000078.1 GCF_002835665.1 Chryseobacterium sp. PMSZPI
CTCTTTAGGTTTAATTTTTACACTAATTTATTCAAGTATTTTAAGTAATGTAAACTTACCATAGCAACGGTTACCCCGCAGCATGAGTTGGAAAGTTGAAGGGATATGAATGGGAGTGCGTTGGTGCGAGGAGTATGAGTGGATAGCAGGATAAAGCTCCTGGGAATAAAAGGAATCTTTACAGCTTATAAGTATTTTGGGTACTTTGATTCCTTGAAGTTGGAAAATGTACTATAGAATTGATATTAGATGGATAATTTATTTGATAAGGAGCTAAAAGTAAATTTTATTAGTTTTTAAATGGTAAACTAAAACGACTATCTCAAAATAGAGATAGTCGCGATTTTATTGTATTTGAAAATTTATCATACTTGAATTACTCCTAAGTTGAACTTCTCTGTAATGGGAGAATGGTTGGCCGCTTCAATTCCCATAGAAATCCATTTTCTGGTATCTACAGGGTTGATAATTGCATCAGTCCATAATCTTGCTGCAGCATATGTAGATTCCGTTTGTTTTTGATATTTTTTTGAAATGGTATCTAAAATCTCGTTATGTTCTTCTTCTGAGATTTCTTTACCTTGTTTCTTTAATGTAGATTCTTGAATCTGTGCTAATACTTTTGCAGCTTGCGCTCCACCCATTACAGCCAGATCTGCCCAAGGCCATGCAACAATTAATCTTGGATCATAGGCTTTTCCACACATTGCATAATTTCCTGCGCCATATGAGTTTCCTGTAATAATAGTAAATTTAGGTACAACAGAATTGGAAACGGCATTTACCATTTTTGCCCCATCTTTGATAATACCTCCGTGTTCTGATTTGGAACCTACCATAAATCCGGTAACATCCTGTAAGAAAATTAAAGGAATTTTTCTTTGATTACAGTTAGCAATGAACCTGGTGGCCTTATCAGCAGAATCTGAATAAATTACACCACCAAACTGCATTTCTCCTTTACCACTTTTTACTAATTTTCTCTGATTGGCAACAATTCCTACAGACCAGCCATCAACTCTGGCTGTTGCACAGATAATACTTTTACCGTAGTCGGGTTTATATTCTTCATATTCGGAGTTATCTACGATACATTTAATAATATCATAAGTATCGTATTGTTCCGCTCTGGAAACCGGCATGATTCCAAAAATATTGTCAGGGTTTTCTTTTGGAGGAAAACTTTCTATTCTGTCGAAGCCTGCTTTTTCAGTACTTCCGATAGATTTCATAATATTTTTGATTCTGTCTAAAGCGTCTTTATCATCTTTTGCCTTATAATCTGTAACCCCCGAAATTGAACAGTGGGTTGTAGCACCGCCTAAAGTTTCATTATCGATACTTTCTCCGATGGCGGCTTTCACAAGATAGCTTCCTGCAAGGAAAATAGAACCTGTTTTATCCACAATCATTGCTTCATCACTCATAATAGGCAGATAAGCTCCTCCAGCGACACAACTGCCCATTACAGCCGAAATTTGGATGATTCCCATGGAGCTCATTTTAGCATTATTTCTAAATATTCTTCCAAAATGTTCTTTATCGGGGAATATTTCATCCTGCATTGGAAGGTAAACACCTGCAGAATCTACCAGGTAGATAATTGGAAGCTTGTTTTCCATGGCGATTTCTTGAGCCCTCAAGTTTTTCTTTCCTGTAATTGGAAACCAGGCTCCAGCTTTTACAGACGCATCATTGGCTACTACAATACATTGTCTTCCGGAAACATATCCGATAACAATTACCACTCCACCACTGGGACAACCTCCATGTTCCTGATACATTTCATATCCGGCAAACGCGCCTATTTCTATGGAATCTGAATCTTTATCAAGAAGATAATCTATCCTTTCTCTTGCCGTCATTTTTCCTTCTTCACGAAGCTTTTGAAGTCTCTTTTCACCGCCTCCTTTTTTGATTTCGGCAAGCAAGCGATTGAGTTCTGATAATTTTAATCTGTTTTGATCTTCTCGTTTGTTGAATTCGATGTCCATAGAATTTTCAATTTTTTACGCTTAAAGATACTATTTTTATAAAGAATATAAATCTAAACTAAAACAGGTGTTTAATACTTTGGTTCTTAGTAAATTGTGAAATTTTTAACTAAAAAATATTTTTAAATGATTTATATTTTTTCTAACTTTACATCAGAGTAACAGAGGGTGATATCCCCTGAAAAATACTCAGTTCCTAGTTTATTTTTTTAATAGTTTATTATTTGAAGGCCCTGAAAGTTTAACAAATTTTCAGGGTTTTTTGTAACCGTTTTGCAAATACAGATTATTATTTTTTTGCTTTTAAAATTATTTTTAGATTAAATTTATCTTTTTATCAATATTTGTGATTGCTATTTGTAAATTTGCATGTTAAAATTTCAAAGAGGTTAGGATATGCATAAATTAGCGCTTTTCAGGTTGCATTTAATAGTATTTTTATGGGGGTTCACTGCAATTTTAGGAAAACTGATTCATGCGAATGCACAGGTTCTTGTATTTTACAGAATGTTGTTTGCTGCAATCTTTCTATTTATTTTTCTTAGAGTCTATAAAAAAGAGAGTATAAAAGTTTCTAAAAAAATATTCTTTCAATTGGCAGCTATTGGATTGGCGATGGCGCTTCATTGGTTCTGCTTTTTTTATTCCATTAAAGTTTCCAATGTTTCTATTGCGTTGAGTTGCCTATCGTTGTCTACTCTTTTTGCTTCAATATTGGAACCTATTATTTTTAAAAGAAAAATTGATATTTCTGAAGTGATAATGGGAGTCGTCATTGTCTCTTGTATCTTATTAATTTTTAAAACGGAATTTCATTTTAAAGAAGGTATTTTTTATGGTATTCTCTGTGCTGTATTCGGGACTATTTTTTCTGTTTTTAACGGGAAAATGTTTGGGAAAACCAGCTCAGGAAATATTATATTTTATGAAATTTTTTGTGGTTGGTTTATTTTAATGTTATTTTATCTGTTTTCCGGGCAAATTTTTCAAATGAATGAAATAAACTACAGAGACTTGGCGTTAATATGCTTGTTAGCCAGTGTTTTTACTGCCTTTCCGATGCTGGAGTCGGTAAAACTAATGAAGTATATCTCTCCATTTACTCTAATTTTAACAGTTAATTTGGAACCGGTTTACGGAATTATACTAGCTTTTTTTATCTTTGGGGAATCGGAACATATGAGCCCTGTATTTTATATTGCTTCAGGAGTTATGATACTGGCAATCATTGTAAACGGGTTAATTAAAGCCAGAAAAATAAAAAACTTTAACTAGCATCAAATTTATATGATGAAAAAATATTTTTTACTTGCATTTTCACTACTGTTTGGGCTCTCGCAATCTCAGATTATAAGGAAATATTCAAATGAATTTTTAAATATTGGAGCCGGAGCAAGAGGGCTGGCTATGGGAGGTGCAGTAATCTCTAATCAGAATGATGTTTATGCTCCTATGTGGAACCCTGCAGGTTTAATGTCTATCGATAGAGATTGGCAAGGAGCTGCCATGCACGCCGAATATTTTGAATCTATTGCAAAATATGATTATCTGGCTTATGCTAAAGTAATGGAGGAAGGAGTTTTTGGAGTTTCTGTGGTGAGACTTGGGGTAGATAATATTTTGAATACCACCCAAATGATTGATTCTGAAGGGAATATTGATTATGATAAAATCACTAAATTTTCTCAATCGGATTATGCTGCAATCCTTTCTTATGCATTTAGGCCGGGAGGAAATCCAAACCTTGATGTAGGGGTAAATGCAAAAATTGTGTATAGAAATGTCGGAAAGTTTGCCAATGGATATGGTTTCGGATTTGATGTGGGCGCAATCTATAAAGCTGATAATGGCTGGAAATTTGGAGGAATGGTTCGTGATATCACAACTACAGTGAACTTTTGGAGTATTAATCAAAAGGAACTATCTGCAGTGGTGAACGGGGAAGAATTTAACCCGGCTCCAAAAGATAAGATGGAGCTTACCATGCCAAAACTTAATGTAGGAGCAAGTAAACTCTTTGAAATCAACAGCAGCGTATATGTATTGCCAGAAGCTGGATTAAATGTTGATTTTGCTAAAACAGCGTCATTGATTTCAACAGATTTTGCAAGTATAAGCCCTTATGCCGGAGCAGAATTAGGATATCAAAAAATGATTTTTGTGAGATTGGGAATCAACAGGTTTCAATCGATTACGGATATAGAAGATCTTAAGAGAAAAGTTTCTTTCCAGCCGAGTGCAGGTATCGGAATAAGATATAGAGGACTCACCCTTGATTATGCTATTACAAATTCGGGGATAGGAGGCTCTAATTTTTATTCTAATTTCTTCTCTCTTAAGTTAGATATGGGAGCTTTCAGAAATGATTAAAATGATAAGATAATGAAAAAGGTATTCATCTTCACGTTGGCAATTTGTTCAACTATAGCTTTTGGACAAAAAATGTCGGATTATAAATATGTTTCCATCCCGGATAAATTTCAAACATTTAATGATAATTTTGGATTGGATGGACTATTAGCTAAAGCTTTAAAAGGGAAGAAGTATGAAATTCTACCTGCCAATAAAGATTTATGGCCTGCGGAAGCTAAAAACAATGCCTGTAATGTTCTTAATGCTGATGTCATAAACGATAAGAGTTTATTTACGAATAAGGTTATATTACAGTTCAAAGATTGCAATAATAAGCTTATTTTGGAATCTAAAGGGCGTTCCAATATCAAGGAATTTGAAGAAGGATATCAGGATGCTTTACAGCAAGCTTTAATGAAGACAACGATATCTAATCCTGTTGCAATGTTGCCTGCCCAGGTCCCAAATACTGATAATACGTCACAAAGTTCCAATTCTACAGTATCTGCGTCCGTTGCTCCTACATCAAGTAATTTTTCAAATGGAAAAGTAGATTTACAAAAAATTCAGCTTGATGAAAACCAGTTTATTTTAGCTAAAGCAGGTGATTCTGTACCATTTGCTATATTTATCACTACGTCGAAAAAAGATGTCTTTATTGTTAAGCTGGCCAATAAAATGACCACTATCGGTTATTTTGAAAATGGAAATATTGTTATTGATATTCCGCAGAATGACGGAAAATATTCAAAAGAAGTATTTACTAGTAAATAGATTATTATTGACAATTAAAAATAAAATAAGCTCTTGAAAAAAGAGCTTATTCGTTTTATATATGATGATGTGTTTTTTATCCTAAGGTATTGCGATCATACAGATAATGATAAAATTATGGTAATTATATACAATTTTAGACTAATGCAGTTAGTTTATTGAACCTGTCATTCTGAATGTAACGAAGTGAAATGAAGAATCTAAGCCGGACTATGAGATTCTTTTGAACTGCGTTTGCAGACCTTCAATCTGTGTCAGAAATCGAAGATTATCTCCTTCCCGTCGATGAATGTTATTTCGTCGTAATCAATGACAGTGGTGTAAAATTGTATATAGTCACCAAAATTATTTAACAATACTAATTTATGAAAAAAATATAAATAATAGCTATTTATTATTGAATATTTTAATAATTACGATTTATTAATATTGTTTTTATAATGATATAGAGGTGAATCATGGAGATGTCTCATATTGAGAAAATAAAATAACAACTTTAGAATAATAAAGTTGTTATTTATGAAAGATCGTAATATTAGTTAGCATTAAAAAACTCCCAGATTATTTTTGCTTTACTTTTTCCTATAATTTCTTCAAGTGTTTCCAAGTTAGATTCCTTAATGCGTTTTACAGATTTTAATTTGGAAAGTAAAAGCTCTATTGTTTTTTCTCCAACACCCGGAATTTCTTCTAATTCGGATTTTATGGTAGAATTTTTTCTCCGTGTTCTATGATGTTTTACCCCAAATCGGTGTGCTTCATCACGTACCCTTTGCAGAATTTTTAATGTTTCGGATTTTTTATCAAGATATAATGGAATAGGGTCTTCCGGGAAGAATATTTCTTCAAGTCTTTTGGCGATTCCGACGATGGTTATTTTTCCATAAAGACCCAATAATCTCAAACTTTTTACGGCCGATGACAACTGTCCTTTTCCTCCGTCAATCAGAATTAGTTGCGGAAGATTTTCTCCCTCGTCCAGCATTCTTTTATAACGACGATAGATAACTTCTTCCATTGTAGCAAAGTCGTTGGGTCCTTCTACTGTTTTAGGATGGAAAATTCTGTAATCCGCTTTGCTTGGCCTGCCGTCCTTAAATACAACACAGGCAGAAACAGGATTGGTCCCCTGAATATTGGAGTTATCAAAACCTTCAATATGTCTTGGTTCCACAGGCATTCTAAGCAGTTTTTGCATTTCTGCCATGATTCTGTTGGTATGTCTTTCCGGATCTACAATCTGTACTTGTTTTAATTTTTCCAGACGGTATTCTTTGGCATTCTTTTCTGAAAGTTCTACAATTCTTTTTTTGTCTCCTACCTTTGGAACAATCAGTTTTACATTAGGAATTTCTACAGATAAATGGAAAGGCAAAAGAACCTCTTTCGAATCAGAGGAGAATTTCTGACGAATTTCTATCAAAGCTTCTTCCATAATATCTTCATCTGTTTCTTCCAATATCTTCTTGATTTCTGTCGTGAAACTCTGAATGATATTTCCATTTCTTATTTTAAAGAAATTGACATAGGCGGCTGTTTCATCACTAGTCATTCCGAAAACGTCTACATCGTCAATATTAGGGTTGACAACTGTATTTTTAGCCTGATAATCTTCAAGAATGTCTAATCTTTCTTTAATGATCTGGGCTTCTTCAAATTGAAGATTAGCGGCCAGTTTCATCATCTGATTTACCAGATATTCTTTGGCTTTTCGGAAGTCTCCTTTGATCATTCCACGGATGGCATCGATCTTTTCATCATATTCTTCTTTGCTTTCCAGGTCTTCACAGGGGCCCTCACAGTTTTTAATATGATATTCAAGGCAGACTTTATACTTTCCTTCTGCTATTTTAGCCGGAGAAAGATTAAGGTTGCAGGTTCTTAGTTTATAAATATGCTTGATCGTGTCCAGTAAAATTTTAGCAGGACGTACTTTAGCATAAGGGCCATAATATTCCGAACCGTCTTTGATGACATTTCGGGTGAGAAAAACTCTTGGGAAATCTTCATTTTTAATACAAATCCAAGGATAGGTTTTGTCATCCTTTAACATGACATTATAAAACGGTTGATGTTCCTTGATGAGATTATTTTCCAGCAAAAGGGCATCATATTCACTATTTACAATGGTAGTTTCAAGACGCTGGATTTTACCTACCATTATTTTGATCCTGTATCCGGAAAGATTTTTATTGAAATAAGAGAGAACCCTCTTTTTTAAATTTTTAGCTTTCCCAACATACAAAAGTTGTTCGTTTTTATCATAATAACGATAAACGCCGGGTTCGGATGGTAAGGTTTTGAGCTGTAATTCTAAAGAAGGATTCATATAACAAAATTAAGGAAACTTTCCATATTTAAAAAAAGAAAAACCTGCAGATTATTCTACAGGTTTCCTCTCTTATTGATTTGAAATATTTATCCATTTGTCATTGTGGTATACTCGTTTACAAGAAAGCTGAAGTAATCCCATTCTACAGAATTTTTGGGGTATTTTTTCATGAATTCCTGATTGTCTCCAAAAAGAAAATCATAATTGTCTTCAAAGTCATCCTTGTGAAGCCACATAACTTTATTTCCTTTTTTTACATAATAAGATTTAATAACGCCTCCACCTAGCTGTGGAGAACCCATTACAGAAAAACCGGTGGTTTCTTTGGCTCTGGGATCATGATATACTGCAATAATATCATCAAAACCAGGATTGATTACCTGCATCAGAAATTCTTTATCATCTTTTTTATTCTTTAAGGAAACGGTCTGGTTTACAAAATATATTCTGTCATTATTAGTGTTTTTCGTAAGCTTCTTCGTACCAAAATTCCTGATGTTTCCCATATACTTTGCCACCTTGGCAATTTTTTCTGCATTGCTTGGGTATACATACATTTCGCTGATCTGATCAGCATTAAAAGTAGTGTTCTTTTTGGTTACACTGTCTTTGATGGCTACTTCATAGATTTGTCCTTTTTTGGTTTCGATTTTATTACAAAAACCTTTGTAAGAAGTTCCGTCTTTTAAAATGATGGTTGACGTTTTCTTTGGAGAGGGAGTATTAAAACCTTCATTGAAAAGATAAGTTTCCATTTTTTTGATATCCTCTTTAGAATATTTTACTTTCTGGGCGAAAGTATTCGTAGCTGCCAGACATAGCATAAGCAGTAAAGATGTAAGTTTCATGTGTTATTATTTTTAATTTTTGGTGATAAAAATAATAAATTAAATTATGTGTTATCAGAAAAATATAGAAGATTAAAATTTAGTTTTTCCAATTATTGTTAAATGCGTAATTTTAAGAAAATTTTTTAGAAATGATATACGGAGTAGATGTTTTTACTTTCCATGATGTTCTGGAAATATGTAAAAAACCTAATAAAGCCAAGCTTAATAAAGCATCAAAAGAACAAATCTTAAAATCACAGAAAAACGTACAGCAAATAGTAGAATCCGATAGATGTGTATATGGGATTAATACAGGGTTTGGACCACTGTGCGATACGAAAATATCTGCTGATGAAACAGCACAATTACAATATAACTTGATTATTTCTCATGCAGTAGGGGTAGGAAAGCCAATAGACAAAGAACTTTCAAAAATTATGATGATTGCTAAAGTTCATGCTTTATCAAAAGGATTTTCAGGAGTTTCTCTGGATGTTATTGAAAGAATGATCCTGATGCTGGAAAAAGATATTATTCCTGTAGTGCCTGAACAGGGATCTGTGGGAGCATCAGGAGATCTGGCACCTTTGGCACATCTGGTATTGCCTTTATTGGGGTTAGGTCAGGTTTGGGAAGAAAATCAGGTTTCCGACACAAAAGACGTGTTGGAAAAACATAATCTTGAACCATTAACATTAGGTCCAAAAGAAGGATTAGGATTAATCAACGGGACACAGTTCATTTTAGCACATGCCATCAAAGGTCTTGAAAAATTTGAGTATCTCTTAGATCTTGCCGATATGACTGCTGCAATGAGTCTTGAAGCGTATAGAGGATCAGCAAGCCCGTTTAAGAAAGAACTTCATGAAATCAGACCTTTTGAAGGAAGTAAGAAAGTAGCGGCGAGAATGCTTAAATTTTTAAAAGGATCGGAAAATATGAAAGCCCATGAAGATTGCGAAAGAGTACAGGATCCTTATTCCATGAGATGTGTACCGCAAGTACATGGAGCAAGCAGAAATGCTTTTGAGCATCTTAAAAATATGGCAGAAACAGAATTGAATTCTGTAACAGATAATCCGATTGTACTGAGTGCTGAAGAATCAATTTCTGGGGGGAATTTCCATGGTCAATTAATGGCGTTACCTTTAGATTATGCAACATTAGCAGCTGCCGAATTAGGGAATATCTCAGATAGAAGAAGCTATTTATTGCTGGAAGGTAAATATGGGCTTCCAAGATTATTAACGGAAAGCTCAGGTCTGAATTCAGGATTTATGATTCCTCAATATACTTCTGCGGCTTTGGTTACGGAAAATAAAACATTATGTTTCCCGGCTTCAGCTGATTCTATTCCTACAAGTTTGGGACAAGAGGACCATGTATCTATGGGAAGTATTTCGGGAAGAAAATTCAATCAGGTTCTTGGAAACCTGGTGAATATTTTATCTGTTGAGTTGATGTTCGCTGCACAAGGACTGGAATTCAGAAGGCCTTCAAAATGTTCTAAAATTATTGAAGAAAACTTTACTATCCTTCGTTCTAAAGTCTCCAAGCTGGAAGATGACAGGCTGATTGGTAAAGATATGCTGGCTATTGCAGAATTGATCAACGAAAGAAAATTTGTTGTCAACTAGTTTAAAATATAAAAATGAAAGCTTCCGGAAGGGAGCTTTTTTATTGTAAACAGAATTATAAATACAAAAAATAAATCTGGTAAACATGAATATATATAGGACAGATTCCTCAAATATAGATTTTCAAAACCTGGTTAAACACCTTGATGCAACTCTCGCTTCCCATAATGGCGATGAACATGATTTTTTTGATCAGTTCAATAAAATTGATACAATTAAACACTGTATTGTTGTTTATATAGATGAAGTTCCGGCTGCATGTGGTGCAATCAAACCATTTTCAAAAAGTATTGTTGAAATTAAAAGAATGTATACCGATCCGGCATTCAGAAAAAGAGGGTTAGCCTCTGCAATAGTTAAGGAATTGGAAAACTGGGCTAAAGATTTGGGTTTTGAAAAAGCAATTTTGGAAACTTCCCAGGATCTGAAGACGGCTATTTCTGTTTATGAAAAAGGTGGCTTCTATAAAATTCCCAATTATGGACAATATGTAAATGTAAATACAAGTGTTTGCTATGAAAAAATACTATAGGGTATTTTTGTAATCTTTTGATTTATAGTGAATTTTTAATATTTATATAATGCTAAATTCATTTCTAAAAAGTTTGTAATTCCTCCTAAAGTGTTATATTGGTCCCAACCAAAATTATAACATATGAAAAAAACTGTATTCCTCTTGGCAATATTTTTTGCCTTACATTCTTGCAACAGGGAAGAACTACCAACTGAAAATTCTAAAATTGAAATGAGCCAGAAAGATCCATTGACGGCTAAACAGATCAATGATAAGATCAATCAATCCATCAAAACAGATGGTTCTTTTAATTGGAGCCAACAATCTGATCATTTCTTATGGAGTGCTATTTTCCGTGGAAACAGAAAAGCATCTATCGGATTTGGTGATTCTAAAGATGACTTTGACAGAAGTAAATCTCCTAACAACAAAGCAATAGAAAATGAGATCCTGTCAGTGATTAAAAAACATGAAGGAAAAGATGAAAGAGGATTCCTCCAGGCAACTGATCAATATCTTAATCAAATGGATGTGATCATCGAAAATGAAGAAACCATTACGGCTCTTCGTCAATTGAAAACAATCCGATATCTTGAGCCGGGGGATTATCACTATTTTGAAAATGAGAGCAAGTTCAATACTGCAGCAAGATCTTCAAGCAGTGGCTCTTCAGGATGTGGCTTTTCATCAACAACTTTAAATGCAGTAGATTATACATCAACGACTCCGAGTGCAAAAATTCCCTGGGCTTTTACCAAACATAGTATTCCTGATGCATGGAACTATAGTACAGGAGCAGGAGTGACTGTCGGTTTGATTGATACGGGAGTTTCACCGGAACAGACACTATTGGGAAATAATTTCAATAATGGAGCTTCATCAGGAAGAACAATCAGTAAATTTGGTGTTTATAACTCAGATGGTTCTGCCGATCAGTGCGGACATGGTACTAAAATGGCTTCAGTGATGACAGCACCCAGAAATAATGCCGGATTACCCGTAGGAGTTGCTTATAACGCCAATTTGATTGCTTACCGTGCGGCTGCTAATGTGGTGTTGGATACTTCCAGCGAACAAGATGGTGTAAAAACAGCATTTACAGAATTGGGAAATAATGCCAATGTAAAGATTATTTCTATGTCGATGGGGCATATCTTTTCAGTGGGTAAAATCGAGGATGGAGTAAAATATGCTTATGCCAGAGGTAAATTAATTTTCTGTGCAGGAGGAACCTCTACAAGCTTTACTTCTTTTGTAGGCGTTATTTTCCCGGCCTGGATGCCGGAAACACAAGCAATAACAGGAGTGAAAGAAGGAACTTCCAATCAGAAATGTGATGTTTGCCATTCCGGGAAAGAAATAGATTTTACTTTTCAGATGGAAAGAGCTTCGGGAAATACAGTTCCGGTTTTAAGTTACTATAACGGACAAGCGGATTATGTGGGAGGTTCTTCAGTAGCTACGGCGGCTACGGCAGGAATAGCTGCTTTGGTTTGGTCTAAAAATCCATCGTGGACAAGAGATCAGGTTCTTAATAAAATGAGACAGTCTGCGACATACTATCCAAACGTTAACTCCAGCTTTGGCTATGGAAATATTAACGTTCTGAAAGCAGTACAATAATCTAAAAAAATAAAAACTGGGTGCTGGAAGAGGAATGTGGATGTAGTTTTAGAGCTTGTTTAAATTTTAAGAATATTATGTCATAAATCAATTTGTCATTTTTTATTACAAATAAGTTTCACCATTAAGATTCTTAAGATTTTTAGAATATTAAGTTTGAGCTCCGCTTTAAGGCATTTTGCTTATAAAAAATCTTTGATTTTTTTCTTAATTAACCTTAACAACTTAATTCATCTTAATGGTTTAAATAAAATTTAAGCAAACTCTTATAACTTTGATAGCCTCCTTTCTTCCGGTATCCGGCTTCTTTTCTTTTTATCCAATCCTTACACTTGTCATACTTAAAGAACCTCCAATAAGCTCATCATTAAATAAAGTTAGCTCTTCAGACCGGTCTTTTAACCCTAAAGTATAAAGTAGCGGAAGATAATGATCAGGCGTTGGAACTGCATATTGCAGAAAAGTTCCCTGTTTATGATAATCAATTATATTTTGAAAATTTCCGTCGAGAAGCCAATTATTGGTTTTTTCTCTGGCTTCTATTGCCCAATCCCAGCCGGCGCCTACAGTATTGATGTTTTTCCAGTCGATTAAACGTAGGTTATGAACAATATTTCCGCTTCCGATGATAAGGATTCCTTTTTCACGGAGTTTATTAAGCTGTCTGGCAAGATCATAATGATATTGTGGAGGCTTAGTATGATCAATACTGAGTTGGATTACCGGGATATCAGCTTCAGGGTACATATGTTTGATCACAGACCAGGCACCGTGATCAAGTCCCCAGTTGTGATCTTCTTCTACTATTGCAGGCAACAATAGCTCAGCAGTTTCTTTTGCCAGTTCCGGGCTGCCGGGAGCTGGGTATTGTACTTCAAATAATGCTTTGGGGAAACCATAAAAATCATGAATGGTTTTAGGCTTTTCCATGGCGGTTACAAAAGTACCGTCTGTATACCAATGAGCTGAAATACACAAAATGGCATTGGGTTTAGGGAGTTCTGTGGCTGCTTTACGAAATCCCTGTACGAATTGATTTTCTTCAATAGCATTCATAGGCGAACCATGCCCGAGAAATAAAACAGGCATTCTTTGCGTATTGTTGAAACTTTCGCTTATGTTCTGAAGATCGTTAAGATTCATATTTCATAAGGATTTATAAAATAACAAAAGGTTCAAGGCTTTTAGACAAATCCCTGAACCTTTTATGAAGTATATTGAAAATTATGCTTGTTTTACAAACTGTAATTCACCAGCGATTTTTACATCATCACTTACCATTACACCCCCAGCTTCAAGGGCTGCATTCCAGTTTAATCCGAAGTCTTTTCTGCTGATTTTTCCTTCAAAAGAGAATCCAGCTTTTGTATTTCCCCATGGGTCAACATTGATTCCCCCGAAGTCTACATCCAATGTTACAGGTTTTGTGATTCCATTGATGGTAAGGTTACCAACCACTTCATTGTTCAAATTTTGAGATTCGAAAGTGATTGTCGGATGTACTTCTGCGTTAAAGAATTCTGCAGATTTTAAGTGATTATCTCTGTCTGTATTGTTTGTGAATACAGAATCAGTTTGGATAGTAGCTGTAGTTTTTGCGTTTGCGAAGAATTCATCTTCAGATTCAATTGTAGCAGTGAAGTTTCTGAAGCTTCCTTTTACATTAGAAATCATCATGTGTTTTACTTTGAAAGTGATTTCACTATGTGTTGGGTCTAGGTTCCATTTTGTTGCCATTGTGTTATATTTTGTTTGTTATTAATGATGCAAATTTAGGATAGAGACCAGGTATGAAACATTGATATAGGATAAGAAATGAGCTTTACGCTTATTTATCCAATTTTCAACCTTAGTATAATATACTGATCATCGTCGCTGTCATCTTTGATAATAATTTCTCTTCGCTGCTATCATATACATAGCCTTCACAAACCGTTAATGTTTTTCCTGACTGTAAAACCTTACCTATAGCAATAAGCTTATCGGTTTTAGCAGGTTTCATAAAATTTATTTTAAACTCTACCGATAATACTTCTGCATTTTCCGGCATCAGAGTTAATGCTGCATAACCACAAGCGCTATCTACGATACTGGTAGCTACGCCGGCATGAAAAAATCCATGTTGTTGAGTGAGTTTTTCGGAAAACTGACATGAGATTTTTACCTGCCCTTTTTCTACATTGAGTAATTCGGCACCCAAAGTTTTCATTAATCCTTGCCGATCAAAACTTTTCTTTATTCTATCATACATATCTGTCCGATGGTTTAATTAAAACGTACAACATTTGTGAGATTTAGAGATTTTCTTGTCGCTTTGTGTTGAGCAATAACATCCACAAAATCTACTATTAAGTTAAGAAATAATTTCAATCATTTCGTTAAATTTATTTTATGAATGTTTTATTTTAACATTTCTTAACGGATGGTTTTTATTTCTTATTTTTGAGGGATTCAATTCTATACAATGAAATTAAATAAATTTTCTTTATTGATGCTGGTTTTGGGTAGTTCTGTATTGGCCCAGACACAGAAATTTACAATGGCGGAGGCTGTAAATGGAATGAGAACAAACCTTGCCGTGAAAAATATTTCCCAATTTTCATGGTCAGCAGATGGAAAATCTTATATCCAGTCAGTGAAAGGCGGATATTTGATTACAGATTTAAAAACCAACAAACAGGATACTTTAGTATCTATGACACAGTTGAACAGACAACTTTCGAATGATCAGTTGCAAGCTCTTCCACCAATTAAATTTGCAGATAATTCACATGCATACTTTAATACAGGAGGTAAAATGTTCTGGATTGAAAAATCTGGTGCCGACTGGAAAATCAAAAATAAAGTAACAGTAGACCTGGATGCTGTGAATGTTAAAATGTTTGGTGACGGTCAGACTTTTGCGTTTACAGCAAAGAACAATCTGTTTGTGAATAAGAACGGAAAAACGATTGCTGTTACCAATGAAGCGAATGAGAATATCATCAGCGGACAGGCAGTTCACAGAAATGAATTCGGTATTGATACCGGTATTTTCCCTGCTCCAAACTCCGAAAGTGTTGCTTTTTATAGAATGGATCAGACGATGGTAGCAGATTATCCGATCATTGACTGGTCTGTGACCCCTGCTGTTAACCATAATATTAAATATCCAATGGCGGGTCAAACTTCTCATCAGGTGACCTTAGGGGTATACAATATCAAAAATCAATCAACAACTTTCTTAAAAGTTGAAGGTGAGAAAGATCAATATTTAACAGCAATTACCTGGAGTCCGGATTCGAAGTACATTTTTGTAGCAGTTCTTAACAGAGGACAAAATCATATGAAAATGAATCAATATGATGCGGTAACAGGAGAGCTGGTGAAAACATTATTTGAAGAAACGGACAGTAAATATGTTGAGCCACAGCATCCTCTTACCTTCTTCCCAAATTCCAACACTGATTTTATCTGGCAAAGCCAGAGAACAGGGTACAATCATTTGTTTCATTATAGTTTAGAGAAAGGTCTGGTTGCCCAAATAACGAAAGGAGACTGGCTTGTGACAGAGATTTTAGGATTTAATGAGAAAAAGAAGGATATTTATTTTATTTCAACGAAAGAAACTCCTTTAGAAAGACATTTATATAAGATTAACTGGGCTAATTTCAAGATGCAGAGATTGGATAGTGAGGCAGGGATGCACTCCGGAGTATTGAGTAGTGATGGGAATTATTTGTATGATGCATACAGTAATCCGACCTCTCCAAGAGTAGCTAATATTATTAACACGGCTAATTTAAAATCTACCAATATCCTTACTTCTGAAAATCCATTAAAAAATTATCAGAGACCTGAAATTAAAAATGTAGAATTAAAGGCAGACGACGGGACTCCTTTATACGGAAAGATCATTCTTCCTACCAATTTTGATCCTAATAAAAAGTATCCGGTCATCGTATATTTATACAACGGACCTCATTTACAATTGATCAGTAATAGCTTTCCGGCCTCAGGAAATTTATGGTATGAGTATATGGCACAAAATGGATATATTATCTTCACCATGGACGGAAGAGGTTCATCTAACCGAGGGTTGAAATTTGAACAAGCTGTTTTCAGAAACCTGGGCACAACGGAAATGAAGGATCAAATGAAAGGTGTAGATTATCTGAAGTCCCTTCCTTATGTAGATGCCGAAAGAATGGGAATCCACGGATGGAGCTTTGGAGGATTTATGACAACAAGTTTTATGCTTCGTAATCCTGATGTCTTTAAAGTAGGAGTAGCAGGAGGACCTGTTATCGATTGGAATATGTACGAAATTATGTATGGCGAAAGATATATGGATACTCCGCAGGAAAATCCACAAGGATATGCTGCAGCCAATCTTTTAGACAAAGTTCAGAATCTTAAAGGAAAATTATTAATGATTCACGGTGCACAAGATGATGTTGTAGTATGGCAACATTCTATAAAGTTCATCAAAGCAGCTGTAGATAATGGAGTGCAATTGGATTATTTTGTGTATCCGGGGCATCCGCATAATGTAATTGGGAAGGACAGAGTTCATCTGATGCAGAAAGTAACAGATTATTTTGATCAGTATTTGAAAAAATAATAAAAAAATCCAGTCACCTCGACTGGATTTTGTTTATTGCCACGAATGCACGAATTATTTTATTAGTGCATTTGTGGCAAAATTATAAATACAATGTTTGCTGAAAATTTTTGATTTTCTTGTGTCTTAAAAGCAATTTGTTAAAACTTCTTTTATTCCAACAATCTAAAGCTAGGTAAAAGTTTGCATGTAACGGCAACGCTTTACGATCTTATCAAACATCAATGTTTTTGATTTTTCATAGTGGTAATTTTGTATCACTAAAATCAACAATATGGAATTAGGAATAGGAATGTTCGGTGACTTGGCGTTTGATCAGTCAACCGGAAAATATAAAGATGCCGGAATCAAAATCCGTGAAATATTAGATCAGGTGAAATTAATGGATGAGGTGGGAATTGATGTTTTCGCCATGGGTGAGCACCACCGTCCGGATTACGCCGTTTCTTCCCCGGAAATGGTATTGGCAGCGGCAGCCAGCATTACAAAAAATATTAAATTGGCAAGTGGAGTTACGGTTTTAAGTTCTTCCGAGCCGGTAAAAGTATATGAAGACTTTTCAACATTGGATTTGATTTCAGATGGAAGAGCAGAAATATTCGTAGGGCGTGGAAGTTTTATTGAGTCGTTTCCTTTATACGGTTATTCCTTGAATGATTATGAGGAGCTTTTTGATGAAAAATTAGACTTATTAATGAAAATCAACTCCGAGGAAAATGTAACATGGTCAGGAAAATTGCGTGCTCCAATGCAGAACCAAACGGTATACCCGAGAGCTAAAAATAACGGGAAACTTCCAATCTGGAGAGCTGTTGGAGGTACACCACAGTCTGTTCTGAGTGCTGCGAAATTAGGAATGCCTTTGGTAGTGGCAATCATTGGAGGAATGCCTATCCAGTTTAAAAATCTGATTGAATTCTATAAACAGGAATATCAAAAAGCAGGACATGATATGTCAGCTATGCAGATTGCCATTCACTCACATACTTTTGTAAGCGATGATCAAAATGTTGTGGATGGTTATTTCCATAATTATAAATCTCAAATGGATAGGATAGGAGCTTCCAGAGGCTGGGCACCTTATACTAAAATGCAGTATGACGGAGGAAGAAGCAAAGATGGAGCTTTATTCATCGGAAGTTCAGCTGAGGTAGCAGATAAAATTGCTTATATGAAAGAACTTTTCGGAATCACACGATTTATCGGGCATATGGATGTGGGAGATCCTGCTCATGATGTAATGATGAAGTCTATCGAATTATTCGGGAAGGAAGTAAAACCATTGGTTCAAAACTTGTAATTACAGGTCATATTTAATCACAAAAGTCACAAAAGCATTTTAAACACTTTAGTTATTTTTTAAGTTAAAAACTTTACGGACATTAAGTACACTTAAGTTTTACGAAAATCTTCGATTTTCAGCTTATGTGAACTTTTTATGCAGGACAATTGTCAACTTACTTAAGTGTACTAAAGTGTTTTAAAATAAAGCTTTTGTGACTTTTGACTTTGTCGAATCTTCGATTTGTGGTTTTAAAATCAGATGATCTGAATTAAACTTCCTCTTTCCTCATCTTTTACAATATTGAGTGCCGTCGGAATTTTTTCTTTAAGCTCTTCAACATGTGAGATTATTCCGACAATTCTGTTCTCTTTCATTAGGTTGGTAAGCGTTTCAAATACAATATTTACCGATTCAGTATCCTGAGTTCCGAAACCTTCATCAATAAAAAAGAAGTTTTTATCAGCTTGTGCATTAGATTGAACACTTTCTGCCAAAGCCAGAGCAAGACTTAATGATACCTGGAAAGCCTGACCCCCGGAAAGTGTTTTTACACTTCGGCTTCTTCCTTCGTTGAGGTAATCTATAATCTCAAAATCGTTATTTTCGTTCAATTGTAGGCTCAACTGATTTCTGGTCATTTTATGAAAACGCACATTGGCATGATCACACAATTGTCTCAAATAAATAGATGATACATATTGTACAAAACCTGCTCCTTTGAACAAGTTGATCATCAATTTAAGATTATCAGAACGCTTTTGGAGGGCAGCAAGTTGTGTGAGTAGTTCACCCTTTTTACGATATTCTTTTTCTAATCGTTCTACTTCTGATCCCATTTTCACAACTGAATCATTGACCTGTTTCAGTTCTTGATGTGCCTCATTGAATTGTTTTTCAGTCAAAGAATATTGTTCATCATTGAATGCAAGACCTTTAAGCTTTAGTTCCAATCCTTCAATGACTTTCTTTAAGGTTTCAAAATCGATTTTAAACTTTTGAATCTGAGCTCTGGCAAGTTCAATATTAATTTCCAGACGTAAAATTTGTTCAACCTCTTTAAAATCTTTGAATTTTTGCGCTGCCAATGCTTTATCAACTGTTTCATTATTATTTGAAATTTCTTTCTCAAGCTCTAAAATCTGTTTTTCAGATTGACTGACAATTGCTTTTTGTTCTGCCAGTTTTGGAGCAAGAATTTTTTCCTGCTGAGAGGTCTTCTGATAATTTTGCTCAATTTCAATATTGGATTGTACCAGCTTTTGGTAGGCTATTTCAATTTCAGGGACATTCTTTTGTTCATAATTGTGCCAGTCTAGCACTTTAAGATGAGAGCGATTAATATTGATCTGTTCCTGTTTTGTAGCCTCTTCGAGTTTGAAAGCTTCAAGAGCAGTTTTGTATTTTTCTAAAAGTTTACCTTCTTTATCAAGTGTTTCCCGTTCTAAGACAAGGTTTCGTTCAATTTCTTCAATCTTTTTATCTAAAGCAAAAGAGTCTGTTCTTTTTTTCTCAAACTCATCCTCATGATCCGGGCTGAATGGTGTCCAGATAAATTGTTGAATATGAATTTCAAGATCCTTTTGGAGTTGGTGTAGTTCTTTTTGTTCAGCAGTAAGTTGATCTTCAAATATTTTTTTTCGGTCCAGAATTTTTTCAATTTCAGCTTCCATTTTCTGAATTTTCAGAATTTCTTGTTCTGTAGTAGCAAGTTGTTCCTGAATTTCCTGCAATTCGGTATTTACATCATGAAACTCCACGATATTCGGATGTTCTTTGGAGCCACAAAGCGGACAATCTTCGCCGTCATGTAATTCATTGGCAAAACGAGAAAGCTCTTTTTGAATTTTTAAATGATCCAGTTTTTGTGAAAATTCTTTTTTCCTGGTTTCTAAGGTTTCTCGCTGAACTTTGAAATCCTCTTTAAAATCCTTTTTAAAGTTAAATGGTTTCAGTTCTTCAAAAATGAGATCAATTTGTTGTTGTAATTTTTTATTTTTTTCAGTTTGTTCCTGTTGTGATTTTTTAAAATTTTTATGTTGAATAAACCAGTTTCCAATATTGCTAAGCAAGGCAGTATCAAGCTTCTGTT
>NZ_PIZV01000079.1 GCF_002835665.1 Chryseobacterium sp. PMSZPI
TTCATCATACACCGGATATAAAACCGCAGGTTTTTTAGGAATGGTATATTGTGCTGATACAATAGTGTAAAAGCAAATCAATAAAAATGAAAATACTATTTTAAGAGAACGTAATTTCATTTGGAAGTTGGTTTGGGTTTTCTCCTTTTACAGGAAAATATTTTTTTAATTCAATGCCTGTTTCTAGAATGGCACTTTTTAAAGCTTTATGATAATTTCCTTTGGCAAATTCGGCTGTGATATAATCATGCAGATGATCCCAATAGGATTGATGTACTTTTTCATGGATGCCGACATCTCCAATAATAGTCAGGTATTTTTGTTCAAAATTAACATGGAAAAGCACGGCGTTTCTATCAGTAGTTTTATCCATACAAAGTTCTTTGAAGACCTCGAATGCTGTTTTGGCATGATGGTCTTCAGTATTAGAGTCAATATGCACTCTAATCTCACCTGTAGAATGTTCTTCTGCAGATTGAATCGCCTCCACAAGGGAAGCGATCTGCTGATTTGTAAGGAAATTATTCATTATTTAAATACCTCAGGGGCTTTTTGAGCTCCGGCTTCAGCTTTGAAGTAAGGTTTTTCTTTAAAGTTGGTGAAGTTCGCCAAAATATTATTCGGGAAAGTCTTGATAGATGTATTATAATCCTTTGCAGCATCATTGTAGTAAACCGTTTCTGTTCTGATACTGTTTTCAATAGCTGTATACTCTCTCTGGAAGTTGATATACTGCTGATCTGCTTTTAAATTAGGATAAGATTCTACCACAGCCATTAATCTGCTCAACGCTCCGGATAATTCTCCTTGTGCAGCCTGGAATTTAGCAATATCTGCATCTGTCATATTGGTAGGATCGATATTGATGGAAGTAGCTTTAGAACGTGCTTCTACCACTTGTGTTAAAGTTTCCTGCTCAAATTTAGAATACGATTTCACTGTTCTTTCCAGGTTCGGAATAAGGTTCGCTCTTTTCTGGTAGACCGTTTCTACGTTAGACCATTTTGCGTTGACAGTCTGTTCTTTGTCTACAAAGTTATTATATCCGCTTCTTCCCCAGAAGAATAGAACAGCAACAATAATAAGGAGAGCAATACCGACTGTTCCGGCGCCCAAACATCCTTTATTTTTCATAGTTTATTTTTTTTAAATTTTTGTGCTAATCAAATATACAAATTATGTGCTAATTTTGTAAAAAATTATATTTGAATGACAACAATAGTGGTGGCAATGGGAGAGAAAAATGAAATTGGTTTTGAAAACCAGTTGCTTTGGCATCTTCCTAAAGATTTAAAACATTTTAAAGATATTACTTCCGGACATCCAGTAGTGATGGGAAGAAAGACCTATGAGAGTATTGGGAAACCTCTTCCTAACCGTACCAATATTGTTGTGTCAAGAAAAAAAGACTGGTTTGAAGAAGGGATTCTTATTGTGGGAAGCATCAAAGAAGCTGTGAAATTTGCCAAAAAGATTGATGAAGAAGTTTTTATTATCGGAGGGGGCAACATTTATGAACAAACCATGGATATTGTGGATAAGCTGGAAATTACTCTGGTAAAAGCGGATCTTAAAGCAGATACCTTCTTCCCGAAGATCGATGAAAAGATCTGGAAAAAAATCAATGAAGTCTGCCATGAACAAGACGAAAAAAACGGGTATGATTTCTGCTTCCAGACGTTTGAACGAATAAAGAAGGACGCTTAGAAATCAATAGTCAATTTTTGCTTCGCAAAGTGAATCGTGAATAGCTACCTGATATAAAAATTAACAAGCGCAACGAATTGACCATTCACCATTGACATTTTGAACTTTAAACCTTAATTTTATTATCTTTGCACTTCTAAAATTTAGTAATGAATAAATACATAAAAATTGCGGTAGCAGCACTTCTTATTCTGGCAGGACTTTGTATGATGATTTTCACAAGAAATCTTGGATGGGGAATTGTTGTTTTTCTTTTGGCTGCATTCCCTATTTTACTTTTCTTTAAAAATGAATATATTCTTTTGGCATTCTGGCAATTAAGAAAGCAAAATATGGAAAAAGCTGCGGAATGGCTGAGCAAAATAACGAATTATAAAACACAACTTCATAAATCTCAATACGGATATTTTCACTATTTATTGGGATTGACACAAGCTCAGGATCACCCTGCGAAAGTAGAACCTTTAATGAAAAAAGCGCTTGAGTATGGTTTGAATATGAAACACGACAGAGCAATGGCTACATTGAATCTTGCTGCAGCAGCTATTTCTAAAGGAAGAAAACAGGAAGGACAGAAGCTTTTGGAAGAAGCAAAAAGATTAGATAGTGCAGGAATGATGACCGACCAGATCAAAATGATGAAAGATCAGCTGAAAATGCCAACAATGCAAAAACATATGCACAACCCTAATATGAGAAACAGAGGGAAATTCTTTTAAGCATAATGAATAATATCATAAAGAGGCCGTATCACAACTCGTGAAAACGGCCTTTTTTATGAAATTTTACTGTACTCCTATACGTGAAGTTTTTCATACGATTCTCAATCCACATCGTTTAGTTATGATAGGGCTTCATTACTTCAAAAAAATAATTCTATAACTCCTTGTGCATTATGTATTAAAACAAGAGATTGTAAATAGGTATTTTAAATTAAATCACTAATTATTAATAAACAGTTGTAACTTAAATTAGTTCTAAATGCTTTTTTTTGAGGTGAAATTATAAAAATTATGGGTGTTCTATAATATAATTGCACCTTTATTCAATCTCATTTCTAAAGACTAATATTAATGACAGTATTGAACTAACAATAAATAATAGTGAAGGAAGAATGAACCAACTATTTATTCTTTTATAATTATTTGGATCATAAACTCCAGTTAGAAAAATTAAAGCTATAAATAGACTTATAAAACAAAATATTAAAAGATATCTTTCTTTATATCCCTTGCATGATAAAAATACTATAAAAGTTCCTATAAGAAATACCATTCCTAAACCTTCCCATAAAATTCCATATTCGGGATTTAAAATATCAGAAATAAATTGATATAATGACATAAATATAATTCCAATATTTAGTGTATCATGTTGACTTATACCTTGCGTAAGCAAAAATGCAATTACTGCAATAATTTTGAGAATTTTTACAATCATTATTTACAATTTCTTTTAGTTTGGGGAGCAATTCCATTTGTGCTTGTAGCACCATATTGTATACTATTTGAAAACGAAGTAGGTGTATCAACGCTTATCGGAGTCATATTAATGCCAACATTATTCAGCACAATTATTGCAAAATCGACACAATTATTAAATCTTAAATCATAATTAGTGTTTGCAAAAGCAGAAGATGTTTTAATAATTTCCTGAAGTTGTGCAGGAGTAATATTTCCTATATTCCATGCGGTAGAATAGGGATGTCCACTATCATTACCCATTTGTCCAGGGCCTATTATTTGTTCTAATCCTGAATTTTTAGGATAAAATCCATATGTCATAGTATTACTTCCTTGAGTTATAGATATAAATGCATGCCCTGAAGGACTTGAAGAAAACATTTTAGCTGCATAAACTGTAAGATTAGCAGGTTTACTAGTATCAAGACATTTTAAAAAATCGTTTATATCGTTAATAGGAGTGTCTGGAGGTAGAGGTGGAGTAAGTGAAATTGTAGGAGTGCTATTTCCTCCTCCACCTCCGCCGCCTCCACCGCTGGAGCCTCCAGAACCACCACCATTATTACATTGCCCATACATTTCACATTGTCCAGGTCCTATTATCCCCATGTCGTCTGAAGGATTAGAAGGACCTGTAATTACAACTTCATCAATCTCTGTTACTCCTCCGCTTTTGGAAAACATTTTTTCATTTGGACGATTAACCACTTTTTCAAACGCAGAAAATATATTGTTATACTCTTGGTCAGCATTTTTTAGTTTATATAATCCTAGAAGAGTGTTTTTCTTATTAATAGTAGAAAAATAGATATCAGTAACTTTGCGATTTTTAATTACTGGAAAATACATGTATATATCCCCATTTTTATCTTCAATGATTTGTGAATGTACTCTAAAATTAATATAGGAATCAGCGATTGGACCTTTTACATTAATCCCAGTATAATTTGTTCCATTTTTAAGATCGTATGAATAATAAGCTTGTTGAAAATCTAAAGCGTATAACTTTCCTATAGATGAATTGCTCTGAGAAACCTTATACTGGTAAGAATTATTTTTGTTGAAAAGGTTGAATGTTCTCTCATCATTTTGAGTTTCCAATAATCCATCCTGTTGTCTACAAGAAATTATTCCTAATGCTAGAAATAATAAGTAGAATAATTTTTTTAAATTGTGTTTTATCATATTATAAAATTAAAATATAAATATATAAATTAATTCTTTTTAAAGTGAAATTTTATTCTTCACTTTATGAGCATTAAATTTTATCATCACGGAAGTCCATAAGAGACAAAAAGACTAGCTTAGTCCTGAAATAAATAAAAACATCTCAATTTTTAAAAAAGATAAATTAACATGGATTTTAGAAATTAACAAATCTATTTTATGATATAATTCTATGGCCTAAACTATCATATAAATCATTTTCGGAACGATTCGAAATTACCTCAATGCTTCGTAATGGTAAATTACTCAAAGAAGTTATCTATTTCAAGTTTATCAGGTGCTTTTTGTTAGTTTTTCAATGTTTTATTTACATTTCAGAGGTTTGATCGTACCCATAAAATTTTGGCATCTGCCAATGATATTTTACGGCAAGAGTTCTGATGGCAACGATAAGTAAAATGGTAAATATCTGTGCGAAAGTATAGGAAAGAGTAGTATATCTGGTCATTAATAAAAATGCAGCTCCCCCTACAATACATGCTGTCGCATAAATTTCCTTTCTGAAAATCAAAGGAATTCTATTCAGTAAAATATCCCGTATAATTCCTCCGAAACACCCCGTGATTGTCCCTAAAGCAATACATATCATAGGGTGGATCCCGGCATTCAACCCTTTCTGGATTCCAATAATGGTAAATAGTCCCAGTCCGAAACTATCGAAAATAAATAGAGTAACTTTAAAGTTCTTCTCCAGAGAATTGAATACCATTGAAAAGATACTGGTCACCAAAATTAATGCGCACATCAGGAGATCATGCATCCAGAATACAGGAATGTCAAGCAGTAAATCTCTTACAGTTCCGCCTCCTACAGAAGTTACAAAGGCAATAATGAGTACCCCAAACGGATCAAGGCGCTTTTGCATCGCTGCAAAACTTCCTGACATGGAAAACGCAATGGTCCCAAGGACTTCTATCGCAAAATTGAACTGTTCGTGCATATGATTATATAAGTAATGAGTGATGAGCAATCAGTAATAAAAATTATGCCATTTAAGTTTGAGACAATTTAAATTTATAAGTAGTCATCACTTTTACAAGTTCTTCACATTCTGTTTTTAAATGTAAAATTTTTTCCGGACTTAAATATTCTAATTCTTCAATAATTTCGGGCCAAAGTTGTGTTTCATCAATTTCTTCAACTACAATACATATTTTAGCGAATTTTTCTTTTTCAGATCTAGCCCTTGAAACGGCTCTGTAATTAGCTGCAACTGAAGTTGAAGACCTGATAACTTGCTTCCTTATTATTGAAACATCGTCAGAATATGGTAATATAGAAAATGCTCTAATGATAGCAATAGAAAATTTTTTAGTTCTTTCCCGAAAGATCTGATTAAAATCCATAGTCTCAAAATTACCTATTACCTATTGCTCATTACTTATAATATCTATCTTTCCACTCTCACCGAGTCCGGGACCATGAGCTCGTATTCTCCACCGTGGGTGATGATTTCCCTTACGATGCTGCTGCTGATGAATGATTTTCCGGAAGAGGTTAGTAAGAAGACGGTTTCCAGTTTTTTATGAGCTAATGTTCTGTTGGTGTGAGCAATTGCCTTTTCGAATTCGAAGTCTGCAGGGTTTCTCAGCCCGCGGATAATGTATTGAGCATTCTTCTCAAAGCAGTAGTCCACTGTTAAACCTTCAAATGAATCTACTTCAACATTGGGGAATTCTGCTACAGAGTTTTGGATAAATTCCATTCTCTTCTCAAGAGGAAACATGTATTTCTTCTGAGAATTCTGTCCAATGGCAATAATTAATTTATCAAATAGCGGAGCCGCTCTTTCTATAATATCGTAATGTCCCAAGGTAATAGGATCAAAAGATCCTGGGAAAACAGCAATTTTCATGTTGTATGAATTATGATGATTCTTCTAATTATTTATTAAGTGCTTTTTCAACTTCATTTCCACAAAGATCCATAATGGAAATCCCATAATGTCTTGCCTGTTGAGGAAGAATGCTGGCAGGAGAGAACCCCGGATTGGTATTCATCTCAAGCATATAAGGAATACCATCCATGAGAATATATTCGCTTCGTGAGAAACCGCTCATTCCAAGGGAATTGTAAGCTCTTTTAGCAATTTCTTCAACTTTTTTTGTGGTTTCTTCATCAATCCTTGCCGGAGTAATTTCCTCAGAAGCTCCTTCATATTTTGCTTCATAATCGAAAAATTCATTTTGTGGAACAATCTCAGTAATTCCCAAAACAATCGTTTCCCCTTTGAAGTCAATAACTCCTACAGAAACCTCCATGCCATTCAGAAAACTTTCAATTAGAATTTCATTGTCTTCTTTGAAGGCAACTTCTGTTGCAGCAATCAACTCGGACTTTTCTTTAACTTTTGAAATGCCTAGCGAAGATCCGGATTGGTTAGGTTTTACAAAAAGAGGAAGGCCTAGTTCTTCTACAATTTGATCAATATTGATGTTTTCTCCTTTTCTTAAATAAATACTTTTGGCAGAAGGAATTCCATATTTTGATAATACGGCAAGTGTATCTTTTTTGTTAAAAGTAAGGGCACTCTGGTAAAAGTCACATCCCGTATACTTTTGCCCTATAGCATCCCAGTATGCCTGCAAAATACCATTTTCACCAGGTGTTCCATGGATGATATTAAAGCATACATCAAATTTTAATACTTCATCATTCTCTAAGGTAACAGAAAAATCCCCCTTGTTGATCGCATATTTTTTATCATTTTCTCCTAAAAAATACCATTCATCTTTAAGGACTACTACTTTATATACGTCATACAGATTTCTGTCTAAAGAATCATAGATCAACTGTCCGCTTTTTAAGGAAACCACATATTCGTCAGAATAGCCTCCCATTACTACGGCAACACTTTTTTTGTTCATAACCATATAGTATCAATTAAGGCAAATTTAAACATTTTATGCAATGCAATGAGGGAAATCGGCAAATTTTAAAATCAAAAATGAATTGTGTTAAATAAAAAGCACATTCAGAAATTATTAGTTATATTTGCGGTTGTAATTAAAGTAATTTTAAGTATGCTTAAATCACTTTTCAATTGGAAAGTTTTACTGAATTTAGTAGTAGCCATCGGCGTTTTCGTAGGTCTGGTATGGCTTACATTTCGTTGGTTGGAATATCATACCAATCATGGTCAGGAAATTCCTGTACCTAATATAGTCAATAAATCTGTGCATGATGCCATAAAGATATTGGATGATACAGGCCTTGAATATGAAGTAGATAGTGCGAATTATGACCCTAAATACAGACCTTTTCAAGTGTTGCAAGTGGATCCTGTACCAGGTTCTCACGTAAAGGATGGAAGAACAGTACACCTTAAAGTAAATCCAAGAACTTGGGCTCCTATTGTAGTTCCGGATGTTATCAATAAATATTCAGGATTGGCATTCCAGAGATTGGATCAGGTGGGTCTTAAAATTGGAGATACGATCTATGAGCCTAGTATTCAGAAAGATGCCCTTTTAAGAATATTATATAAAGGAAATGCTGTTAACCCGGGATCACGCTTGCCTAGATTCTCCATGATTGATGTGGTAGTAGGGTCAGGGCCGATGAGAAATATTTCTATTCCTAATGTTGTTGGACTTTCTGTAAAAGAAGCAAGAGCTGTCATTACAAAAAGTATGTTTGAAGTGGGATTGGTAGAGCATGAAGATGGTGGTAAGGATGAGTCTGATATTATCTATTATCAGGATCCGGCTTCAGGAGATGTTCGTGACCAAGGTATGCAGATTGACCTTTGGGCCAGTAAAAAGACTCCGGCCGAGCTGGGTGCTAAAATAGATCAATTGAATTCTATCTATCGTATGAAAGTAGATACTTCTCTGCCTCCGGTACGATATGAAGAAGTTCATAATGAGCCAACTTATGCACCGCCACCGGTACCTAAAAAGGAAACTCCAAAGCCTACACCGGTAAAAACAGAGGCTCCTAAAACACAGTCGACGACCCCAAAACCTACAAGTTCTGGAACGGAAAAACCAAAAACGTCTGTAAGCAATACCAATCAGACTTCAGGAAATAATACCCACAAACCGGCTGCTACAGCTTCTACACCTGCAAAAGAACCTGCAGAGAAACCTAAAGCTAAAAAGGTCGTAGTAGAATAAATACTAAAAAGATTATTAAAATATACTGGCTTCAACTGCAAAATGTTGAAGCCTTTTGTGTAAAAAATATAAAATAATGTCAGAAGATAACGAAGATTTTTTAGATGAAGAATTATTAGATTCCAACAGTATCGAGAATATCGATATTGATGAGGAAAATAAAGGATTGTATGAGCATCTTAATATCACTGTGGATGCAAAACAAGAACCCCTGAGAATCGATAAATTCTTATTGATATACAGACAGAATTCTTCAAGGAATAAAATTTCACAGACCTGCAGGGCCGGGAACGTTATTGTTAATGGTAATGCTGTTAAACAGAATTATCGTGTGAAACCGGGAGATCAGATCTCAGTATTGCTTACCCATCCACCGAGAGAAAATGTGATTATTCCTCAGAATATTCCTATTAATATCGTATATGAAGATGATGATCTGATTGTGGTGGATAAAGAAGCCGGTATGGTGGTACATCCCGGATTTGGAAATTGGGATGGAACATTAGTGAATGCACTGGCCTATCATTTTGAACAGAATGGAGAAAAGTCGGATCTTGACAGAGTCGGTCTTGTTCACAGAATTGATAAAGATACTTCAGGGCTATTGGTCATTGCGAAGAATGAATATGCATTAAGCTTTTTAGCAAAGCAATTCTTCAACAGAACGACTAAGAGGTTGTATTGGGCTTTTGTATGGGGCAACCTTCAGGAAGATGAAGGAACGATCAGAGGACATATCGGAAGACATCCGAAAAACAGAATGCAGATGTTTGTGTATGAAGATGGAAGCCAGGGTAAACATGCGGTTACCCATTACAAAGTCTTGGAAAGGTTCAAATATATGACATGGGTGGAATGTAAACTTGAGACGGGAAGAACCCATCAGATCAGAGCACATTTCAAGCATATAGGACATACTTTATTTAATGATGAAAGATATGAGGGACATACTCCTTTAAGAGGCGTAAACCTACCGAAATATAAGCAATTTATTAAAAACGTATTTGAGATTTTACCTCGACATGCTCTTCATGCCCATACCCTGGGATTTGTACATCCAACAACAAAAAAGGAATTATATTTTGAAAGCCCAATGCCCAAAGATATGACGGATGCCGTAAAAAAATGGAGAAATTATTTGGAAAACTAAAAATATATTGAGAATTTTTTTATATTTGTTGAATTGAAATCAAGATTTGTTATGAGAAAACTATATGCTATCGTATGTTTAGCTCTTTTGTCAAATGCATACAAAGCACAAGAATCACTACCATACTATCAGCAATATCTTTTGGATGGTGATTTCCTGTTCAACCCAGCTCAATACGGAAAAACAGATTACGTACAGCTTAATGCCAACTATCAGCAACAATTTTCCAAATTCAACAATTCTCCGAATGTACAATCAATCGGGATGCATGCGAATATTTTTGATAGAGTAGGTGCTGGTATTTCTGTTTTCAGGGACAGTAATGGACCTATCTCTGCAGGAGGTATTACAGCAGGTGCTTCATATTTTATTCCTCTAAGTAGTGAAGGAGACAGAAAAGATCAGTTCTCTTTCGGTACAAGTGTTAACTTTTATAACATGAATTTTGATTATTCAAAAATCAATACAGAAGAAGGAGGAGACCCATTATTAAGAGGTGAAGAAAGTAACATCTTTATGGTATATGCCAACTTTGGTTTAGCAGCTACCTATAGAGGTCTTTTTGGAGGAGTATCCGTTAATGATATTGCATTGAGTAATGATGCTTCTATCGTAAACAACTACGAACCTTCTCCTATTAAATTCTTCTTAAATTTAGGATATAACTGGAATATTGCTGATAATATTACCATCGCACCATCAGCATTGATTAACCTGAATACCAATTCTACCAGAATGATTGACTGGAACCTAATGGCGACATTCTCAAACGATATCAATGCATTCTCTTTTGGAGTAAGCTATAGAACTGTTCAAAACAGATTTGATAACCAAAACTTAAGTATTTCTCCAATTGTTAAAGTAAGATTCAACAAATTTATGGTTGGAGCTACTTATAACCTTGGAATATCTGATATTCAAAAATATGGAGGGAATAGCTTTATGTTAAGTCTTGGATATAACTTCGACAACTTTATTAATACTAGAGGATTTAGATATTAATCAATTTAATTTAAATAAATTTGAGCTCTGAAAATTTCAGAGCTTTTTTTATGATATACATTCACATTCCGTTCTGTAAACAAAAATGCAGTTATTGTAACTTCCATTTTTCAACATCCCTGAATTTTAAGGATGAAATGATTCATGCCATGAAGACTGAAATCATGCTTCGGAAAGATGAATTACAAAACAAAACTTTAAAATCCCTTTATTTTGGAGGAGGAACGCCTTCTATTCTTTCAGTGGATGAAATAAGTTCCTTAATGGATGAGGTATTACGATATTTCAGTTTTGATAAGGATATTGAAATTACATTGGAAGCGAACCCTGATGATTTGGACAAGAATTTTTTAAAACAACTTTCAGGAACGCCTGTTAATCGGTTATCAATTGGTACACAGAGTTTTTTTGAAGAGGATTTGAAGCTAATGAATCGCGCTCATAATGCTTCGGAAGCAGAAAGCTCTATCAAACGAGCTCAGGACTTTGGATTTGAAAATCTAAGTATTGATCTAATTTACGGTTCCCCTACTTCCAATCTCGAGATCTGGAAAGAAAATTTACATAAAACAATAGCACTTGAGGTTCCTCATATTTCATCCTATGCCTTGACAGTTGAGCCTAAAACCGCTTTAGAAAACTGGATTTCGAAGGGTAAAATAAAAAGTCCGAAAGAGGAAGAACAAAACAGAGAATTCTATTATCTATCAGACTTTTTAAAAGATCATGGTTTTGAACATTATGAAGTTTCCAACTTTGCCAGACCCGGTTTTTATTCCAGACATAATTCTGCTTATTGGAAATACCGGGAATATTTAGGAATTGGACCGTCAGCTCATTCTTATAATGGTTTTGATGTGAGGAGTTGGAATGTGGCCAATAACCAGCAGTATATTAAAAAACTTAATGATAAAACCTTAGCAAAAGAAGAAGAAATTCTTTCCCGGGAAGATCAGTTCAATGAGATGATTATGATTGGTCTACGAACCATATGGGGAGTTGATCTCACTAGTTTAAAAAATAAGTTTTCAGATCAAATATGGGAAGATTTTCAAACGGAAATAAAAGCCAAAATAGAAGAAGGTATTTTAATAATTGAAGATGATCATCTGAAAATTCCGGAAAAACATTGGTTTATGGCGGATGGAATTGCATCAGATTTATTTTTGGTATAGTTGTTTTAGTTGTCTGACTCTAAAATTCACTATTTTTGTATAAAATTTCAGTTCACTTGAAAACGAAAAAACAAGATTATTCGCATCTTTCACCCAGCCAACCTATCGGTATTTTTGATAGTGGAGTGGGAGGGCTTACTGTTGCTAAAGAGATTAAAAGACTTCTACCTCATGAGGATCTGATTTATTTTGGAGATACTAAACATCTTCCTTATGGAGAAAAATCTAAGGAAGCTATTATTGAATATTCTACCAAGATTACCAACTTTCTGCTGGAGCAAAACTGCAAAGCTATTGTTATTGCTTGTAACACTGCCACAGCAAATGCTTTGAATGAAGTGATGCAATCTGTTGCAGGTAAAGTACCTGTAATAGACGTTATCAATCCTGTTGCTGAGAAAGTGTCTTATGAAATCCATAATAATGTGGGAGTAATAGCGACTAAGGCAACTGTAAATTCTGGATTGTACAAAAAGAGCATCCGAAAACATAATAAGTGGATCAAAGTAGATGAGTTGGCTACTCCGTTATTGGTTCCTGCCATTGAAGAAGGATTTAAAAATCATCCGATTACCCATGCAATTATTTATAATTATTTGAGTAATAATAAATTAAAGAATATTGAAACTTTGATTCTGGGATGTACGCATTATCCTCTTTTGATTGATGAAATTAAGCAGTATTATGGAAACAGGGTTCGTGTTATTGATTCTCCAAATATTGTGGCCAATCATCTGAAAATTATTCTGGATAAATATAATCTTCTGAATGATAATAACCCGAAACCGAATTATCATTTCTATCTCTCAGACCTTACTAAAAACTTTGAAAAGATCTCCAAGAAATTCTTCGGTAAAACCATAGATTTAGAGCTTAAAGTATTATAAATAAAAAGTCTGCCTCATCTAGAAGCAGACTTTTTTCTTTCTTGCCCTCGTCATTGGGAACGTAGCGGAGCAATTTCAATAATAGTTTTATTTGAAAAACGTTAAGGTACAAATGATCTTTACTATTTTTCTCGCAGATTTCGCGAATTACGCAGATTTTTTTGTCTGTACTACGGATCTTACAGATTTGCCAGATGTTTGTGGCTATTTGTGTGAAAATTCGTGTCGTTTGTGTTTAATAAATATCTGCGTTATCTGCTCAATCAGCGAGAGAATATCCTATTCGTGTCTCTTGTGAATGAAATCTGTGGAATTGGTATTTATAATTACGCTTCCAGGATCACCTTTTCAGCTTTTAATCTTGATTTTGGATTGAATTTAGGCTGATTGGCATCTGTATCCAACTTTTCTCCGATTGCAACTGTGAAGAGGGTTTCGTATTTATCATTTTTTAGAATTTCATCATAGAGTTCGGGCTCTATTCCTTCCATAGGAGTAGAATCTATTCCCATATCTGCACATGCTGAAAGGAGGACTCCCAATGATAAATAAACCTGATGTCCTAACCAGGATTTAACAAAATGGTCTCCTTTAGGTTTTACTCTGGTTCTGTAATAGTTTACAGCACCTTCAGGAAGATTTTCCACAATTTGTTTTTCAAAGTCTTCAGGGTTTTTAATCACCTGGAAAATAATAAGGTGGCTGCAGTCAGTTACTTTTTCTTTATTGATGAAAGAAACTTCGGCCAATTTTGATTTCAGTTCACCACGATTTACAAAGATAAAATTCCATGGCTGGCTGTTGATGGAAGATGGACTTAGGTTTAAAATTTCCTTAAGTTGTTGAATTTTTTCTTCACTTACGGTTCCCTGTGGATTATACTTTTTTACTGTATATCTCGATTTCATTTTTTCTAAAAAGTTCATAATTTTATACTATATTTTTTATAGTTACAAACTTAATGTAAGTTTATTATCTTTGCAATAACGGTTAAAAATGATAGTATAAAAATGTATATAATAGATAATAAAAGTTACCCTTGCTGTACCAGTGTTACCATGCGATTTATAGGCGGAAAGTGGAAAGCGGTGATTTTACATCACCTTATTGAAGGGGCTAAAAGATATAATGAACTAAGAAAATCTATTCCTACCATTACAGAGAGAACATTGAGTTTACAGCTTAAGCAACTGGAAGATGACGGTATTGTCGATCGGACAGTTTTTACAGAAAAACCTCCTTTAATAGTTGAATATGAATTAACAGGATTTGGGAAAACCTTATTACCTGTTCTGGATGCTATTACTAAATGGGGAATAGAAGCCCCCGTCAATTCAAAAAAAATAATCAGGAATTAAAGTTCCTGATTATCTTCTTTATTAGGTTCAAAAAAACTGAAACTTACATTTCCGTATTTTCGGGTGTCGATCAGATTAGGATGTTCCAGTTTCATACGGCTTTGATGTTCTACGATAAGAACGCCGTTTTCTTTCAAGTATTTATTATTCAAAACCAGAGATATCAATTCATGATATTTCTTTTCTTCCATTTCGAAAGGAGCATCGGAAAAGACAATTTCGAAAGACTTTTTGTTTCTAAACTTTTTAAGCCAGTCAAAGACATCTCCTCTTTGTACATTGATCTGAAGTGCCATGTCAAGATCAGACGCAGTAGAGTTGATAAAGGCCGTATGTTTGGGGTTCAGTTCTACAGAAGTTACATCCTGACATCCTCTGGAAGCAAATTCTAATGAAATGGAACCTATGCCTGCAAATAAATCAAGCACGGAAATGGATTGCATATCATATTTGTTTTCCAGGATACTGAATAAAGCTTCTTTGGCAAAATCCGTGGTAGGTCTTACATCGAAGTTTTTAGGAGCGGCAATTTTTTTGGCTTTCCATTTGCCTGATATGATTCTGAACATATTTTTTAAATTTAGGTAGTAGGTTCTAGGGATTAGGAGTTACAATCATACATCATTATTATCTTTTTAGAAAGGCTAAGCCCTTATTCCTAAGCCCTTAGATCTTAATTAAGTATAAAATTCTTGTTAGGAATGTTGTCAAAAACAATTTTTAAATTTTTAACAAACTTCTGAAGCTCGGAAATGAAGGTTTCATTCTCCGTAGTTTCTCCGTAGGCGTAAAAATTGGTTTCATTAATTCCGAAACCTATTTTACTGAGTGTAAACATGATGAAGTAAAGAAAATCTACTTCCGAATTTACATCCAGGTTGTTATAAAGGATCACTTTTTTATGATCAATAGCAAAAAACTCACATTGATTATGGTAAAGATTGATGTGTATCTCTTTATTGTTTTTATTATTAATTGAGTTTAAAAACTTTTCCCCGGAAAAATTAAAATGTACCGGAATAGCCAGCTCTTTTATTTTTTTGTAATAATTTTTTGGGAAGGTATAATAAAACTGAATATTGAATTTTTTATTGATAGAAAGCATAAGCTCTTCTTTCTCCTTATCGGTAGGAGCATTGAATGCAATCAAATCAAACCCGGCATCATGCTCGGAAAAACCTTCCGGCATCAGGGTAAAATGGTTCAGTGCAGAAACAACCTGAATTTCATCAAAACGTTGTTTTATAAGAACTTCATCAAGCTTTTCTTCAATAAGGTTTGCCGGTGTCTCTTCGGTCACGAAATAAGACTTTTCTTCCAGAATGCTTTTGTTTCTTACAATCTGGTAGATCAATCCGTCTTTGGTAAAAAGTAAATTAAGTACGTTCATAATTTAATTGCTGCAAATTTAGTGAAATTCTACCATTACCGCACCTGATTGATGATGAAGTATTTCCTTATTATAGAAATCAATATTTATCTGGCTTTCCAAAACATCCCGAACCATCCTTTGCAAGGTTCCATCACCAATACCATGAACAATCTCAAGTCTCTTTAAATTATTTTTCCGGCAGAATTCCAATACTTCTATCAGTTTTTCCTTTTGAATGAACAGTCTTTCAAAACTATCATAATCATTAGGATTTTTTACCAAATTATGAAAATGCAGGTCCAAAACCAAATGGTTTTTCTGATGTTTTTTAGAAATTGCTTTTTTAGGTTCAGCTTTTCTTACAGGTTTTACGTTTTCATACAGATCAGCATTCTTTGGAACGAGTTTCTCTTTTGGATATTGATGTGTAAATCCATATTCATCTTTAAAAACCACAATATTTCCCTTCACGGAAGTCACGACTCCGCTTAAATCTTCATCTACTACAGAAACTGTATCCCCAATTTTCATTTTTCAATTTGTTAACCTAGTAACCCTATCGCTTTCAAACTCTTTAAACCCTTGAACCCAATTCAATGACTTCTAAATCCTTTATTTCTTCACCATCTACCACAAAACGCATCATTGTACGCACCTTATGCCAGCCTTGATTTCCACAGGCTCCGGGATTCAGGTGCAAAAGATTGTTTTTCTCATCATACATTGCTTTTAAAATATGAGAATGTCCTGAGATAAAAAGTTTAGGAGCTTTTTCAGCAATTTCTTTCTTGGCTAATGGTGTATACTTTCCGGGATAGCCACCGATATGAATCATTAAAACTTCCAGTTTTTCACAGAAAAAATGGTTTACTTCCGGAAATTCAGCACGGATTTTGGCATCGTCAATATTTCCGTAAACTCCTTTTACAGGTTTTACCTGCTCCAATTGTTCAATGACATCCATGCTACCGAAATCTCCACAGTGCCAAATTTCATCGGCCAGTTTGGCATAATCTAAAGTTCGGTCATCGATATAAGAATGGGAATCGGAAAGAAGAAGGATTTTTGTCATTATCTAAAGGTTCTGGCAGTGATATCTTCGTCGTATTTTTCTTTGAATATAGTAAGACGGTCCGGATTTATTTCCCCGTTCTGGTTGAGAACTCTTTCTTTAAGTAACCATTTTATGATTCTCTCCATTGCTTTTCTGGAATTCATGAAGTTGGCAACTTTCCCTATATCCTTGGATTCTATTTTTACTTTTTCAGTCAGGAAGTTAAGAGCAAAATAATCATCATTTATATAGCTCGGTGTTTCGTTATCTATATATTTATAAAATAAAATTTCCTCGTCGTCTTTCATAGAAAAGAATGAATACTGGGCAAGACTTATTTTTTCAGCTTTTAAAATCTGCTTTCCATCCAAAAATACTTTATTGTCTTTAATCGTAACGTCTTGAGCAAAATATAAATTACAGCTTATCATCAATATAAATACAGCTAATAATCGTTTTGTTGTCATCTTTTAATAATTTTTACTGCAAATATAAGCCTTATAATTTCGAAAGCCTTTTCAAAGTATTAATCCAATATATTTTTTGTTTTTCGAATAGAGTCTAATTTCTTTTCTGTTTGTGCATCAAAGAGTCTTTTTAATTTCAATTCGGTGCTGGTCAATCTTGAGATAATAAAATTACCATTCATAGCAGGATTTGAAGGAAATACAATGGCAAGAGTGCTATCCGATGTTTTTTTCCAGGCCCCTATATAGCGGTCAAATTTTAATGCTTTACTATGGATCTCTTCCAGAATACCATTTCCACTTCCCGGTCGTGGTAAGCTACCTAACAACTTTTCATTTTCCTTAAACTTAAGTCCAAAACTATTGTTATCGAAAACATCTTTCCTTTCATAGGTATAAATATAGGTGTCCAGTTTTTTCAACTTCCACGTTTGCAGAAGTAAAGGATTAGAAACTTTGTCCTGGCTTTTTACAAAATAGTTTGTAAAAAGAGATAATAAAAGGATGTAAATAGACTTTTTCATAAGTGATATCACAGATTGGATGGAAATGTAGGTAAACTTTTAACATTGACAAAATTAACATCTCCTAATATTTATTAAATTTGAGAAAATTAAAAAAAGCAATGAAGCAGAAACTTTCTTTTTTCATTTTTCTTTTGACGGTAGGGCTTTCCAATGCTCAGGTAGAAGAAAAAAAATTGGACGAATTGATCCAAAATACCTTAAAAACTTTTGATGTTCCGGGAATGTCAGTAGGGATTATAAAAGATGGAAAACTAACCTATTCAAAAGGTTTTGGAGTACGTTCACTTACCACAAAACAACCGATGGATGAAAATACTCTGGTAGGTATAGCTTCCAACTCAAAAGGATTTACCTGTGTGGCATTGGCTATTTTGGCAGATGAAGGAAAGCTGAACTGGGATGATAAGGTTTCAAAATATATTCCTGAGTTTCAAATGTATGATCCTTATGTTTCTCAAAATGTAACGATAAAAGATTTAATCACACACAGAGCAGGATTAGGGCTGGGACAGGGAGATCTGATGTTTTTTCCGGAAGGAGGAAGCTTGACGGTAAATGATATTGTTCATAATGTAAGATATCTAAAGCCTGAAAACCCTTTCCGAACTAAACTGGATTATAATAATATCATGTTCATCGTTGCCGGAGAAGTAATTCACAGGATTTCCGGATTGACATGGGCGGAATTTATCGAACAGAGAATTATGAAACCGGTGGGAATGACATCCAGCTTTGGAAGTTATAACAGAGCTAAAACGGTAACCAATAAAATTGATGCTCACGCACCTGTAGACGGAAAGGCAATCGCAGTTCCTCATGATTGGAATGAGACCGCTAATGCAGCCGGAGGAATCATGAGTAACATTAAAGATATGACAACTTGGGCTGAATGTCTGATGAATAACTTTACGACTAAAGACGGGAAAAAACTAGTTTCCGATAAAAATGCTCAACAATTATGGAGCCTTCAGATTCCTGATAGAGTAGCAGCCAAGAATCCTTATGACACGAGTTTTTACGGATATGGCTTGGGATGGTTTTTAAGTGATGTAAAAGGACACAAACAGGTCCAGCATACAGGAGGGTTAATCGGAACAGTGACTCAGTTTACTTTAATTCCTGATTTGAAGTTGGGAATTGTTGTGTTGACCAATCAGCAATCCGGTGCAGCTTTTAATACCATTACCAACACGGTGAAAGACTCCTACCTTGGAGTAGCAGACCGAAATTGGCTGAAAACGTATGGTGATAGAATGTCTAAAGTGAATGCAGACTATGATAAGCAAAAGAAAGATGCATTTGCAAAATCCGAAACTTTTAAGAAGGATAAAGCACTTCATCCAAAAGCTGAACAGGTTGTGGGAGCTTACAATGACGCTTGGTTTGGAGATGTAGAGATAGCACAGCAAGGAAATGTATACAGGATTTCATGTAAAAATTCTCCTAGATTAAAAGGAGAATTGCTTCCTTATTCAAACAATTCCTTCATCATCAAGTGGGATGATAGAAGTTATGATGCCGATGCTTACATTATTTTCGATTATGATGAAAATGGAAAAGCACAATCTGCAAAATTGAAACCGATTTCGGATGTGACGGATTTCAGTTTTGATTTTGATGATCTGGATTTGAGAAGAAAGTAAAAAGAATAAAATTTTAAAGATATTGAACGGGATAGGCTTAGGCTTATCCCGTTTTTATATTTTTCCCGGCTCATAAAAGAACAGAAGTTTCTTTTTAGCACCATCAAATTCAGACCATGAATCACAATCTACTTCAAAACCGGCCACTCCACAGGTTGGGAAATGAAAAATATCTTCAGAAATGGAGTTTGCAAAATTGGAAATTCCGTTATTATGAGAGAAAAAAGCTACCGAGCTTAGATTGTCATCCAAGTCATAAATTACAGATTCAAAATTTCTTTCTGAGGGATTGTATAACTTTTGATCAGTAGAAACGCTTAGCTGATAGGTCTGATTAAAGATTTTACAAGTATTCAACGCACGAACTGCCGGGCTGGATACAAAATGATCAATGGAAATATGGTTGTTTTTTAAGAATCTGGACATGTTCATAGCGTCCTCCAGACCTTTATCTGCCAAGGGTCTGTCAAAGTCCTCCGTTTCTTCCGGCCAGTCGCTTTTTGCATGTCTTACGAGGATGAGTCTCTTCATATATTTGTTTTTTGGAAGATTAAAATTATAAAAAAAAATATGGAATAAAACATGATTTATATAAAAAAACTGCGTTATGAATAAAATCAGTAAATTTTACTAAATTTGCAGACTTATGGGACAAATCCTTGCAATAGACTATGGAAAGGCTCGTTGCGGTATTGCTGTGACGGATGATATGCAGATTATAGCCAGTGGGCTGGAGACTGTAGATACTCGTATTTTATTGAAATTTTTAAAAAAATATTTCAGTGAAAATAAAGTGAGTGAAGTGGTCATTGGGCTTCCCATAGATTTGAAAGGAAACATTTCCGAAGTGGAAACCGATATTTTAAAATTCATTGAAGTATTTCAAAAAGAATTTTCGGATATTGCGGTGCATCGTTTCGATGAAAGGTTTACTTCCAAAATGGCTTCTTTTTTTATTTCCCAAAGTGGAAAAAGTAAGAAAAAGAGACAAGAGAAAGGATTAATAGATAAAGTAAGTGCAACAATTATTTTGCAAAATTTTTTAGAACAAAGATTAAGATGATTTTACCGATAAGAGCTTTTGGGGATCCTGTTTTGAGAAAAGTGGGAAAAGATATAGACAAAGATTATCCCGAATTACAGGAATTGATAGATAATATGTTCGAAACGATGTATAGCGCAAATGGCATAGGTCTTGCAGCGCCTCAGATCGGATTAGACATTCGTTTGTTTGTAATCGATGTAACTCCTCTTGCGGAAGATGAGGATTATGAAGATATTAAGGATGAATTGGCAGAGTTTAAGAAAGTTTTCATTAATGCCCAAATTCTTGAAGAATCAGGGGAAGAGTGGAAGTTTAATGAAGGATGTCTTTCTATTCCGGATGTGAGAGAAGATGTGAAAAGAAAAGGGACTATCGTGATAGAATATTATGACGAAAATTTTGTAAAACATACAGAAACTTTTTCCGATATTAGAGCCCGCGTTATTCAGCATGAATACGACCATATTGAAGGGATCTTATTTACCGACCATCTTAGCGCATTGAAGAAGAAATTGGTAAAAGGAAAACTAGCAAAGATTTCTCAGGGAGATGTAAACATTGGTTACAAAATGAGATTTCCAAAATAATGTAAACAAGGATTTAAAAAGAATAATAAAAAGCAAAAAGCTGAAAGCTGGTTGCAAAATTTACAAAAAATAAAATTATGCTGTTAGAAAAAATAATTTCAATTTCTGGAAAACCAGGACTTTATAAGTTAGTTTCTCAATTAAGAAACGGATTCATCATTGAAGATGTTACCAACAAGAAAAAAGTTAGCATTGGAAACTCAAGCCAGGTAAGCTTATTAGATAATATCGCAATGTTTACATTTGATAAGGAAGTTCCTTTGTTTGAAGTTTTTGAAAATATTGCTAAAAACAATGATTATAAGGAAACTATTTCTCACAAGTCTTCTGATGCAGATTTGAAAGATTTCATGTTAACTTCACTTCCTAATTATGATACTGAAAGAGTATACTCTTCTGATATCAAAAAATTGGCTCAGTGGTACAATATCCTTCACAAAGCCGGATATATCACTCCTGAAAGCTTCGTAAAAGCAGAGCCTGAAACATTAGAAGGAGAACCTGCAGAAGAAGTAAGCATTGAAAAAGAAGCTAAAAAAGCGGCTCCAAAAGCTGAAAAACCGGCTACTCCAAAAGTAAAAGCTACTGCGGCGGCTAAAGCAGCTCCAAAAAGTACACATACTAAAAAAGGATAATTCATTTCTGAATTGACAATACAGATCCCTGTTGAGGTTTTCTCAACAGGGATTTTTTTGTGATGTACACAAATTCTTAGAGAGCCTCATAAAGCTTTTACGGATCAGGTGCAAAATTTGGGCTAGGTAAAAATTAGTTAATCTGAAGAAAAAAATGAATTACCTTTTTACTCCTCTAAGCTTTATATTGAAATTTTATTTCAACGCAAAGACAAGATGCAATTGATTATTGATAAGGGAGCCAAGAAAGCGACAAAAGTCACTGATGAAGCGATGTAGATATGCATGTGCTTAGAAAGGGACTGTCTAAAATACAACACCGGATAATAGCAATCCTTTGCGTGAAATTTTAAAATTAAACAGATCTAAATATTCTAAGTCCCACAACTTTTGCTCTTGTTCCGCTTTTGCGCATTATAAAAACCTAACAGGTTTCTGAAACCTGTTAGGTTTAAAGTTGATACAGATTCTTGTTGAGATTTTCTCAACAAAGATTTATCTTTAAACATTAAACATTAAACATTAAACATTAAACATTAAACATTAAACATTTACCTCAATACCATTCTTGCATTCCACGCCTAAAACTTTCACTCCAAACCACTACCATAGACTCAAAATAACCCTTACATTTGTATAAGATTGAATTTCCAATTACTATGAACACAAAACAGGAGAAGCTAGATGCTTTCGGAAGATTATTGGATATCATGGATGACCTTCGTGAGAAATGTCCATGGGATCAGAAACAAACATTACAATCACTTCGTCATCTTACCCTTGAGGAGACTTATGAACTTTCTGATGCCATCTTACAGAATGATTTGCAGGAGATCAAAAAAGAACTGGGAGACGTTTTGCTTCATTTGGTTTTCTATGCTAAAATAGGTTCTGAGAAGAAAAGTTTTGATATCGCTGATGTTATCAACTCTCTTAATGAAAAGCTTATTTTCCGTCATCCTCATATTTATGGAGATACAGAAGTAAAGGATGAAGAAGAAGTGAAGCAGAATTGGGAAAAATTAAAATTAAAAGAAGGAAATAAATCCATTTTAGGCGGAGTTCCAAAGAGTTTACCAAGCTTAGTAAAAGCCTATAGAATTCAGGATAAAGTAAAAGGAATTGGTTTTGAATTTCACGATGCTGAGGATGCCTGGAAAAAAGTTGATGAGGAGATTAAAGAATTTCATGCAGAAACCGATTTGGATAAAAAAGAACAGGAACTTGGTGATGTGTTTTTCTCATTGATCAACTATGCAAGAATTTCAGGAATCAATCCTGACTCTGCTTTGGAAAGAACAAATTTGAAATTTATTTCAAGATTTCAAAAGATGGAAAACCTTGCAGGTCTGCAAAACTTAAACCTTGCCGATATGTCTTTGGAAGAAATGGATATTCTCTGGGAAAAAGCAAAACAGCTGTCATAGCTTTTTTCATTGTTAATATTTTATTCCTATTTTAGTGAAAAATTTATTACTTATTTAATTAAAAAATAATTATGTTACGTTTCCTCATATTACCAATTCTGCTTTGGGGCTGTAATCCTAAAGCTCAAAATTCACCGGATAAAAATGATAAATTAAAAGAACTGTTTTCTTTTCCGAAAAAACTGAAGGAAGTTTCTGGCCTTGCTTTATCAAAAGATAAAAATACTTATTGGGTAATAGAAGATAGTGGAAATAAGAATACTGTATATGGCCTTAATGGTAAAGGAGAAATGATGACGAAAGTCCCTGTGGAAAATGCAGAAAATATAGACTGGGAAGATATCATCTCGGATACGCAAGGCAATATTTACATTGGAGATTTTGGAAATAACAATAACGACAGACAAGACCTTGCTATTTTGAAAACCGATCTGAAGGATCCTTTCCAGAAAACAACAAAAGTAGTTCAGACAACCAAATTTTATTATCAGGGGCAGAAAGAATTCCCTCCTAAAAAATCCAATTTACTATATGACTGTGAAGGCTTTGTAGAGATGAATGGGAATTTTTATCTCTTTACTAAAAACAGAAGCAAAGGTTTTGACGGTACATTTCTGGTATTTAAAGTTCCCAATAAAGAAGGGAATTTTGAAGCGAAACTGGTTGGGAAATTACAACTTCAGGGTGGTTATAATGATGCCGCCATTACATCGGCAACGATCAATAGTAGCAAGGATAAGATCGTCCTTTTATCCCATAAGAATATTCACGTTCTTACGGGATTTACTGCGGATGACTTTAACTCTGCAAAAATCCAGAAGATTCCTTTACATCATAATACCCAAAAAGAAGCCATCGTATTTCTTAATGATAAAACATTATTAATAGGCGATGAGAAGGCAAAAGATGAAGGAGGGAACGTATATACATTTCCTTTTAAATAAATTTATTGAAATGATTTAAAGCTCCAAAATCCATTTCTGTAGATCGGTTTCTGTAGGAATATTTAGCTTTTTCTTAAGTCTGTATTTCTTTGTCTGTGCAGTACGGATGCTTGTGTACTCAAGCTGACAGATTTCCTTACTGCTGAGGTTGAGTCGCATGTATGCACAGAATTTCAGATCATGTTCTGATATATTGGGGGTGTGGGCCAATAGTTTTTCATAAAAATCAGGATAAACTTCCTTGAAGCGGATAAGGAACAATGGGCTTCTTTCATTCATAAGTTTTGCGAGCTCTTCAAAAGAGTCATTGATCTGCATTTTAAGTTTATACGTTTCTGCATTTTTTTCTTCAAGCTGTTGATCCTTTTTAAGTTGTTTGTTCAGATATATTCTTTTTGTAATAAATACTGCGGCTATGGAAATGATTATAATGGCTGCAATCAGTATATAAAGCTTATTTTCTTCCCTTTCCTTTTCCTTATTTTTGAATTCCATGAGTTTTGCAACCGCTAAATCCACTGCCGCCTTTTTATTGGTATCTATTGTATTGCTAAGATTTGTATATTTTCTTAAATATTCATTTGATTTCTCAAAATTATTTAGATGTTTATAAGTACTGGAAATAGAATCATAAGCTACTAAAATTTCTAAATCACCATATGATTCAAGAATACTAAGAGATTTAAGATAATAATCAAGAGCTTTTTGATGATCCTTTTTTACGGTGTATAAATCACCGTAACTAAACCATGCAATTGCTTTTTCTCTAGCGGTTGCTTTGTCGGAGAATGAAAGCGCTTTATTCATATAGTATTCTGCAGAGTCCGGCTGTTTTTGTTCTATAAAACGGTCTGCAATTCTTGTATAGCTTATAATTCCCGGGTCGATTTGGAGCATTTTTTTTTCTACACTAAGCATAGAGTCTGTTGCTTTAAGCTCAAAAAAAAGCTGCCTTTTCCAGGAATAGTTCAAAGACAGATAGTAGACTTTTTGTTTTTGATCCGGAATTTTGTTAATGTATTCCTGAGAAAGATTAAAAGATCTGCCGGATTGCTCGAATAGGCCTAAGCGGGAATAATTTTTCCCATATTCATTAAATAAATAAGCTTTTAATGAGGGCACAGTATTGTCATTACGCAATATTTCTTTGGCTTTGTTCAGATATTCTATACTTTCTTTATATTTTGCGGTAATGAACAAAAGGTTCCCTATATTGATATATACAGCAGCCATATTCTTTTGATCATTAATCTTCTTATACTTTTCAAGCTCAGCCGTATTAAATTTCATGGCATTATCATAACTCCCTGTATAAAGGTACTCTTTAGTTGTTTTAACGGGCTCAGGTAAAAAAGAATATTCCTGTGACCAATATCTTGTTGTAAATAATACTAAAAAAAGCAATATTATTTTAAGCTTATAACTTGAAAACATGTAGAATAAATATGAATTCAAATGTAATTATTTAGTATAAAAAAATAACAAACTATAAAACAAAAAGGAAAAAATACTTTAAAAGAGATAATATGTCCACTTTTTTGTTGCACTTCAATAATACTTCATTTATTTTGTAACATATTGATTGTCATTATTTTGTATTTAGAGTAGTACCATAGTAGTAACTTTTTTAAGGAATTTCGGTGATACATTTGCAACATACAAATCGAACGACTCGGACCGGTCAAGTTTTAGTTTTACGATTCTTTAAACACATGATACAAAATAAAGACTAATGAAAAAAAATGTAATACTTTTAACTGCAGTGATGCTTTCGGGTTTTGCTTTTTCCCAAGTTGGAGTTAATACTCCTTCTCCCAAAGCAAGCTTGGATATCACTGCGAAAAATCCAAAAGGGACCACCACTTCCCCGGAAGGTTTGCTTATTCCCAGAGTAGACCGCCAAAGAGCACAATCTATGACCGGAGTGGTAAATTCTACTTTGATTTATGTAGATAATGTTACAACCGGAAGTAGAACGGGTAACGCACTGAATATAGATGCCGTAGGATATTATTATTACAATGGAACTGTTTGGGCTAAGATTGATCCTGGGATTCCTGTCAATGATAACCTTTATAACTCCAATGGAACTTTTACAGGTAACCGTACTGTACAGCAAAGTGATAAAACTTTAGCTTTTACGAGTACGGCTAAAACAGGAAGTAACCATTTTTCTGTAGCAGGTAATACCTTTTCTGTGGATGCTGCTAATGATAGAGTCGGGATGGGGACATTAATACCTCAAAACAAACTAGATATGGGGCCTTCAGTAGGTAGTACTATTACAGATGTAGCAGGTAAAAAACTAGCTGTGTATAATTCTACTACAGGTACTTCTTTTTATGGATTGGGAGTAAGTGGTAATACCCTTCAGATCCATGCCAGTTCAACTGCTAATGCAGCTCCGGGAATGGTATTAATGAATACAGGAAGACTAGGAATTGGAGATCCTGCCCCTACTGTCAATTTTGATTTGGTGGGAACTCTATTCGGAATTAAAAATGGAATTACAGCCAATAGCTGGAATAATTTATGGTTTAATGTAGGTTCAAATGGTCCAACCATTAATGCGTCCAATGCTTCCGATGGAATGCAGTTCAGAGTAGGAAGCAATGCTACAGGAACGTATGGTAATGGTCAGACATTAAGGACAGTCGCTACGATGACCTCTACAGGTAATATGGGAGTAGGTAATACGACTCCAGAGCAAAGATTGAGTGTAGTAGATGTCGCGAATGCAAATCCCTATTCAGGGATAGCTGGATTTGAAGCACTTAACCGTACTCAGGGAGTAGGTATTGGCTATGCAGGAATACAATCCATAGGTACGGGCGCCAATGTATCCCTTAATCTGAATGCGAAAGCCGCACAAAGTATTAATCTACAAACCCAGGCAGTGGGTAATGTAGGGATTGGAACTGCCTCTCCCAGTGCAGGTGCTATTTTAGATCTAACTTCTACCACAAAAGGATTTCTTCCCCCAAGAATGACCACGGCACAAAGAGATGCCATGTCAGCAAGACCGGCAGGAACCATTGTTTATAATACTTCATTGAACTGTATGCAATATTGGAGTGGAACGGCGTGGAGAGACAATTGTGCTGGTAGTATTGCTACATTGAGTTGTTCCACAGTAACTAATAATGGTACTTTAACTAAGGGAATGGTAGCGTCAGGAGTTAGTTCAAGTATTTCATATACAGGTGGTAATGGAAGACCTTATAGTGGTCAATCTATACAATCCACAGGAGGAATTACAGGTTTAACAGCTACCTTAACAAGTGGTACTTTCGCAAATGGTGCCGGCACTCTTACTTATACAATTACAGGGACACCTTCTGCTGCCGGGACAGCAAATTTTATTATCAATATAGGAGGTCAGACATGTACTTTGACAAGAACAGTAGCAGCGCCTCCTATACCATATACAGCAACCAATATTCTTACTTTTAATAGGACAGAGAAAGTGGGACGAGCTGTTGGTTATTATCTTGATCACACTATTATTGGAGGAGCAGGTGGTCCTATCAGCTGGTCAGAACAAACGATAGATTTAGGTCGAGGATTATTTGCCCGCTTACTGGCAGGAACAGCTGGTGCGGGACAAAATGTGATACGTTATTGGATTTATGGTACTCCGACTTCAGCAGGAACAGTAATTTTAAATGTTAGTATTGGTGGAATAACCCGTCAAACAACATTTGTAATAAGCAATTAATCGAACTATACTTATATAGATGTAATAAAATACAAACGCAGTTAAAAATCAACAATGAAAAAAAATATAATTATACTATCGACCTTATTATTTTCAGTATTAGCTTTCTCTCAGGTTGGAGTGAATACTCCAACACCAAAAGCAACATTCGATATAACAGCAAAGGCTTCACGAGGAACAGCTATAACTGCCGAAGGATTACTTGTTCCCCGGGTAGACCGCCAAAGAGCTCAGTCTATGACCGGAGTGGTAACATCTACATTAATCTATGTAGACAGTGTGACCACCGGAACCCAAACCGGTACGGCAGCTCAGATAGATGCAGTAGGATATTATTATTTTAATGGAACTTCATGGGTAAAGCTTATTGCTGCAGCTCCAGCCAGTGTCAACATTTATAATAACAATGGAACTCTTACAGATAATCGCACTGTACAGCAGGCAGGTAATACATTAGCTTTTACCAGTACAGCTACTACAGGAACCAATCATTTCTCTGTAGATGGGAGCACTTTTTCTGTCGATGCCGTGAATAATAGGGTTGGAATGGGGACTACAGCTCCTCAAAACAGATTGGATCTTGGAAGCACAGCAGGAAGCAGTGCTACAGATGTTAACGGTAAAAAGCTTGCAGTATATAATAATGCAACAGGAAGCTCTTTTTATGGGCTTGGAGTTCATTCTAATACGCTTCAGATCCATGCGGCTTCAACAGCAACAGCAGCACCGGGAATGGTATTAACCAATACAGGAAGAGTTGGTATTGGAGATCCTGCTCCTGTGGCCAACTTTGATCTGGTAGGTAATACATTTGGAATTAAAAATTCTACAGGTTCAGGAAGCTGGGACAATTTATGGTTTAACGTAACTGCCCAAGGTGCTACCATTAATGCCTCAGGAGCAGAAAGTGGAATGCAATTCAGAGTGGGGAAAAATACTGCAGGAACCTATGGTGACAGTCAAACTCTGACCACTGTGGCTACGATGATGCCTGACGGTAATATGGGGATTGGAAATACGACTCCTGGAGAGAGGCTGAGTGTAGTAGACGGAGGTAATGCCAATCAATATTCTGGAATTGCAGCATTTGAAGCCAATAACCGTACCCAAGGGGTAGGTATTGGTTGGGCAGGAATCCAGTCTATAGGAACAAATGGCAGTGTTGCACTGAACCTTAATGCCAAAGGAAGCGGAAATATTATTATGCAAACCCAATCTACAGGGAATGTAGGAATAGGAACTGCCTCTCCTAATGCTAATGCTTTATTGGATCTTACCTCTACGACCCGAGGGTTTTTGCCGCCAAGAATGACAACGGCTCAAAGAGATGCAATTACTACGAGACCTGCAGGGTTGATGGTCTACAATTCAAGTACAGCCCGTTTAGAATATTTTAACGGAACTGCCTGGGTGGCATTTTAAAATTCTCAATGACTAATACAATATTATAAATTATAAGAGACCCTGAAAAGGGTTTAATCTAAGAATCATAGATGTTTTTTTTCATCCTTGTGTTTATGTTAAAGCAGGAGTATTATCATCCTACTACTCTTGCGATTTTGTTAAATATCAATAGGACCGGAAGTAGAATCACGACCGGAGCAGAATAGCTATTCCTGTTATATTTAGAGTTTGTGTTGGGTAGCAGGGATGATCTTTCCCTGCTATCTTTTTTAAAAAATAATTTAAAAAAAATAGAATTATGAATTTAGTTAGAAAAGCATGTTTTGCATTGGCATTAATGACATTAACAGGTGTGGTAGTATCATGCTCCAATAATAACGATATGGAAACGATAGAGCCAAGCCTTACTCCATCACAAATTTTATCTTCCACTCCATGGGAAACAACCGGCGCTAAAGACAGAAACGGTAATGCTGTAGATCTTAACGATCCAAGAGTAAACGGGTTTGTTGGTTTTGCTTATTTCAGAGCAGATGGAAACTTTGCCATTTATGGATTGAATAATGTTCTGAGATCATTAGGAACATGGACTGTAGATCCGCAAGGGAAAACCAGGAATATTAAAATATTGAATCCTGACGGTAAGGTCCTTTTAGATCGAGATGTGGAGATCTTGGAACTTAATAAAAATATTTTTACCTATAGAATTCATAGTGATAGCAGTGATCCTACAAATTACTATGATATTATCCATACCAAAACATCTCATGCAGAACCTACTAATGGGCAGGTGACTTTAGCTTCTACAGCTTGGGAAACTACCGGGGCCAGAGATAATGCAGGAAATCCTGTAGCATTGGATGATTCAAGAGTAGTTAATTTTGTGGGATACTCTTACTTCAAAGGAAACGGACAGTTTACTATTTTCGGATTAAATGATGTATTAAGATCCAGTGGAGCGTGGTCTTTATCAGCAGACGGTAAGGTAAGAAACCTGAATGGTACTGTTGCGGCTACGGGAGCTCCTTTCAATCGTGATGTGGAAGTTTTGGTATTAAACAATGGTGAATTTACATACAGAATAGCTGATATGGCAGACCCATCCATATTCTTTGATATCGTGCATACACCGGTTAAACATATGGAGCCCTAATATTTAGATAAATGACATGTAAATTCATGTTATCGGTTTTGACGACAGGAGCTTATAAGCTCCTGTTTTTTATTTAAATAGAAAACAATCGAAAAGAGAAAAAAATATCATAAAAAAAAGATAACTCCTCTTTTTAGTAACACTTCAACCATACTTCACTGATTTTGTTTTCGTCTGGTTTTCAATTGTTTATCTTAATGTAGTATTGAAGACGTAACCCTTTGGGCTTCTGATGGTGATACATTTGCAATATACAAATCGAATGACTCAGACTGATCAAGTTTTAGTTTTACGATTCTTTAAACACATTATAAAGAAATAACAATGAAGAAAAATGAAATCTTTTTAACTGCAGCAATGCGCTCAGGTATTGCTTTTTTCTAGACCGAAATGAATATTCCCTCATCCAAAGAAAATTGGACATTGGTTTAATAATTATAGCAAACCTTAAATGGGTTTCACTCAAGAATCATACACACTTTTCATCTTTGTGTTTATGTTAAAGCAGGAGTATTATCATCCTACTACTCTTGCGATTTTTTGTTAAATATAAATAGGAGTAGTCGCCGGGAGATGGAAATAATGATGAACAGAATAGCTATTTCTTTTGTATTTAGAGTTTGTGTTGGGTAGCAGGGAGGATCTCTTCCCTGCTATCTTTTTTAAAAAAAATAGAATTATGAATTTATTTAGAAAAGCATGTTTTGCATTGGCATTAATGACATTAACAGGTGTGGTAGTATCATGCTCCAATAATAACGATATGGAAACGATAGAGCCAAGCCTTACTCCATCACAAATTTTATCTTCCACTCCATGGGAAACAACCGGCGCTAAAGACAGAAACGGTAATGCTGTAGATCTTAACGATCCAAGAGTAAACGGGTTTGTTGGTTTTGCTTATTTCAGAGCAGATGGAAACTTTGCCATTTATGGACTGAATAATGTTCTGAGATCATTAGGAACATGGACTGTAGATCCGCAAGGGAAAACCAGAAATATTAAAATATTGAATCCTGACGGTAAAGTCCTTTTAGATCGAGATGTGGAGATCCTGGAACTTAATAAAAATATTTTTACCTATAGAGTTCATAATGATATCAATGATCCTACAAATTATTTTGATATTATCCATACCAAAACATCCCATGCAGAACCTACTAATGGGCAGGTGACTTTAGCTTCTACAGCTTGGGAAACAACCGGAGCCAGAGATAATGCAGGAAATCCTGTAGCATTGGATGATTCAAGAGTAGTTAATTTTGTAGGGTACTCTTACTTCAAAGGAAACGGGCAGTTTACTATTTTCGGATTAAATGATGTATTAAGATCCAGTGGAGCGTGGACTTTATCGGCAGACGGTAAGGTAAGAAACCTGAATGGTACTGTTGCGGCTACGGGAGCTCCTTTCAATCGTGATGTGGAAGTTTTGGTATTAAACAATGGTGAATTTACATACAGAATAGCTGATATGGTTGACCCATCCATATTCTTTGATATCGTGCATACACCAGTTAAACATATGGAGCCCTAATATTTAGATAAATGAAACGTAATTTCATATTATCGGTTTTGACGACAGGAGCCCTGTAAGCTCCTGTTTTCTATGTTTTTTTATAATAAGGTAATAGCCACAGACATTCTCTGTGGCTATTTTTGAATATAGTTGATAGGATTGAAGTTTAAATACATTAATGCGACCTCGATAATAATTTAATTGATATGCAATACTTAATATAATTTTGATGTCGTGTTATAATAACTGCAACGATTTCACAAAGGGATATTCTGTTGCTTTTTATTAATTCCTTATATTACTATTTATGCTGATCATTTGTTTATATCCTTAGTATTCTAAAAATCCCCACACTTGTCCTCTTGCAAAGATCTAAACGGATCATCTCATACATCAAGAATGGTCAAACTTAGACGGATATTTGTGGATAGCGTTGCCCCAATCCTACAGGGATGACAAAAGACAACAGATGATACAAATGATAATGAGACACGAGCTTTGCGGTATGATAAAATAGGTGTAAAGTTCTATCATAAAGCTATTTCAAAGTAATTTATTATAGAATCTTTATAGACCTTGTGCTAAAAAATATATCGAGTTCACGTTAAGGAGTAAGGTAAGAGATATGGATATTACCGCTCGATAATCTAAAGTCCTGGGTATACACACAACGTACCCTGAAGGTATCCCCCACATTAAAAAAATTGATAGAAGAGAGATTATGACTTAATCCTGTTGTACGTTCTCCATGGCCTGTTGATATTGCAGAAAGTCTGATGGTGGTCGGAGAAACCTTTTGAATATAGGACAGTGCTGTTCCGGCTGTTTGTCCATTAGGATTCAGATTCAGATCATAGGTAATATAGGGAACAATATTATAAAATCCTGGTTTTACAACGGTAAATAAACCTGTGCTGGTACTGTATGTAAGATAAGCATTGTCTATTTTATTGGTTACATTATACACATAAGTTTGTGTATAACTTTCGTGGGCACTGACAGGGGTACTATGTGTCCCTGTATAGCTGCCACTGGAAGGGTTGATATCGGTTTTATTTCCTACATAAATGACCTTTAAGAAATTTTGAGACTCTATGGTTTTCCATTCCGGAGCATTTCCGGTCCCGTTTGACATTAAAAACTCGCCTTTGTTTCCTGAGTTGCCTTTTGTATTGGCGCTTCCGCCTACATTGATATCTTTTACCACCTGAAGAGCACCGTTGACATGTAGTGAATGTTGTGGAGTGGGTGTTTGTATCCCTACTTGAGCGTTTATACTTATGGACATGACAAATAATGTCATGTAAAATAACTTTTTTTTCATCCGATTGTTTGTTTTATGAAATAATTTTAAGACAAATATAAAATCTTTTTGAAATGTCTGTTTTTTTTAAAATCAATAAACATATTAATCAATCTGTGTATATGATCTAAATGACTGAAAATATGACTTTTATTTGAAAACCATATTTGGGTTATGTGTGAAAAATGCTAATTGAAAATTAGAATTATTAAATTTTAGTTAAATTATTTTTTTACGAAATATTTATTTTTATCTATTGTAATTAATTGATTTTCAATAGGTAATTGTTTTAAGTGCTTATGGGTGTTTAATGTTGAAAATTGGAGTTAATTTCATTTCTTTTTTAACGGGTGAATGATTTAAAATTTCATTCCTATTCCTGCAGAAATCCTTCCTCCATCAGAACCATAGAAATAATTCAATCTTGCAGACATCATTTCGACAATGCTCAACCATACTCCAGCACCTACAGACTCATGCCATTTTCTGGAATTTTCATTGTCATTCCATACACGGCCGATATCATATCCGATTAGAATTCCCATATTGGCGGGAATAATGTTGTTTCTTATTCTTCCAAAATCCCAACGTATTTCCGAATTGTTGGTAAAGTAAGATCTTCCGGAAAACCTCTCATTTCTGAAAGCCCTCATTCCGTTATTTCCACCAATGGCTGCAGCCTGATAAAATTCAAAATTGTTGTTATTGATCCACATGACATTGCTGGAATTGGCAAATACAAAATTTCCTTTTTTGTCAATTCTATGATCAATCGCAAGCATTCCTTTAAAGGTCAGGAAGTTTTTGTTGAAGTCGGAAAGAGTCGCTTTCCAATCAGCATTAAGCATAAATTCCAATCCCAGTGTAGGGAAGGCAACATTATCCGCGTTTTTATAGCTGAAGGTATAGTTGGCTCCTACAAATTGTTGGCTGTTGAATACTTCAGGTCTTACATCAGGTGATGTATTGATGAAACGGCCTTCTTTTCTCTGTACTTTATTGTCTTCAAAACTAAGCTGCACCTGATGGTTGAAGTTCATCCAGCTTTTTTTGGAGATAGATGGTGCTACAATGAATTTTGAAATTCTGGCTCTGTTAAATTCTCTTTCCGTATGTTCTTTATCATAATCACTTTGGTTAGAGAATCCAAAGAAATTTTGAGAGAACCTTGGTGTAGTATAAGAAGCATCCAGGTTGAAATCCCATCCTGAAATTGCCTTTTTAAAAATCCCTTTATAAATAAGACTAAAACCGGCTGTAGCAGTATAAAAATTAGCTTTTAAACTGTGTTTTTGTGTATAAGGATCACGAAGGAAATTATTAACGGTATAATTAGCCAAAACACCAATGATAACACCATCATCCGGGTTATAGTCAGCATTAGGATAGCCGGCAAAGGAATTATATTTCGGATGTTTATAATTATAGGTGTTAATATCGTAATCATCAGTAATGTTCTTTGTAGCATTACCTGCGTTATACGTATTTTTTTGAGATTTGAAATCGTAGATTTTTACCTTTCTTCCATCAGCTACATTGTATACATCATGATTGTAACCACCGATCAGTCTGATATTCATTTTAGGATTCCCGGTACCTACGACGTCGTAAATGTCATCATCTTCCAGTCCATAAATCCACAATTCTTTTGTTTTTGAATCATCATATTTTTTTTCAAAAACCAGTTCGTTTTTATCTTTGTTTTTACCTAATTTATATTGTTGTACAAGTACAGAATTTTTATTCTTTGTAATAACGAATTTATCCGGATTTATCGTTCCGGCAAGAGGGACCTTTTTTTGCAGGACATCATAATATTCGGAAGCGTAATTCTGTAGTTTGGTTTTACGTATTTTCAGTTTTCTTTGAATATCGGCAATGGTTTCATCCTGAACTTCTTTTGGAAGATTGTGGAAAGCATCGTCAATATCTGTATCGGTCAAATGTTCCTGGATATATTTTGCTTGTGTTTCCCAATCTTCCTGGGTAGCACTTTTTAAGAAAACCAAATCCATAGGATAGGGCTCCATATTTACCCATTTAACACTGCTGATATCTTCTGTGAATGTCTTCATATGGCGGATTGCAGGGACATTCATAATGAGCTTAAATGCTGCACCATCATATTTACTAAACGCCTGATCTCTGTCTTTCGGAATCGGTTTGTAAACAATTTTATCGCCCACTTCATATTCTGCCCATTTCCACTGATCTGAATGCCTGTCCCAGTCACCAATCAGCATATCAAAAATTCTTGCTCTGATATAGGATTCCTTATCAACGGAATATTTAGTATTCTTGGCTAGATTTTTTAATACATCATCTGTTGACAGGATATCTCTGGCATTATCCAGTGAAGCTAATGTTTTAGGATCAGAGGAGAAACGTTCTTCAATCATATACATTTCATCCCCATAGTTTTCATTGTATTTTCCTAAGGCTTGTTGTTTGGGAATATAATATAATCTGGGATTACTGTGGAAAATATTCAGTTTATCAGACATATTCCCTACTGAAAACGGAGTGAAAGGATGGTTGGTCGTATAAAAGTCCAACAAAAATTTTTCCGGAAAAGTATCAGTAAGCTCTTCTCCGATAGTACTTTTCTTAAAAGCCATATTGTTGAGGAATCGGATAGCACTTTTTTTCACGCCACGCATGACGAATTCCTGTCCGTCCGTCGCTTTTAATCTTAAACTGTTGGATTGATTTCCTCCGCCTTCTCTGAAAGGAATATATCCTCCATCCAATGTTGAAAGATTAGCCGTGGGGGCTTCAATAGGAATTCCATAATATTTTCTGTAATGTTCTCCCCAAAGCCAACGGTAGAATTTTCTTTTTTCCGTCAATGCAACCGGGTAAATGCTTGAGGTCATGGTTGCCGGGAAAGTATTGGGGAAGTTATTAACAAATACATCCGGTTTGGAAATTACCGAGATATGTGATAGCTTTTGAAGTTGGGCATCTTTTGTAGAGAAATACTCAATATCTGTACTTTGATCTTTTCTGATATTCAAAATAGCGAAGCCACTTCCTCCGTAAGAAAAGTCAGTTTGTTCCACAATCGTAGACGGATCGGTTTTGGATCCTGCTCCGCTGATGATTTGTCTGATGTTTCTATCCTCATGATATTGCAGATTATGATCATGGCCGGAAACAAAAATGATATTTTCTTTATCCTGTACAATACTTTTCAATCTATTAGCCAGATCTGCATAATGTTGGTTGTTGAGGTCGGCCGGGCTTATTCCCGAAGAGCTTCTGAGAAGGTTGGCAAGGCTGGCAACACCAGGCATCGGAACCTTACTTTTGAAAGGATAAAGATGAGATCTTGCAGAGGTAAAACCTGCATGCGTTCCACTGCTTATGATGGGGTGGTGTAGAGCCACTATAATCCTTTTGCCCTGATTTTTAGTGATGAGGTCTTTAAATTCCGTGAAGAAATCTTCCCTGTTTTTGATATTACATTCCTTATTAATACCCGGATGTTGATTCCAATTCGTGATAATCCATTCCGTATCAATGACGATTAATTTAATGTCTTTGGAAATACTGATATCGTCAATAGGGCATCCGTTTTTGGGAAGAAAAGATTTCTTATCATCAAAATATTTTTTTACAAATCCTTCCTGTGCTTTTAATCCTCCCAATCCATTATACCAGTCATGGTTTCCCGGAATAACCAATGTTTTTCCTTTGAAATTTTTGGTAATAGCCAGCTGGTTTTCCAGTTTCTTCTGAGCAAGGGTATAATGTTTGTCTGTTTTTTCAGGCATCCCACTGGGATAAATATTGTCTCCTAAAAAAATCAACATAGAATTGCTGTCTGCCGAATCGAGTTTGCTTTTTAGTAAATTTAATGTCTTTTGTGCCTGAGGTTCATCTGCATTCCCTGCATCTCCAATAAGGAAAACTTTGAAATCAATATCGGATTTAATATCGGAATCTTTTACTTCAAATAAGTTTTTTCCTTTTTGTACGTTATATGTTGCGCAAGAATACAGTACTCCTGCGGACATTACTGTTCTCAGAACAATAGAAGTATTTTTTAAATGTGTTTTAAAGGATAAATTCATAAATTTACATTAACAAAAATTCAGGAATGGGCATTCTACACAAAGCTAAAAATTATGTTGAAATCTTATTCAAAGATAAGTTATCTTCCGTATACTTTTACCATAATTTTATCCATACGACCTACACGGTAAATAAGGCCGAAGAAATTATGAGAAATACTCCTGTCTCCAACGAAGATCAGGAAAAAATCCTTGTAGCTCTGTGGTTTCATGATACCGGATATATAGAATGTGCACAAAATCATGAGGAGAGGAGTGTGGAAATCATGAAAAAATTTATGCATCAGGAAGATTATCCCGAAAATTATATTCAGGATGTTGAAAAACTGATTCTGGCAACCAAGATCAATTATGTGCCTCAAAACTTACTTGAAGAAATTGTAAAAGATGCGGACTTTAGCCACTTTGCCGGTCATGATTATAATGAGATGTCTGATGCTTTAAGAAAAGAATGGGAACTTACCAACGTAAAATGTTTTTCTAATGATGAATGGAATGCCGGAAACCTTGAAATGCTAAAAAATAAGCACACTTATTATACCGACTATGCAAAGCAGAATTGGGAACCTTTAAAAAATAAAAATATCAAAAAAATCGAAAAGAAGCTGGGAAAAGAAGAAGAGAAAAAAGAGGGTAAAAAGGATAATTCTGAAGGAAAAAAGGAGAAAGAAAAATCCGACAGAAGTGTAGATACCTTATTCAGGGTTACTTTGAATAATCATACGAGACTGAGCGATATTGCAGACAGCAAAGCCAATATTCTGCTATCCGTTAATGCCATCATTATTTCAGTTTGTCTTTCTGTGTTGGTGCCGAAATTAGATGCCCCTAAAAACTCACATTTGATTCTTCCAAGTTTCATTCTGCTGTTGTCTAGTGTACTGACAATTATATTCGCGATTTTGTCTACAAAACCGAATGTTACCAAAACGACATTTTCAGCTCAGGATATTGAGAACAGAAAGGTAAATTTATTGTTTTTCGGAAATTTTCAGCAGATGTTGTTTGATGATTATCATAATGCGATGAGAGATCTGATCAAAGACAGGGATTATATTTATGATTCTATGGTGAAAGATCTTTATTATCTGGGGAAAGTTCTTGACAGAAAGTATAAGCTTTTATCAATAACTTATAAGATTTTCATGGCCGGAATTATTATTTCCGTATTGTCTTTTGGGGCTGCTTTTCTTAGTTTGTAAATAATAATACGAGTTATTTCAGGCAGTGTTCTGATCTGATGAATTTTACTTTTGACTGTTTATATTAATTTAAGCCAAATAAAATTAGTCTTTATGCAGAATCTGGATATTATAGAAAGTTGTCCTAGTGGATACAAAATAGTAATGCCCGATGCTAAAACGATAATACTCACTAAGCAATAATTCAAGGGTTGTAAAAAAATGAATTCCAATAATTAAATTATGAAATAAAATTTTAATTGAACAACATCATAAATGAAAGGTAAGTTTCTACTTATATTGATCTTGATAAGTAATTTTTTCTTTGCTCAGGAAATTTCTTCGAATATTATAAAATATTATGAGTTTAATTTTTGTAACTCACCACAAACTCTTATTCTGATAAAGGAAAAGAATAATAAATATCTTGGATACATTAAAACTTCTTTAAAAAAGAAAAGGAAAAGAGATTATAAAGAAATTGTAAAAAAATCAAAAATCACCCCTGAACAAGCAAAAAGGATTATTTCAATATTGGAAGACAAAGGAATTGACTTAGTGGATTCAACTTATGACGATGATTTGGTAACTTATTTGGATGGTGGTTTTTTTACAATTAAACTTTTAAAGGATAATAAAGTTCAATCTTTTTCTTTTGATGAAATCTATCCTGAAAGCAAAAAGAAAATTGAGACGACCCCTTTGAGAGGTAAAATTCAGAGTTGGTTATCTTTTATAGATCATGAACTTATGTTAAAAGAGCAGTTTTCTTCTGTAAAGAAAAAACTTAATAAAGGGACTTATTGTTATGATAGTGGGACAGATACGGTATGTTTCAATAAAAATTAAAATTTGAACATGGCTTTACGCTAAAGAAACCCTCAAAGCCAACAATCCCGTAATTCCTTGCAGATCTTCTACCTTTAGAAACTCCACATCATGTTGTAGAACTCCTTTCTTTTGAAGTTTGGAAATATAATCGAGGTATTCTTTCTGGTTTTCCATGCCGAAATAAACGATCGTGATTTTGCCGGGTGCGGTAATTCTTTCTGAAGAATCTTTTACATGGGCTTTATCCAGACGTTTTTTGATGATTTCGTAGTAAGAATTATAGGCTCCATCTACATCAAAACGTTTTTCATCCATTCTGAAACGGATGTCTATTTTTTCGTTATACACAAAGATTAACGAGGCAAAGTCCAATGGTACCGGAAGGTCCTGTTTGAAAGACTGGAATTCATGCTCCATTTTACAAATGGTTTTCAATTGCCAGTATCTTAATTTATGAACGACTTTTGAGGTATAATGAAGGTCCGGAGCAATGGTTTGTCCAATGTAAAGATTGTGTTCAACACCATCAGATTTAAATCTTTCATAGTAATGTGGGAAAATCTGCTGAGCTTTTATCTGGCTTTCATCCAACATGTCAGCAAGTTTTCTGTTGACGAGTGTGATAGAGTCATCCAGTTTTTTTCTGTGGTTATAAAACAGGTCAGTTTGGGCAAATACCGAAGAAAAATAATCTTTTATTTTTGATTTTACTTCCCTGGATGTTCTTACTTCAAGTTTTCCTTGTAAAAAGGGATGGAGCTCTTCTCTTAAAAGTCGTTGAAAGCGCTGCTCAGTATCTGCTTTGATTTCATTGTTTAATTCACTTTCGAAAATGTCCAATGCCAGAAGGAATTTCTCCGATTCGGAGTTGGTGAGAGCCAAAATGTCCTTAAGGTGCCCAATTTGTTCATTAAGGTCCTCCAGCATCAGATTAAAACGTTTTTCCGAAGAAGCACGGATGTCTGAAACTCCAAACAAAGGGGTAAGGGTTTTAAAAGAGATTTCCTTTAAAGAATACATTTTCTTTCCAAGAGATGCTGTAAAATACTTTTCAGCTTCATTTCTGAATTTCCAGACCACACTATCGTGAATGGTGGTGTATTCTCGTTGAATAATCGCTTCTATCTGATAATTTTTTTCAAAATAAAACCTGTTCAAAGAGAAAAGAACCATGTCGGTGAAAAACTCTAGTTTTTTAAGCTTTAAACCATTGAAACCTCCTGTTATTGGAGAAGTAAATTCCATGATAGCGAGAAGTTCCCCGTCTTTCATGATGGGAATGACCATGAAACTGTTGACATTATTATCTTTTAAAATGCTGAAAGAAGGTAGTTGTTTTACATTTTCATCCAGGTTATTCACATTGGAAACCACAATAGGTTTAGAATTGTGATTTAAGTTATTAAAAGTATTTTTTCGGGTTTCCTCGTCAAAAGTATTGATCCAGAAATCGAGAATATGATTCGTTAAAAGACTTTCGTAAATGGGAAGTTTATCCAGCTTTTGTTCCTTTTTGTTAAAGGTCATCAATCCGAAATTGAGTTTCGGGATATCAAAATACGATTTGAAAATTTCAGTCAGATTTTCATTGGGATTCATATTTTCAGGATCGATCTCTATCATACTGGATTTCAAATCTGATAAGGCTACTTCAGAAGTACAGTCTACCAGTGAAATAATAGTGAATCCCTTTAATATCCAGGATTGTGAAGGGAAGTATTTTTTCCACAATTTGAAATCACTCAGGTTTTCAAGAAGCATATCCAAAACATCATCAGGTGGAATCTTAGCATCTTCTGTAGGATATATTTCCGTAAAGTCTGAGTTGACGGTAATTTTATAATGTTTCATAATCCCCTGATTGTTGGGGATGTCATAATAAAATGGAATCGTACTTTTAATATCTTTCTTGAAATAACTTTGAAGGATCAGACAACAGCAAAATACATAAAATTCGTTGTCGGTTATGTTTCTGAGTTCTATTTCAAAGTCTTTTCCTGCATCTTTGAGAATGCCTTTAAATCTTTCGGTATAGTTGAATGTGATATTGGAAAGAGGAATACTTGCCGCCTTTATTTCGTTATGTGTAAGACCGGTAGGGAAAAGATCGGCAAGAAGCAGTCTGATGAGGTCTTCATTTTTCTCCAGAAGACTTATATCCTGAAACCCTTCTTTTATTTCTTTAAAATTTTTAGTGCTTTCGATCAGGGATTCGGCATAATTAACCCGATATTCCAGGCGGTCATTATATCGGATATGCTCCAATACATCCAAATATTTTTTGAATGATATATACACCTGAAAGGGTGAGTCTTTTTTATAAAGATTTGCCAAAAACTAAAATTTCAAGTAAAGTTATGAAAAAAAGTTGCCTCCAACAGCTTTGAGGCAACCTTAATTCTATGAAAAATATTTTAATTGCCAATTCATTATTGGAATTGACTTTTATTCAAATTCTTATCGCGAATTTTAAAATTTAATATTATACCCAAGAATAAACTGAGTCCCGAATATACTAAAATGTTGTGCGTCATAACTGGACTGCTGATACCTTCCATTAAATGTAACGCTATTATAAACTTCATCATAAGTTTTGTCTGCCGGTAGATTTCTTAATTCCCATTTAGGAAGAATATTAAAGAGGTTTAAAACTCCAAAATTAATAGTGTTTTTACTATTGATGTTGTAATTAATCGTAAGGTCTGTAGTTAGCCTTGGTTTAAATCTCAGATAAGATTGTAAGCCTGCATTAGGATCATTCCACGCAAGGTTGGCACCAGGCATTCCGCTGTTGGCATAAGTGGCTTTACCAAACAAAGTATTATTCAGTGATACATTCCATTTTTTTATACTGTAGTCTATTCCAAATACTGCTTTCAAGGCAGGTCTTGAGGTGGTTGCCAAAGCTTCTTCCGTTCTGTTGAATGGTGCTACAAGATTGAGCCCATCCAATTTATCCGAATTTTTGGTTATTTTGGAATGATTCATATTCAATGCAAGATTAAAAGCTAGCTTGCCGGTAGCCAGGTCTATATTTCTGTAATTGGCTACAAGGTCAAGACCGATGGTTCTGGTATCTACTCCATTGATGAAGAAGCTTGCCGCATTAATGTTGGATACGCCAATATTGCTTAAAGGATCAAAAATAGTGGCTTTATCATTCATTCTTGAGCTTAATAAAATCCTGTCATATACATTGATGAGGTATCCGTCAATGGTAATGGAAAAGTTTTTATTTGGCTGAATTCCTAATCCCAGTGTGAAGTTCAATGATTTTTCAGCATCTAAACTCGGAATACCAATTGCTTTTGCTTCTTTGCCTACATTGTTGAATAGTCCTTCTGCTACTACAATTCCATTATTAAAAACATTTTGGATGGTAGAAAGATATACCTGCTGAAGAGTAGGGGCCCTGAAGCCGGTAGAAACAGATCCTCTGGCTACCAATTTCTTTCCTATGATATTCTGTCTTGCGCTTAATTTCCATACTAATGCATTTCCAAAATCACTATAATTCTCAAAGCGTGCTGTGGCATTTAAAGTTGTCGCTTCAGAAAAATCAAAGGCAGCATCTGCGTATACTCCAATATTAAATCTGGAAAATATTCCGGAATTTTCGGGAAGTGATCCCGGGAAAGAAATAGCTCCTGTTTTATAATAAGATGCAGGATCACCTGCATAGATTTCATATTCTTCTCTTCTTGCTTCAGAACCAAATGCTAAAGCAACGTGTTCTGATAATCTTTTAGAAATATCAATATTTCCGACGATATTATTAAACCTGAAACCTCCCGGCTTGAAATTGATCGGGCTGGCAGCGCCCAATGCCGCATTGAAAGTGTTTCCAACGGTATATAAAATTTTATTACCTCCAAAAGTCGCACTAAGATCTACATTCCATTCGCTTTCTGTTTTGGTTTTATATCCTAAAGTGGCTCCATAATCCGTAAGATCACCAATGAATGTAGGGGTAAAGCCGTCGGGTGCATTCAGTACATTGGCCGGGTTTACCCAATATGGAGTTCTATGATTCGCAAAACTGCTTACTTTTTTTGTGGCAAATGATGCGTTAGCATAAAGGCTGGCTCTTTCGGAAACAGGAATAGAAGTATTCACCAAGAAACTTATACTGTTCTTTTTGGGATAAGCATTTTTGTTTTGTGCATCGGGATATTTTGCTAAATAAGCATCCACTTCTTTTTGATCGGCTCCAAAAGTTTGGGCCTCCCAATAAGGATTTACGTTTCCATTTCTATAGGCATAATCGTTGTTTTGAAGATTACCGGAAAAGGTAATAAAACCTCCGTTTTTAAAAGTAGATCCGGTAATGATATTCAGATTTTGTGAGAAGCCGTCACCTTTGGAATATAATCCTAAATTGGCAGTAGCTTCTGTAAAATTAATTTTATCTTTTAATAAAATATTGATGACTCCGGCTATCGCATCAGAACCATATTGAGCGGAAGCACCATCCCTTAGAATCTCTACTTTCTTAATGGCTATAGAGGGAATAGATGATAAGTCAGCCCCTGTTTCTCCCTTACCAATTGTGTTTTGAGTGAAAATGAGAGAGGATTGGTTTTTTCTTTTACCATTAATTAAAACCAAGGTTCTTGAAGACCCCATATTTCTGATCTCAAAAGGATCCAGCAATGAAGTGGCATCCTGTACAGCAGCACTGGTAGAGTTGAATGACGGAATTCTATATTGTAACGCTTGTCCTACGGAGCTATGTCCGGAGGACTGAATGACTGCTGCATCAATATTGTCAATGGGTAATGGAGTGGATATGCTAGATCGTGGAGCTGCTCTGGTACCTACCATAACCACTTCATCCAATTTTTTTGAAGTTACAGAGTCTTTTTCCTGTGCTTGCAGTATGCCTATAGAACATAATAGAAATGCCGAAGCAGCATTGATTTTTGTCTTCATCGCTTAAGTGTTTTTTATTGTATTGTATTCGAAATAGAAGACAAATGTAGAGAATATTGTTTTGTTTTTATATTGTATTTTAACTTTTTTTAATACGGTATTTTATTTAAAATTAAATTTTGTTTATTTAATTTTAAATATTAATGATTTAATAGTATGTAATTGATATTTTTTTTATTTCGTTGTTTTTGGTTGATTTTATTCCAATGTGTAGAATAGTGATTATTTATTAAATCTAAATACTGTGATTTATTTAAGATGTATGAGTGGTGTCAATGTTAAAAATCAATTGAATTTAGCCAAAAACGACCGGAAAGTTTTTTAACCCTCTTATAATAGTACTGGTGCGCCATTCCGGCATGTTTATTTCAGGATTGAATCTTAGGTTGGGTAAACGTTTTAGAATAGTATTTATTGCTATTTCGCATTCTAAACGGGCTAAAGGAGCGCCAATGCAAAAGTGGATTCCATGTCCGAAAGCTAAGTGTTTATTGCTTTTTCTTGTAATGTCAAAACGCAATGAATCATCAAATTTGGTTTCATCCTGGTTAGCTGATGAGAACAAAATTAAAATGCCATCACCTTTTTTAATGGTAGCTCCTTTCATATGAATGTCCTCAGCAGCTAATCGCATTGTGGAAGCTAGCATAGGACCGTTATATCTCAGCATTTCTTCTATGGCTGAGTGAATTAAATGTGGGTTGTTTTTTAAGAGATGTAGTTGCTCAGGGTGCGAGAGTAAAGCATGGATCCCGTTACCAATAAGATTTACGGTGGTTTCATGACCGGCAAGAATAAGCAGGTAGATCATTGAGTATAGTTCATTTTCACTCATGTGATCGTTTGTTTCTTCTAGTTTTAAAAATGCACTGATAATGTCTTCTCCGGGATTTTTTCTACGTAAGGCAAAGATTTTTTTTAAATAGGCAGTGAAAGCTTCTGAAGTCTCGTCTATCAATTGCTTGTTTTTTTCAGTGATCTGAACTTCAATTAAGATATCGGACCAATTTCTCAGCTTTTCCCGATCTTCATTAGGAAGGCCTAGTAAGTCGGCAATGATAATAATAGGAAGAGGGTAGGCGAAATCATCAATAAGGTCAAATTCTTTTTTTCTTTCAATATTGTCTATAAGTTCGTTGGTAATCTGTTGAATTTTAAGCTGTAATTCCGAAAATACTTTTTTTGTAAATACTTTCTGGGCAAAATTCCTTAATCTTGTGTGTTGAGGAGGGTCGTTGGCGAGCATGTGTAGCCTTCTGAGAATATAAGTTGGCGAATTGCGTTTTGTTTTTCCTTTGGAGGCTTCATGATTATGCCTTCGTAAATTATCCGGAGATTTTATAAATCGAGAATCGCGGAGTACGCTAACAGCGTCATCGTAGGTGGAGATTAACCAAATCGGAAAATTATCATCCAGAGTAATTTGATGAATTGAATTGGAGTTTCTGAGCTCTTGGAATTTTAATTCGGGATTGTTGGTAAAAGAGGGATCTTCAAAATTGACAATAACATGAGATTGCCTGGTATATGGGCATGTAGAGTTTGTATGGACAGGGCATGACTTCCCGTCCGTAATTGTGTTTTTCATAACGGTAATTTTAATGATTAAATGAGGGGGTTAAATCATTTAAAGTTTGATAAGTGAAATCTGTCTGAAAATAAAAGAAAAAAAATCTTGATCTTTTCTAATTCCTATTCGATATCAATCCGTTGACTGGTAATGGATTTGATAAATTTTGTCTTGTTTTTTTAAGTGCATGATTGATATTGTGTGATTGTGTATTACGAATATAGTAAAAAAGAATAAATAATTTGTGTTTTTAATATTAATAATGATTAAAATTTACGTATTGATTAATTTAAAATTAATATGTTTAATTATTTGTTTGTTTTTTATTGTGCTGTATCGTGTTGATTTTCTAAATTTTGAAATAGATATTTAACCCATAAAGAGATAGCTTTATCTTTTTGCTTAATTTTTTAATTGAACAAAAAAGAGACTGCCCTTTTGAGGCAGTCTCTGAATTTTTAAAATCTAAAAACTCTTGTTCTTCTTATTGTTTAATAAATTTTTGAGAGGTTTTTCCTTCCGTAGAAAGAATTTCAATAATATAGGTTCCCTTTGTAAGGTCATTTACATTAAGTGAATTTTTACCGTTTTTCAGGGTTGTCTCTTTTATAAATTTTCCTGAAGCGTCATACAATCTGGCATTCGCATTTTTGAGTGTAGATGTATCAATGGTTACAAAATCTCCCACCGGATTAGGGTATATATTTACTTTTTTTGTTGTATTAATTTCTGTTGTCCCAAGTGCTGGAAATGATATTTTTCGGATGCGGTGGTTACCATTGTCTGCAACATAGAGGTTTCCGGTGTTTATAATTATTCCGGAAGGTAGTTTAAATTGCGCTGCTGTACCGGATCCATCGGCATTTCCTTCTGTACTCCCTGCCACAGTGGTTACTTGTCCTTGCTGAGTTACTTTTCGGATACGGTTATTAATATGATCACTCACATAGAGATTTCCTGAAGGATCGATAGCTATTCCGTAGGGATAGTAAAATTGTGCTGTTGTACCCGATCCATCAGCGTAACCTGATGTACTTCCTGCCAAGGTGCTTACTTGTCCCTGTGGCGTTATTTTTCGGATGCGATGATTATTACTGTCTGCAACGTAGAGGTTTTCGGAAGGATCAATGGCGATTCCGGTAGGATTGTTAAACTGTGCTGCTGTTCCGAGCCCATCAACGTATCCTTGTGTACTTCCTGCGAATGTACTTACTTGTCCCTGTGGCGTTATTTTTCGGATGCGGTGATTGTCATAATCCGATACGTAGAGGTTTCCTGATCCATCGATGCATATTCCACTGGTTGAATTAAATTGTGCTGCTGTACCTATTCCATCAGCATATCCTGATGTACTTCCTGCCAAGGTGCTCACTTGTCCTTGTGGAGTTATCTTCCGGATGCGGTGGTTAGCATTATCGGATATGTAAAGGTTTCCGTTAGAATCACTGCATAGCCAGGAAGGGTTTTTAAACTGAGCTGCTGTGCCATTACCATCAGCATATCCTGATGTACTTCCTGCTATAGTTGTAACAGTCTGTGCCTGTACCGATGAATAAATAAATAGGGCCATTAGCCCAAGCGTTAATTGGGTAAAATAATTTTTCATTACATTATGTTTATGATTGTTGATGGATGAAAATTATTTTATTTTGAATATATTTCAAAATAAAAAGTGATAAAAATGATTATTTGATATAGAAATTAAATAATTAGCACGAAATGAAGATTGAAATGGTTGTTTTTGTTTTCAAATCGGTAATTTTTTAATTATTAACCAATGCATAACTTATGTAAATTATAGATGAGTTTTGCAGAAAATTCACAAAAAAATGTATTAAAATTACATAATGTGGGTTGAGAATCACTTAAATGCTACTAATGAATTTCATAAAAAAGGTCGTTTTCACAATTTGTGGAACGACCTTTATGGATAAATTTTTAATTTTACTATTGTTTGATAAATTTCTGAGAAGTTTTTCCCTCCGGAGAAAGAATTTCAATAATATAATTTCCTTTTGGAAGCTCGCTTAATTAAGGGTATTTTTACCGTTTTTCAGGGGGGGGCTTTTTATTAATTTCCCGGAAGTATCATACAATCTGGCACTGGCATTTTTGAATGGGGAGGCGTCAATTGTTACGAAGTCTCCGGCAGGATTGGGATATATTTTTACTTTCGAGGTTTTATTGGTTTCTGATATTCCTAGTGTTTGTATTGTTATTTTCCTGATGCGATTATTATATGTATCTGTCACATATATATTCCCTAAATTATCAACTGACACCCCGCTAGGACTGAAGAATTGAGCGGCAGTGCCCTGTCCATCCGCATACCCTTGTGTACTTCCTGTCAGGGTACTTACTTGCCCTTGTGGGGTAATTTTTCGGATTCGATTATTATTATCATCTGCCAAGTAAAGATTTCCTGAAGTATCAATTGCTAACCCGGTAGTACTATCAAATTTTGCTGTTGTACCCAATCCATCTGCATAACCTTTTGTACTACCTGCCAATGTAGTTACCTGTCCTTGTGGGGTGATTTTTCGGATGAGGTAATTGGCTCCATCTATTACAAAGAGATTTCCTAAAGTATCAATACACATTCCGAAAGGTTTATTAAATTTTGCTGCTATACCAATTCCATCTGCATAATCTTGTGTACTCCCCGCCAGGGTGGTTACCTGTCCTTCTGGAGTAATTTTTCGGATACGATGATTATATGTATCTGCTACATAGAGATTTCCGGAAGGATCAATGGCTAGGCCATTAGGATTATTAAACTGTGCTGCTGTACCCACTCCGTCAGCATAACCTTTTGTACTTCCTGCCAGAGTAGTTACCTGACCTTGTGGGGTAATTTTTCGGATACGGTGGTTGCTTTCATCCGCAACATAAAGATTTCCGGAAGGATCAATAGTGATATGCCTTGGATAGTAAAATTTTGCTGCTGTGCCAAGTCCGTCAGCATAGCCTTTTGTACTTCCCGCCAGGGTGGTTACTTGTCCCTGTGGGGTAATTTTTCGAATTCGATTATTAACGTAATCTACTACGTAGAGATTTCCAGAAGCATCATTGCATAATCCCTGAGGAAGGTTAAATTGCGCTGCTGTACCAAGTCCGTCGGCATAACCTTGTGTACTTCCCGCAAAGGTTGTAACGGTTTGTGCTTGTAAAGGATAATTGAGCAAAACTGTTAACCCAATCATTAATTGTGTAAAAATAGCTTTCATTAGATTTTGTTTTATAATTTTTATGGGTAATAAAATTATTTTTTTTTATAAATATTTCAAAATTAAACTTGATTAAAGTTTTAATCTGTTTGCTATTGGTGTTGTTTGTTGAAATATTGTTATTAAAATATGTTTATAATGTTATAAATCGGCATTTTTTTAATTATAAAGCAATGGCGATTTATATAAATAATAGGAAGATTTTATCGAATATTGATAAAAAAAACCTTCCAGAATTCTGAAAGGTTTTTAATATTGTATGGATAACTTTTTATAATCCGAACACTTTTGCAAACAGATCCGGGAAAACTCCAAGGATGATAATTGAAGCGATTACAAATACCGCAACAATATTGTAAGTAAGTGTTACTTTTTCTGATGATTTGAATGTTGATTCTTTAAAGAAGAACATCGCGATAATCAGTCTTAAATAGTAAGCAATAGATAGGGCAGAACCTAGAACTGCTACTAATACTAAGAAAGCTGCTCCGTTCATTGCCTGGGAGAATAAAGCAAATTTCCCCATGAAACCAGCTGTTAGCGGAACTCCTGCCATTGAAAGCATAGAAATAGCTGCTGCTGTTGCCAATAAAGGTTCTGTTTTTGCCAATCCTTTGAAAGCTCCGAAAGAAGTTTCTCTTTTTAATTTCTCTACCCAGATCAGACACATGAAAACTCCTACTGTAGATAAAGCATAAGCGAATAAATAGAACGCTAAGTTATAAGTAGAAAGACTTGTCATTCCAAAGAATACCAACCCGATGTATCCTGCGTGAGATACTGAAGAGTAAGCCAACATTCTTTTTGCATTCGTCTGAGCAAGACCCATAACGTTTGCCAATAATAAAGTAATGATTAAGAATACTCCAAGTACATTAATCCATTCGTGAGTCACTCCGGCAAATCCGATTGTCATTAATCTGAACAATGCGAAGAATCCTGAGATTTTCACAACACTCGCCATGAAAGCTGTAATTAATGAAGGTGATCCTGCATATACATCAGGGCTCCACATGTGGAAAGGTGCTAATGCAACTTTAAATGCCAATGCACAAAGGATAAGCAATACTCCTAAGATGAACATTACGTTCGAAGCGTTTGCTACTCCAAAGTCGTGGATCTTATATAAATCAAAGCTTCCTGCACTTCCGTAGATGAACGCGATTCCGAAAAGTAAGAAACCTGTCGCGAATGCACCCATTAAGAAATATTTAATTGAAGCTTCGTTTGATCTCAGATCAGTTTTGTTGGCACCAGCCATTACATATAAAGGAATAGAAAGGATTTCAACACCCAAGAACATTGTTACCAGGTTCTGGTATCCGAAAAGAACAATTCCTCCCACTAATGCAAATAGCATCAATGCATATAATTCTGATTGGTGGCTTCTGTGGTTGCTGAACGCAAAACCTCCAAGGAAAAATAACAATAAGGTTGTTACAATTGATATTTTGGTAAATAATGCGGCATTAGCACTGTACTCATACATATGTTTGTAATGATCGAAAAACGAGCATTCAGGCATGAAACTTACGTACAATGCAATGATTAAACCCAAAATCCCAATGTATCTTGCGAATTTTCCTTGTTCAAAAACTCCTGAAAATAACGCAATAACTGCCGTTAGGAAAACAATAATTAAAACACTCATAATATAGATTTGAGATGTGAGATTTGAAGTTTAAAGTTTCTGGTTCAGAGTTAAAAGTTTCCGGTTCAAAAGTTCCAGTCTCTTATCTCTTCGTCTTTTATCTTTATTCTCTCTAATCTCTTATTTTTTTAATTTTTAAATCTTTTAATTTTTTAGTTAGCCATCGCTGTGTAGATAAACTTCACTGAACTACTCACCATATCGATTACCGGTTGTGGGAAAATACCAAGTAAGATCACAAAAACCGCGATACTAGCCAATACAGAGAATTCTACACCAGATAAATCTTTTGCTGTGCTTAAAACTTCTGCATTTCCTTCTCCAAACATTGCTTTTCCGTAGAATCTCAATAAGTACACCGCACAAAGAATTACCGTAAGACCAGCAATTACTGCTGCTGTTCCGTTGAAATCATATACTGATTTTAACAGGATAAATTCTCCGATGAATCCATTCGTCAATGGAACTCCCATTGAACCTAATACAATAATCAGGAACAACACTGCAAATTTAGGCGCTACTTTAGCTAAACCACCCATTTGTCTGATGTCTCTTGATTTAAATCTCTTGTATAAAATATCACAACAGTAGAATAACCCTACCACGTTAATACCGTGAGCGAATGTCTGTACCAATGCTCCTTCAGCTCCTTCTACATTGAAAGTTCCTCTTAAAGTAACCACTGCAGAAGCAAAGATCCCTGCTACCATCAATCCTACGTGAGAAAAAGATGAATAAGCGATGATTCTCTTCATATCCGTCTGGATGATCGCGATCAAAGCTCCGTGAACAATTCCCACAATAGCAAGGATGATTACAATCTGTCCGGAAATTCCTGCAATCGGAAGCGGAGTGATTGGAAGTAAATAACGCATTACCCCATACACCGCCATTTTAAGCATGATACCGGATAACAACATCGATCCCTGAGTAGGAGAGTAGGTATACGTATCAGGCTGCCATGTATGGAAAGGGAATACCGGTAATTTCACTGCAAAAGCAAAGAAAATGAACCAGAATACCACAGTCTGTTGCGTTTCGTTCAGTTGCGCATTGTATAGATCCGTTAAAGCGAATGATGCAGAGTGGTTGTACACATAGATCAATCCGGCTAACATAAATAAAGATCCAACGAATGTATATACGAAGAATTTCGTAGTGAATTCAAACCTTTTATTCTCTTGTCCCCAAAGTCCGGCAATAAACCAAATTGGAATCAAAGTTACTTCCCAGAAAATGTAGAACAATAATCCGTCTAAAGAAGTAAATACTCCCACAAGACCGAATTGCATCAACAGAATCAAGCCGTAGAATGTATTTCTGTAGTTTACACTTTCATTGAAAGAAGATAAAATAATGATCGGCGCCAGAATGTTGGTCAACAATAAAAGAAGCATGCTCATCCCATCGATACCGAAGTGAAGAGAGCTCTTCATAAATTGTGACCAAGGGTAATTGATCTCATGCTGCAATACGCTGTCTACCGTCGGAGTAAAATCAAAATCCGAAAGGATGTAAAACGTAAGAAGCATTTGAACCAATGCAATTCCCAGTGCCAAATATTTGCTGGAATTACTCTTCCATGCAAAAACTAATCCCGAACCTACTAGAGGTAATAGTAATAATGTTAATAATAAACAAGACATTATTATTGTAATAAAAAGTTAACAATTAATATAATTCCCACAGCTAAAGACATGATAAGAATATACGTCTCTACATTTCCGTTTTGTACGCGCTTCATAGCTTTTCCGCTATCTTCAGCACCATCACCTACAAAGTTTACAAAACGATCCAAGATACCCTTATCAAACATTTTTCCTCCGCGTCCTAATCCTTCAACAGTTTTTACAATCAATGCGTTGTAAAGTTCGTCAACATATAATTTTTTAGCAGAAAGCTTTTCCCATCCGGTATAGTTTTCTTCTGCAACAGCCATTTTCTTCTTCGCTACGTAAGTATTTCTAACGATAAACCATACAGAGAAGAACATAATTACTGTCGCTGCTAATAAGATCATTTCAGTATTGAAATCTACTCCTGAAAGAGTAGCTTCCATCTGGCTGTAGCTTTGTTCCGTAAGAACTGGTTTTAACCATTCCATCAGTTTAGCATAGTGCCCGTGACCGATGAAGTGTGGCAAGTTGATGAAACCTCCGATTACAGAAAGGATAGCCAATACGATCAATGGTAATGTCATATTAGACGGGCTTTCATGTAAGTGGTGTTTTTGCTCTTCAGTACCTCTGAACTCTCCGTGGAAAGTCAGGTAGTATAATCTGAACATATACGTTGCAGTCATTGCCGCTAAAACAAATAAGATTACCCAATACATTGGGTTTTTAGCGAAAGCTGCTACTAAAATTTCGTCTTTAGAGATCATCCCTGATAATAAAGGGAAACCTGAGATGGCTAATGTTCCGATAAGGAATGTAGCGTGGGTAAGAGGAATATATTTTTTAAGACCTCCCATGAAACGCATATCCTGCTCGTTGCTCATTGCGTGGATTACAGAACCTGCTGCTAAGAATAATAAAGCTTTAAAGAAAGCGTGCGTCATTACGTGGAACATCGCTGTTGTATACGCTCCAAGTCCCAAAGCGATGAACATAAATCCAAGCTGTGAAACGGTAGAGTATGCCAATACTTTTTTGATGTCGTTTTGACGAAGCGCATAGAATCCTGCTAAAGCCGCCGTTAAGAATCCGATGAATAAAATTACTCCCTGTACAGTAGGTGCTAAAGTAAATAAGAAGTTAGATCTTACTACTAAATAGATTCCCGCTGTTACCATCGTTGCCGCGTGAATTAACGCAGAAACAGGAGTTGGCCCGGCCATCGCATCCGGTAACCAAGTATATAATGGAACCTGAGCCGATTTACCGGTAGCACCGATGAATAAACTCGCTGTGATAAAGATAATCACTGTTCCGTCTAATTCAAATTTTGAAGCGTTTTCTGCTACAGAAAGATAATCTACAGCATTGGTTTGAGAAGCGATCATAAAGATACCGATCAATAATGCCAAGTCACCAATTCTGTTCATGATGAAAGCTTTTCTTGCTGCCTTACCGTATTCTTCGTTGGTATACCAGAATCCGATCAACAGGTAAGAACAAAGACCTACACCTTCCCATCCGATGAATAAGATAAGATAGTTGCTTCCCATTACTAACAATAACATGGAGAAGATGAAAAGATTCAGATAAGTAAAGAACTTATAGAATCCTTTATCATGACTCATATATCCGATAGAGTATAAGTGGATCAGTGAACCGATACCCGTAATAATCATCACCATCATTAAAGACAGCTGATCGATCTGGAATCCAAAATTGATCTGAACTCCGTTTACTCTAAACCATTCAAAAGCTTTTACGATTACAGGCTGGCTTTCAGAATTGAAATTCATGAAAAGACTTACAGCAATACAGAATGATCCGAAAACCATTGCTGTAGCCAAAGAACCAACTACTATTTTTGGAAGATTTTTTCCGAATAAACCGTTTATAAGAAACCCTAAAAGTGGTAAAAGTACTATTGCATATACTAGATTCTCCATTCTTATCCTCTTAATTTATTAAATATACTCACATCTACAGAACGGGTATTTCTATACAGCATAGCAATAATTGCCAGACCTACCGCTACTTCCGCAGCAGCTACCACCATAATGAAGAAAACTAAAAGTTGTCCGTCGCCGTTGCCTTTGTATGCTGAAAAAGCTGCCAACAAAAGGTTTACAGAATTTAGCATAAGCTCTACACAGCCCAGAATCACAATAGCATTTTTTCTAAGCAAAACTCCCATCACTCCTAAACTGAACAATACTGAACAAAGGATGATGAAGTAATCCAAAGGGATGCTTTGTATAAATGTATTTACTTCTCCCATAATTTTATAAATCTTTTTTACCGATTAATACCGCGCCTACAATCCCTGCTAAAATCAGGATGGAAGCAAGCTCAAACGGTAAAACATATTCATTAAACAAAAGTCTACCCAGGTTCTTCGTAAGACCAACACTTCTGTCTACATTCTCAACAACAATGTGGTTTTGCTGAACTCCTCTGAATACTCCTAAAACTCCTACCAAAAGAAGACCTGCAGTAAAAACTCCAATAAATTTTAAAGTATTACCCTTCTTACTTTCGTCTGCTTTATTAAGGTTAAGCATCATTAAGATGTAGAGGAAAAGTACCATGATGGCACCTGCGTACACTATAATCTGGATGATTGCTAAGAACTGTGCATTCAGAAGAATATACATTCCTGCAATTGAAAACATCGTAACAATTAATGACAAAATAGCATATAAAGGATTTCTTGCAAATACAAAATACACTGCACTTGCCACTGCTAAAAACGCCACCAAGAAAAATAAAAACTGATCCATTATTTTACCGCATTTTTTTGTTTCTCGGATTGTCTTGTCGTGATGTCAATCCTTTCATTTATTTTTTCAACTAATTTATCTTTTCCGTAAATGAAAGAACCTCTGTTGGTTTCTACGTCTACCAATCTGTCAGTAAGATAGATTGCAGATTTAGGACAAGCCTCTTCACACATCCCACAGAAAATACATCTTAGCATATTGATTTCATATACTGAAGCGTACTTTTCTTCTCTGTAAAGACCTTTTTCCTCTTTAGTTCTTTCAGCAGCAGTCATTGTAATGGCTTCTGCAGGACAAGCTACCGCACAAAGTCCGCAAGCTGTACATCTTTCTCTGCCTTCCTCGTCTCTTTTTAAAACGTGCTGACCTCTCCAGATGGTAGTTCTTGGCTTCTGTACTTCCGGATACGAATATACTGCGGGAGCACCTTTTATCACGGTTCTTACAGCATGCTTAAATGTAATCCCCATCCCTGTAAAGATTGCAGGAAGGTAGATTTTTTCAGCAAGGGTCATTTCTTTATTGGAAACAACTTTTGATCTGTTAGTTAATTTCATTATATAATTTGAAATTTGAAGTTTGAGATTTGAAATTCATTAGTGAGATTTTATCTCTCAAACCCTTAATTATTAATTATTATTTCTTTTAAATTTATTTCCGTTGTGGTCTGTCATCTTCAAATAATTTATAAATCCTGACAGCTTTTTAGACAAAGATATTGTTTGGCTTTTTAAAAAATTAAAATTTCTTCATCTAAATAATTTCGGTCAAAAGCTCTGATTAATTGGGAGCGTACTTCTCCTGCAGAACCTTTAGACATGGTAAGAAAGTTTATAAATTCTTTATTACCCTCTCTTTCAAACCCTTCGGCTATATTATCCATGATTGATGCAGATGACCTGTCAATCTGGTTTTTATCGTGGTTTAGAAATTTTGGATTCAACAAACATTCTTTCTGAATCAATTGGCAAAGACTTCTCGACTGCTGCCATATTTCTAAATCTTCAAAATTATTTATCGTTGCCATGTATTTGATATTTGAAATTAATACTCTTAAAATTACTAATTTAAAGTCAATTCGTTGAATCTCAAATTTCAAACATCAAATCTCAAATTTACTGGAACGCTAGAATTACAGCTCCTGTAATTAATAGGTTTACCAATGCCATTGGGATTAATGTTTTCCATCCTAAGTGCATTAACTGGTCATATCTGAATCTTGGAAGCGTCCATCTGATCCACATGAAGATCAAGATTCCGATTACCGTTTTCGTCAAGAATGCTACGATACTCAAGATTCCTGCAGTATTTTCACCCCAGTTCTGAGTTACCCATTCAATACCAGGATAGTTATACCCTCCGAAGAAAAGAACTACCATGAAAGCATTAGAGATAAACATGTTCACGTATTCTCCGAACATATACAACCCTAACTTCATGGAAGAATATTCTGTAGAGTATCCTGTTACCAATTCAGATTCACACTCAGGTAAATCGAACGGGTGTCTGTTTGTTTCTGCTAAAGCGGCTACAAAGAATACAAGGAAAGCGATTGGCTGGTAGAAAATATTCCAGTTCATACCCGAAACCCAAGGAATGATTCCCCATAGCTTACCATGAGTCTGGTTTTCAGTGATAACTTTTAAATCTAAACTCCCTGACATCATGATGATAGAAAGAAGTGCCAATCCCATTGCCAATTCATAAGAAATCATCTGAGAAGAAGCACGAATAGCACCTAATAATGAATATTTGTTGTTCGAAGCCCAACCTCCGATCATAATTCCATACACCCCGATGGAAGCCATTCCGATGATGAAAAGTACACCAACGTCAATATTAGCCACCTGAAGATCAAAAGAAGTACCTGCAATATTTAAACTTTTACCCCAAGGAATAACGGCCCCGGTGATTAGTGAAATAAACATTACTAAAGCCGGTCCCAATACGAAAAGGAATTTTTCAGCATTAGCAGGCGTAAAGTCTTCCTTAAAGAAGAATTTACCACCGTCAGCAAGAGGTTGCAGTAATCCGAAAGGTCCGGCTCTGTTAGGACCAATTCTATCCTGCATGATAGAGGCAACTTTTCTTTCTGCCCAGGTAGAGTAGGCTGCAATCGTTAACGAAAGCAGGAAAAGTGCTAGTACAAGTATAAGTTTAAATGTAAGTAAATCCATTTTTGTTTTAAAGATTTTTAGATGTGAGATGTCAGATACTAGATATGAGGTTAAGTCTGATGTCTTGTGTCTGAAATCTAATTGTCTTTATTAAAATTATTTTTCGTCTTTTTCACTGATTTCCTTAGCCATCGGATTGTCTAAAACTCTTAGCTCGTCTTTTGGCTTTTCGTAGTGGTTCAATGAAATTACAGAATGTCTGTCGATGTGTCTAGGACCTTCGATGTTCCAGTCTGATAATGCTTTTCTTTCGAAACGGCATGTATCACAAATGAATTCTTCAACTTCACCCCACTGGTCTTTTCTTGCCGTTACTCTTACGATTTCTTCACCTTTCATCCATACTACAGCTTTTCCGGAACATTTATCACATTTGCAAGAAGCATTCATTGGTTTTGTAAACCATACTCTGCTGGCAAAACGAGCAGTTCTGTCCGTTAATGCTCCTACAGGGCAAACATCGATAACGTTTCCGATGAAGTCATTGTCTAAAGCTTTATTTAAATAGGTTGAAATTTCAGCGTGATCTCCTCTGAAAAGGATACCATGCTCTCTTTCACCTGTCAATTGATTAGCCGCTAATACACATCTGGCACAAAGAATACAACGGTTCATGTTCAATTTGATGTGTGGTCCAAGATCATCAGCTTCGTAAGTATTTCTTTCGAATTCTGTTCTTGTACTTTCTACACCATGCTCATATCCTAAGTCCTGAAGGTGGCATTCTCCTGCCTGATCACAGATAGGGCAGTCCAGCGGGTGATTTACCAATAAAAATTCGGTCACCGCTTTTCTTCCTTCCTGAGCTTTCTCAGAAGTAAGGTTTTTAACTTCCATACCGTCCATAACGTTCGTTCTGCAACTTGCTACCAATTTCGGCATAGGACGCGGATCAGCTTCAGATCCTTTAGAAACTTCCACAAGACAAGTTCTGCATCTTCCTCCACTGGTCTCTAATTTGCTATAGTAACACATAGCAGGAGGTACAGATTTTCCACCGATTTGTCTTGCCGCTTCCAAAATAGAAGTACCAGGCAAAACTTCGGTAGTCTGGCCGTCTATAGTTATTTTGAATTTTTTAACTTCTTCGCTCATATGATATGCTTTAAGCTTTATGCATTAAGCAATAGGCTTTGTTATTTATATTTTTTCGTATTAAATGTATATCCAATTCCTGCAAGAATTTGTCCGAAAACAAAATCCTGTTGGGCTTTGTCAGGCTTGTTGTTCAATGTAGTCTTAATGTCCCACATATTGATATAACCGGCTTTTCCTTCTAATCTTACCATTACATGATCCCACAAAACTAAGTTAAGACTGGCTCTTACATCAGTTCCAAGGCCTGCTACGTGGAAACGGTCACTTCTTTCATTACCAAAAAGTTTTACATTACTTTTCGGGAACATAAATCCGATACCGGCTCCGTAAGACCAAACCAAATCAACATTTTTCTTATTGATAAGACTTTGATATTTTTCAAGACCCAAGTTTTCATAATTAAGCCCGTCTGTATGTTCAAAAGTAAGGAACTTCTCATCTGCCAGGTTTACCTGTCCGTTTTGAACCATTGCTGCATATTGAGGATCTGAAATATGACCTTTGAAGCCTACAGTCTGGTTCTGATCCATCACATATTTCATGTGGTCAATTCCAAGAACAAGTGCCAAATTATCTTTGATAAAATAACCCGCTCTGAAGTTATACTGTACAACGGTAAACCATCCCGGATTGATATAAACAATACCAAATTTGGTAGGTCTGTCCTGTGCCGTTACATTATTCAGCTGAAAATCGTAACCATTTCCTGAGAAACGGATATCAGAATTACTAAATATAGCTCTGTTCCATCCAAAGAAAACGAACATTTGTCCTTTTTTGCTTAAAGGTTCCGGTTTTTTAGAAACAGGAGTTTTAAACAGATCTGCATTATTTTCTACTAATAAAGAATCTTTCTTTTGTCCGAAAACAAAACTCGACATCATTAAGCCGACAACCAATAACTTTTTCATCTATGCATTTTTTTCAACAGCCGGAATAGGATCTGCATAATGTGCTAATCCATAATTTTGAGTTTGAGACAACTCAGGGTTTTTCACGTGCCATTCAAATTCATCTCTGAAATGACGTATGGCTGCTGCAACCGGCCAAGCTGCGGCATCACCTAATGGACAGATCGTATTTCCTTCGATTTTTCTCTGGATATCCCAAAGTAGATCGATATCTTCCATTTTTCCTTCTCCTTTCTCGATTTTTTTCAAAATCTTGTACATCCATCCTGTACCTTCACGGCACGGAGTACATTGCCCGCAACTTTCATGGTTATAGAATCTTGCTAAAGTCATCGTGTGTTCTACAATACACTGGTCTTCATCCAAAACGATGAAACCTCCTGAACCCATCATGGTTCCGGTAGCAAAACCACCGTCAGCCAATGATTCATAGTTCATATATCTTGGCTCTCCGTTTACGGTTCTCAACAATAAGTTTGCTGGAACAATCGGAACAGAACTTCCTCCAGGAATACAAGCCTTTAATTTTTTACCATCTTTAATACCACCGCAATATTCATCAGAATAGATGAATTCTTCTACTGTAATGGTCATATCAATTTCGTATACCCCCGGTTTGTTGATGTTTCCACAAGCAGAAATTAATTTTGTACCTGTTGATCTTCCAACTCCGATTTTTGCATACTCAGCACCTGTAATATCAATGATTGGAACAATTGCTGCAATAGACTCAACGTTGTTTACCACCGTTGGTCTCTCCCAAAGACCTTTTACAGCCGGGAATGGCGGTTTTAATCTTGGGTTACCTCTTTTTCCTTCAAGGGATTCAAGCAATGCAGTTTCTTCACCACAGATGTATGCTCCACCACCTCTCTGTACATAGATTTCAAGATCGAAACCTGTTCCTAAAATATTTTTACCTAAAAATCCTGCTGCTTTAGCTTCTTCAATTGCTTCTTCAAGGATATCCGGAATCCATGAATATTCTCCACGGATGTAGATATAAGAAGTGTTAGAACCTAAACAGTACGATGAAATTAGCATTCCTTCAATCAATAGGTGAGGAAGGAACTCCATCAGATATCTGTCCTTGAATGTTCCAGGCTCAGATTCATCTGCATTGACCACAAGGTGTCTTGGAACGCCTTCCGGTTTTGCCAAAAAGCTCCATTTCATCCCTGTAGGGAATCCAGCTCCACCACGACCTCTTAATCCTGAAGCTTTTACTTCTTCAAGAATTTCGTCAGGAGTCATTTTCAAGGCTTTTTCAGCTGCAGTATAACCTCCCTGTTTACGGTAAGTTTCAAAGTAGCGGATACCTTCTATATGTGCGTCTTTAAGTAAAAGTTTTTTACTCATTACTAATTATTAAATAAATTATCTTCTATAAACTTTAGTAGTTTATCTAAATTTTCGTTTTTATCTCTTTCAAATTCCCAAATACCATTATCATCATATTGGTATTTTGAAGAAGATTTATAATCCCATTTTTCACTCCTGTGTTCCTTAAATAAATCTATTTTAGAAAACAAAAATGCTTTTTGAGCAGGTAAATTAATTTTATCAACATTTGATGCTTTAGTACATTCAATCATGGTATTCCAACAACTATCAAAGAAATTAAATTCTTCTTTCAAACAAGTATTTAGAAGATCTTCTAAGAGACCTTCGTTTTGATCGTCAAATGGTAGAAGAAATATGGATAATTGAATATTTAAGCCATTACCTACTGCTTGATATTCATCTAATCTTTTTTCTCTTCCTCCTTTTGAAACAGAATTATTAAAATCGGTGTCAAATATTATCAAATTTTTTGCTCCTTCAGAACGTCTTCTCTCGTTAATCAGTAAAGGATTATCTTTCAATTTGTCTTTACCTTTAACATCTATAACTAATTCCGGATCGCTAATCCCAAAGAATTGCAAAAGTAGAAAATCTATAAAATTTTTATCAGATTCTCCTTCTACAAATATTTTATTTAGGCTATATTCTTTCATTATGCTCTTAGCTCAATATTTGAATATAGTCCAGCTTCTATATTTTCAAAATTATAGGTTGTACTATAAATTTTATCTTGCTCTCCTTCTTGTAGGCTAATTAATCTTATATCTCTTTGTTCATTTAATTGCTTACTTGCTTCGTAAAATGCCTGAATACATTCGTTAGAATGAGTCGTAGCAAATATTTGTACATCTAATTCAGTACAAATTTTCAAAATATTTATCCAAAAATCTTTCTGTCTCGAATAATGAATACCAGTCTCTATTTCGTCAATCATTATTCTCTTCCCTTTTAATGAAAGAACCTTTAAAGCTATATAGAAAATTCTTTTAAAACCATCACCAAGGTAATTTACAGGAACAAACTCATCTTTGTCTTTAAAGCTTAAAAGAAATACATTTTCTAAATCATCAAAATTTTGACGAAGTTCAACATCCATAATATTATCATCGATAACTTGTAATGTTTTAACTAAATTTTCCTTATCACTTTTAGTTTTAATATTGTAATAAAGCTGAAAAATATCTTTTTCATAAGTTGAGTTAAAGGCAATAAAAGAAAAATTGAAATCTTTTTTATCGTTTAAAACATAGTTTTGTATAATCTTATAAAATGATTTACTATATAAAGACAACCAACGATCTCCTTTATTATCGATTATAATTCTATCGGTTAAATCTTCATTAAAATAAAAAGAAATAGCTTCTTTATTATTTTTTAAAAAATTCTTCTTAAATAAACTATAATATTTGTTAGCAAGAACCTCATTACTTCTAAAATCGGACTTAATTAATTCATTTGAATTTTCAATTTTTATTAAACTTCTTTTCTCCAAAATATTAATCCAATTATCTAATAAAACTGAATCATCTGAATTAATCAAAAGAGATTCAAGAAAACAAGTTTTTCCAACATTATTATCACCAACAATTAAATTAAATTGACCAATATCCTTTATTTCAAGAGAGTCAAACTTCTTGAAATTTTCTACTTTAAAATATGTAAGATGTTGGTTCTCCATATAATTATATTAGTCTAAAGCAAGTTGTCCCTGTCTGCACAGCTCAAGGATTTCGTCTACTTTTTCTATCGTTAAATTTTCATGAAAGAACTTACCTAACTGTAACATTGGGGCATAACCACATGCTCCAAGACATTCAGCTGGTTTTAAAGTGAACATACCATCTTCAGTAGTTTCTCCGTCCTTAATGTTCAGTTTCGTTCTGATATGATCAAGGATTTTTTCGCTTCCACAAACCATACAAGGCCCTGTTCTGCAAACTTCCAAAACATATTTACCCACCGGCTTCATATTGAACATGGTATAGAAAGTAGCCACTTCGTATACTTCGATCGGTTTGATACTTAATAGTCCGGCAACATAATCCATCACAGGAACGTCTAACCATCCTCCGAATTCTTTTTGTGCCAGGTGAAGTACAGGAAGAAGAGCAGATTTCTGTCTTCCTTCAGGATATCTTGCGATAATTTTGTGTACCTGTGCTAAACTTTCCGGTTTAAAAGCTATTGTTTCGCTCATTTTTTATCTAAGATTTCAGATGCCAGATTTCAGACATCAGATTTTAAATTTATATATAAAGCGAAGAGTCTAACATCTGAAATCTGATGTCTGACATCTTCTTTTTATGCGTCTAATTCTCCCGCAATAATATTCATACTACACATCGTTACAATGGCGTCCGAAATCACAGAACCTGTAATCATTTCAGGATATGCCTGATAGTAGATGAAACAAGGTCTTCTGAAGTGAAGTCTGTAAGGACTTCTTCCTCCGTCACTCACAAGATAGAAACCTAATTCTCCGTTTCCACCTTCTACTGCATGGTAAACTTCTCCTTTCGGTACATCGGTTTCGCCCATTACAATTTTGAAGTGATAAATCAAAGCTTCCATTTTTTGATATACATCTGCCTTTTCAGGAAGATAGAAATCAGGAACATCCGCATGGAATGGTCCTTCCGGAAGATTTTCGTATGCTTGTTTGATTATTTTAATGGATTCCCAGATTTCCTGTTGACGAACCATGAAACGGTCGTAAGTGTCTCCTGAAGTTCCTACAGGAATAATGAAGTCGAAATCTTCGTATGAGGAATAAGGTTGTGCAACTCTCACATCGTAATCTACACCTGCTGCACGTAAGTTAGGACCAGTGAAACCATAACTTAAAGCTCTTTCAGCAGAAATAGCTCCAGTACCGATGGTTCTGTCCATGAAAATTCTGTTTCTCTCTAAAAGTGTACAGAATTCTTTAAATCTACCAGGGAATGTTTTTAAGAAATCCTGTAATAACTCATGGAACTTAGGAGTGAAATCTCTTTCAAATCCTCCGATTCTTCCCATGTTAGTTGTCATCCTCGCCCCGCAGATCTGCTCATACATATCATAAATACGTTCTCTTTCGATAAACATATAAGTAAGACCTGTAATTGCTCCTGAGTCCATCCCGGTAACCCCGTTACAGATCAGGTGGTCACCGATTCTTGCAAGCTCCATCAGGATAACACGCATATAGTCTACACGCTTTGGAACTTTAACGCCAATCAGCTTTTCCACTGTCATATGCCAACCAAGGTTATTGATGGGTGCAGAACAGTAATTCATACGGTCAGTAAGGGTAGTGATCTGAGAGTAATTTCTTCTTTCAGAAATTTTTTCAAATGCTCTGTGGATATATCCAACCGTTTGCTCAGCATGAAGGATTCTTTCTCCGTCCATCGTTAAGATATTCTGGAAAATCCCGTGAGTAGCAGGGTGGGTAGGTCCTAGATTCAGGGTATATAATTGTCCGTCAATCTGTTCCTTACTTTCGTACTGGTTTAGTATATTAGATAATGAGTTATCTTTCATAATATATTTAGATTTGAGATTTGAAATTTGAATGGTTAACTTCAAATCTCAAATATCCAATTTCAAATTTATTTATCTTCCGAACATATTATCGTTCTTGTCGGTTCTGGTACCGTCTTCAAGGCGATATTCCTTCAACATTGGGTGGTATCCAAGATCTTCCATATTCAAGATAGGTCTAAGATCCGGGTGTCCTTTAAATTTAATTCCATAAAAATCATACGTTTCTCTCTCCATCCAGTTAGCTCCCGCATATAAATCCGTAAGAGAATCCACTTCAATATTTTCTCTGGACATAAAGATTTTCAGACGTAATCTGAAATTGGTCATCATGTTGTGCAAATGATATACAACTCCGATTTCTTTTTCCGGGAATTCAGGATAGTGGATACCACAAACATCAGTAAGGAAGTTGATCTCCAAAGATGAATCTTTAAGATAGTGTATGATCTTTTTGATGTCTTCTTTCTTTACTTCAATCGTCAGCATGCCATAAGGCTCTGAACTTGAAATAACAGATTCCGGAAATTCTCTTGTGATTGCTTCTAATACAAATTCGTTTGTCATTTCCGTTTAGTTGCTTATGTTGTAAGAATCTAATAATTTCTGATATTCAGGCATATCTCTTCTTCTGATGCTTTCGCTTTCTGCAAGAGCCTGTACCTGCATTACTCCTTCAATGATTTGTTCAGGTCTTGGAGGACATCCGGGAACATAAACGTCAACCGGAATAATCTTATCAATTCCCTGAAGTACAGAATACGTATCAAAAATACCACCGCTGGAAGCACAAGCTCCCACTGCAACTACCCATTTCGGCTCAGCCATCTGAGTGTATACTTCTTTTAGGACTGGTCCTAATTTCTTTGATATAGTTCCGCAAACCATCAGCATATCTGCTTGTCTTGGGGAGAAAGAGTTTCTTTCCATACCAAACCTTGAAGCATCATAAGTAGGGTTCAGGGTAGCCATAAACTCGATACCACAACAAGAGGTAGCAAATGGCAATGGCCAAAGTGAAAACTTTCTTGCCATTCCGATTACACTGCTCAGTTTTGTTGCGAAAAACCCTTCTCCTTCATATCCTTCGGGAGCAGGTGCATCTGTTCTTATTACTGGTTTTTTATCTGACATTTTTAGTAAATATTTAAAGATTAAAATATTTAAAGATTAAAAAAATAAGATCTTGGAAATCTTTAAATTACTTAAATACATTCAATCTTTTAATGTTAAAATTTATTTATCCCAATCAAGTGCACCACGTTTCCAAACATAGAAAAACGCCATGAAGAAGATTGCTACAAAGGTAAGTACCGCTAAGAATCCTTCCATTCCGAATTCTCTGAAGTTTACCGCGTAGGGATAAAAAAATACGATTTCAATATCGAATAGTACAAACAATACCGCAGTCAGGAAGTACTTGATGGAAAACGGTGTTCTTGCATTTCCTTCTACAGGAACTCCACATTCCCAGCTTTGGTTTTTTACAGAGTTTCCTTTTTTCTGCTGTGGGCCCAAGAAATGTGCTCCAAGCAAAGAAACCGCTACAAATCCTATTGCTACACCAGCCTGGATAAGGATTGGAATATAACTTTCAGGTAAATTCATTTTTGCATTATTATCTCAATTTGCAAATTTAACGAATAAACAATAAAGCATGAAATTTATCAGCTTAAAAGTAGGATGAAAATAGGGAAAACTGATAATTTAGAATCAATAAAAATAACAGGTTATTTCTTCATTTTTTTAAGAAGAGAGTAGGCCATAAATGCAATATATCCAAAAAGAATACTGGCAAAAAGGATGTTGATGACAGTATTGGTTTTATCATCAGGTGACTGGAAAAAAAAGTTGTAAACAATAAATCCGGCGATTAAAATGGCAAAGATGATAAGCTGTGGTTTCATGAGGTGAAAATGTTTGAAGTTGGGGAGTATTAGGGTTTGAGTGTGGGAGCGTTTTAGAGTAGAAGAGGAATGTAATTTAATTGATTACTCATTGCTGATTACTCATTATTTATCATTTATCATCATGGAGTATGTTCTTCTTCTTTTATGGTTTACTGGGTTATAGTCCTGCCATAATAGTTGGATGCTTTTGTTTTCTTCCAGTTCAGGGTTGGTTTCAAGGAATTTAACACCTTTCTTTTTGAAAACATCAAAAATTTCTTTGAAGATAATGGACGTTACACCTCTACGTTGATAGTCCGGGTGGATACCAATCAGGTAAAAATTGGCTCTGTCATTTCTCTTGCCGGCTCTTAAAAAGTGCCACCAGCCGAATGGGAATAATTTTCCTCCGGATTTTTGTAACGCTTTCGAGTATGAAGGCATTGTTATCGCAAATGAAATAAGATTGTTGTGTTCATCGGTAATACACACGATGAAATCCTTATCGATAAGTTTGAAATATTTTTCTTTATAGGTCTTTCGTTGCTCGTCGGAAATTGGGGTGTAAGTAGACAGGTGTTTGTAGGTCTCATCTAAAAGATCAAACATTGGATCTACATATTGGATAATTTCTTCTTTTGTTTTAAATCTTAAAACTTTGAGTTTGTATTTTTCCGAAATTAATTGGTTGAACTTATGAATTTTTTCAGGTAAGGATTCTGGGAAAATGATTTCAAATTCCACCCATTCTTTTTCTTTTATCAATCCCAGTTTTTCTAAATGTTTGGGATAATATTCGTGGTTGTAAATGCCAATCATGGTAGCCAGTTGATCAAATCCTTTGATCAGCATTCCTGCTTTGTCGAGATTAGTGAATCCCATCGGGCCCTCTATATTGTTGATGTTTTTTTCTTTGGCGTAATCAATTGCTTTTTGGATTAATGCCTCAGAAACTTCTTCATCATCAATGAAATCTATCCATCCGAAGCGTACTTTTCGGATTCCTAATTCTTTTTCTTCTTTATGGTTAATAATGACAGCAATTCTTCCTGCAATTTTGTCATTTTTATAGGCTAAATATTGTTTTGCTTCAGAATATTGAAGTGCCGGGTTTTCGTCAGCGTTCCAGATGTTGATTTCGTCATTGATAAAAGATGGGACATAGTACGGGTTATTTTTGTACAGATCCATTGGGAATCTTACGAATTGCTTGAGTTGGGCGGCTGTTTTTACTTCAATAATTGAAACTGTAGACATGTCTTTTAAAGGTAAATTTGAGGACAAATATAAATAATAATATCTTATACTTTGGCACAGTTTTTATTTCATTATGGGTACAAATTAAACACAAAATTTATATAAAATGATGGGTTATTATATCATTATTGGAATTTCAATGTTGGTGAGCTGGTGGGTTTCATCCAGATTGAAGTCGAAATTTGAGTATTATTCCAATGTACACCTTCGAAACGGTCTTTCGGGGAAAGAGGTAGCGGAAAAGATGTTGAGAGATAACGGGATCAACGATGTTCAGGTAATATCAGTTCCCGGCCAATTGACGGATCATTATAATCCGGCAGATAAAACAGTAAATCTTTCTGAAGGAGTTTATATGCAGAGAAATGCAGCGGCGGCGGCAGTCGCAGCTCACGAATGTGGGCATGCAGTACAACATGCTGTAGGATATTCTATGCTGAATCTACGTTCAAAACTCGTTCCTATAGTAAATATAAGTTCTAATCTGATGCAGTTTGTTCTGATCGCAGGTATTGCGATTATGGCAGCTTCAAGAACGATTGAAAACCCGAACGGAAATACCACTGTTCTTGCGATTGGGGTGGCGATGTTTGCCATGACAACTCTTTTTGCGTTTGTGACATTACCTGTGGAATATGATGCGAGTAACAGAGCTATGAAATGGCTTAAGGATACGGGAACTGTAACTCAGGAAGAATTTGTTGGAGTGCAGGATAGTTTAAAATGGGCAGCAAGAACCTATGTTGTTGCAGCTTTAGGTTCTCTGGCGCAACTTCTTTACTGGGCTTCGTTGTTGTTGGGAGGAAGAAGAGATTAATCTTTAAATTCAAATGAAACATATTGCATCTCGGATAATTTTTCCGAGATGTTTTCTTTTTGTATCAGTTTTAAGGAAGCGGTAAGAATACAGTTTTCATTAGCGTCAAAGTTTAAAACCTTGGCATCGAATTTTGAAAGCAACGTAAAGATCGTATTCTGTTGATTAAAGTTGAACTGGATTTCAATTTCTGTTTCCAATTCTCTGGTAATGATATTGGCTTCTTCTAAAGTGATTTTTGCAGATTCTTTATAGGTTTTTACCAATCCCGAGACACCTAACTTTGTCCCGCCATAATAACGAACAACAATTACCAGTACATTGGTGATTTCATTGGCCAATAATTGATTGTAAATTGGTAATCCTGCGCTGCCTGAAGGTTCTCCATCGTCATTGGCCCGATAATTTTCCCCATTTAATCCCATTCTGAAGGCATAGCAATGATGAGTTGCCTTTGGGTGCTCTTCCCTGATTTTTTCCAAAGCATTTTTTAATTCACTTTCATTATTCACGGGGTAAGCATATCCGATGAATTTGCTTCCTTTTTCTTTTAATAAAGTGTTTTCTATGGGGTTTTCTATGGTTTTGTATTCAAACGTCATCTGTAGTCCTGCTTTATTTATGCAAAAGTATTAAATGCTTTATTAATCTGCATCATGATCATAAATTAATGAATTTGAAATAATAATTTTGTAAATCAATCATTAAATCACAAAAGTCACAAAAGTTTTATTTTAACCACGTTAGTACCCTCAAGTAAGTTGAGAGGATACTCGCGTAAGAAGTTCACATAAGATGAAAATCAAAGATTTTCAAAAACTTTAGTGATCTTAAAAGGCGTTTAGTAGTCACTTAAAACGATTAAAGTGTAAGAATCTTTTGTGACTTTTGCGGTTAAATCTACTTTTAAAAAATATATTTTTTCTAGATTTATAGTGTTTAATAAAGTAAAGCCATTTATTTTAATGTAAAAAAAGAAATCGTATTGTCTCTATAATTTTCTGTTTTATGAGCTGTATGGTTAAATTCCGGTGCTTTTGTGCCGTTTTCCAATTTCAGATCTTCACTTTTAATAACAATAGCTTCGTCCCAGAGTTTTGCATCTATGAATTGTTGCAGGGTGAAACGTCCGCCTTCAATAATGACAGATTGTATTTGTTCTTTATATAACGCATTCATCAGATCAGCAAGGAAATTATCTTTTTCTATTTTAATGAATTGAATGTGACCTTCGTTTCCTTCTTTAATGGAATTTAAAACCAGGGTTCTTGCTTCATTATTAAAAATATTATAATTCCCGGGAACTTTTAAATCGAAATCTATTAAAATTCTGACAGGATTTATTCCTTCCGTATTTCTAACCGTTAGGCTTGGGTTATCATGTAAAGCGGTTTGTGTACCTACTAGAATTGCATGTTCGTTAGCTCTTAATTGATGAACAAATTGATTAGCTAATGCATTTGAAATAGCGGTTGGTTTAAAATCTTTATCTAAAAAACCATCTCCGGATTCTGCCCATTTTAAAATGATGTATGGTCTTTTCTTTTCGTGGTAAGTGAAAAATCTTTTATTGAGTTCAATACATTCATTTTCTAAAATTCCTGAAACGGCTTCAATTCCAGCATCCTGAATGATCTTTTTTCCTTTTCCATTTACTTTATCATGGGAATCCATAGCACCGATAACGACTTTTTTGAAGCCTAAGTCTTTAATTTTTAAAGCACAAGGAGGTGTTTTCCCGTAATGGGCACAAGGTTCCAGAGAAACATAGATTGTAGATTCCGGAATGAGGTCTTTGTTTTCTACAGAATTAATAGCGTTAATTTCTGCATGGTTTTCTCCTGCTTTATGATGATAACCTTCGCCGATGATTTTCCCATTGTGGACGATTACGCTTCCCACTAAAGGGTTGGGATAGGTTTTGCCGAGTGCTTTTTGTGCAAGCTCAATGCATCTTTTAATATAAAGTTCGTCGTTGTTCATATTTTAAAAAGAAAAAGCGAAGACAAATTGCTTTGCTCCGCCTTTATATATTGTATTTACTTTTATTCTCCGGTGATAATGTTGTGGAGATTTTGTTTTAATGTTTCCAAATGAGCTTTTTTCTCATCAATCGTATTGTAAGTATCTCTTAACAACGGATTTTCTCTGGATGGTTTGTTGAAGAAAGAAAGGTTGTTTTCAAGTTTAACAATTTCGGCTTCAAGATCAGAAATTTGATTTTTGATTTTTCTTGCTTTGTCTGTCAATTGATTTTCAGATAATCCTTCTTCTTTTAATTCAAGCTCATTGATCTTATTTATTTTCAATTTTTCTCTTAAAGTCTTGTTGAATTCAGAGTTGATTGAAATTTTGTCTCTTGGAACTTTACCGATATTATTCCATGCTGTCTTGATTTGCTCAATCTTTTCGATGCTTCCATCTTCATTGGTAACCATTTTCAATTCTTCAAGAAGAGCTTTCTTGTTTTTGTAGTTTTCTTTCCAATTGTCAGTAGAAGTATTGCTCTTCTCTCTGTAATTGTTGAAGAAACCATTACATGCATCACGGAATTCATCCCAGATTTTGTTGGTCATGCTTTTTGGAACGTGGCCAATTTTTTTCCAGTCTTCCTGTAGTTTTTTGAATAACGGAACGGAAATATCCCATTCTTCATTGTTCATATTGTCTTGTGCAGTCTGGATTAATTTTAATTTTTCCTCCAGGTTAGCCTGCTGAGAACCTTTTAAAGATTTATAATAATTATTCTTTATGGTATTGAACCCTCTAAGAGTTGTCTTAAACTCATTCCAATTCTGATTGGATAATTTTCTTGGAACACTTCCGGTTTTTAAGAATTCGGTACGAAGATCTTCCACTCTCTTGATTGCATTTTGCCAATAATTATGGTTAGGCGTTTCGGAAGGCTCAGAAAGTTTTTTGATCTCAGTAATAATCTGATTTTTCTTTTCAAGATTGTCGTTCTGTTCCTTTTCAATAACGGCAGAGAGTTCAGATTTTCTTTCGTGAATTTTGTTGGAAATTTCTTTGAATTCTTCCCAGGTTTTTTCACGGAATTCTTCTGAAACAGGTTCTGCTTCTTCTTTCCAAAGTTTGTGAAGGTATTGAAGTTCGTTTAATGCTTTTTGAATAACAGGCTCATTTTCCAATTCTTTAGCACGGGCAATGATGTGCTGTCTTTTTTCAAGATTGTGGCTATATTCTTGTTCCAAAAATTCTTTATTCAAATCAAGCATTTGATAAAACTGATTCAAATGATGGAAGTAATTATTATTAAGAATCTTGAATTCGGATTTGGCAACTTGTCCCGCCCTTGACCACTCTTCTTTGATTTCACGGATGGATTTAAAAAGATTGATTCCCGGTTCGGAGCTTGTATATAGATTTTTAAGTCTTTCGATAATATTTTGACGATGTTCAAGATTTTTCTTTTGTTCCTCTTCCTGCCCTTTTTGAAAATCGTCGTGCTTCTCCCTGAAAATATTAACTAAAGCAGAAAATTTAGCTTGTGAAGGGTGTTCATAACCGAAATTTTCAGGAGCATTTCCGGCTTCTAGATACTCATGCTTCTTATCTTCCACTTCATCATGGATGTAATGACTTGCTTTATCCTTTAGCAGGTTGAATCTTTTGAAGTTTTCACCGGCATTGGGAGTATTGATGATTTTTTCCATTTCTTTCAAAGCATCTGCTAATGAAATTTCAATATCATCGTGCTCTTCGATATGTTCAGCATCATCTTCATGGTGCTGTACATCAGGAGAAGGAGTGTTTTCTGATGTCTCTAGAGAAACTTCGTTAGGATTCTTTTCTTCGTTTTCAGAAAGATTGTTTTCTGTAATCATAGCAAATCTTTTATGTGAGTGGCGTTAATGTCCTTATTTAAATATAGCTTTAAAGCCAATTAAAGCACTAATTTATGTTATTTTTTTTGAAAATTCCAAATTTCCCAAGCTTTTTCTGCTTGCTGCTCAAGCATATAATAGCCATTTATAGTTTTTGCTCCTTTTTCAGAGGCGTTGATGATAAACTTCGTATAGTTGGGATTGTATATTAAATCAATAACCAAGTGTTCCTGAGTGAGTCCTTCAAAAGGGAAAGTGAGACAATCTTCAACATTCGGAAACGTGCCTACAGGAGTACATTGGATAATGATTTTATGGTCCTGAACCGTATCTTTATCCAGATTTTCAAAATTAATTTCAGACTTTCTGGAGATCGTTATTGAAGGTATATTGTGTTTATCCAAAACATATTTTACAGCTTTGGCAGCTCCTCCATTTCCCAGGATTAAGGCTTTGTCTTGCGATGGCTTCTTGTGAAGAAGAAGTGTTTTTTCAAATCCGAAAGAATCCGTATTATATCCGGTTTTTTTTCCGTTTTGAATCAAAACACAGTTTACAGCTCCAATCTTTTCCGCCTCGTCACTCAATTCATCCAGGTAATCCATGATTTTTTCTTTATAAGGTATGGTGACGTTGAATCCTAAAAGCTCAGGAGAGGAAAAAAGGTTTTCTACTTCATTGATTTCATTCAGGTCAAAAATATCGTAAGAAAAATCTTTAAGCATAAGCTTTTGAAATTTGTTTTCGAAGAATTTCTTAGAAAAAGAATAGGAAATATTTCTTCCTATGAGCCCTAATTTTTTATTGGAATCCATTGATCAAAAATAAAAAAAAGACCGGAGAAATCCGGCCTTTCGTTTGAAATATTTTTAATAATTAATCTACAATGAATTTTGTAGAGAAATGATCTGCTTTTAAAATGTAAGTTCCTTTTACTAAGCCTTTAAGATTAATCTTATTTGAGTTTTTGAAAGGAGCAACAATGGTTTCAATTACTTTTCCTGAAATGTCATAGATCTCAGCTTTTGAAATTTTGCTTAAGTTTTCTCCTTTTACAAATAATTCGTTGTTTTTTACCGGGTTAGGGTAAACACTAAACTCAGATTTATCTTTTTTAATATCTGAAGTTGCCAATGTGCTGAAACAATCCCAGCCTAAGTCATCTATTGCAACTCTTGGTCCTTTTGGATCTGTTATTGGATTGATAATCTTAATAACTGCATTTCCAGGAACATTAATATTACTAATTGTAGTTGTAGTTGTTGTACCAGTTACAGCGCTATAAGGAACTGTACCCACTTGAACTCCGTTTACTTCAACATTCAATACTCCTGGTCCTGATCCATATTTTAATGCGGTTGTTACTGTTATGTTTTGTACGCCTCCTGAAAGGGTAGAGCTTGTTAAGTCGCCTACTCTTAAAGTAATTGCTTTTCCATTAATGGTATCATCTACTCTTGCATCGGTTGCAGTCCATGTTACACTGTTATTGGTCCATACTCTTGTGGCATAAGCCGGGTTGGTAGAAGTAGGGATGTTGCTGAAGGTTTCTTTTCCACAGCTTCCGGCTACTGGAGGACCGTCAAGAGTTGTTGCTGTTGCAATATTACTTTGTGGTGAAGAGTTTCCGGCTGCATCTTGAGCTATTACATAGAAAGAATATGGAGTAAGTGGGGATAAACCTGTTACAATAGTAGCTGTTGTTGTTCCTGAAACAGAAGCTTTTAATACATTGTTTGCATAGATGCTATAAGAGGTTACTCCAATATTATCCGTTGCAGCCGTCCAGCTCAATGCCATAGAACTTGAAGTTGGGTTGTTGGCAATCAGATTAGTTGCTGCTGTAGGAGCTTGGGTGTCTAAGACAGGAGTTCCCCATATCTGAACGGCATATTCAGGGTGATCAATAAACGGGTTTCTGTTTCCCTGGACAAGATAGCTTGCGTCATTTCGGGCAATTTCAGTAGGAGATACTGGATCCTGTAAATGCCAGGCTAATAGTTGATCTCTTTCCCAGATTTGAAGGCCTGGAAATGGAGTGTTCCCAAGCATGCCGCCGGATTGGAAAGTAGAAAGTTGATTTTCATATCGCGTTACAAAATAAAAGATCATTCTGGCAACATCTCCTTTGAATTCATCAATAGGTTCAAATACGACAGAAGTATATCCGGGAGATACACTTGTTCCTAATTTGGAACCGTTGGATGAGATATAACTTGCTGCTCCTACTTTTCCAAATGGATTATTGGATCTCATGCCATTTACTTTACTGTCTGTAGGTCTGATAAAGTGAATGTCAGAATACATTGGATTTTGCGATTGGAATAAGCTTTGAGGAACAATATGTTCTCTATTGTAGCAGGTTCCTTCTGGTCCATTCTGTCCACATTGATTTGTTCCCATAGCATAACTGTAGTTGTCCGGACCATTGGGTACTTCGGAATAGATATCCAAAACAGTATTGTCTCCTTCGTAATAAACGTCTCTGTCTGTTGTGTAATAAGCAGACCATAAGGCAGGATAGCCTATGTAGTTTTGTAAATAAATAATTTCACTTAATTTGGTTTTTAAGCTAGGGCCCGTTAAGCCAAATGCTGAATCATAATAACCTGCAGGTATCTGTGCAAAAGCATTGATAAATGCGAAAATTAATAAGGAAAAAGATAGATTTCGTTTCATTTTTTAAAATTGGGGTGTAAAGGTATTAAAAAATGAAAATGTAATAGGTTAATTTTTCGTAATATACTCTTTGCTGATTTTTGAGAAAAACCATGAAATGGCAATTCCAAATATAGAGGCAGTAAGAGCAACAATGAAGTAATTTTTTCCAACAATTTTTACAGGGAATGGAAGAATTTCATTGGCTTTGAAAAATTCAGTGTAAAGTTGAAAATAGCAAAGCATTGTTCCTAAGATTAATCCGGTGATCACTCCTGAAATAACAATAAGGATTCCCGTATAAAAATAAATTTTTCTCAGGTGCTTCAATGGTAAACCTAATGAAATAAGAGATTTTGCCTGTTGTTTTTTGTCAAGCTGAAGGATAATAATAGCTCCGGCAAGATTAAAAGTGGTAATGAAAATAACCAACGCAAAAATTAAATAAATAAACAGTTTTTCTGTATTAATCATTTTCCAGAACGCTGCATTTTCCTCTTCTTTGGTTTTAATTTCAATATTTTTCCCCAGAGAAGCCAAAAGATTTTGTTTTACAGCATCTGCATTTTCCGGATTCTTTAACTTAATAACAATTTGGTAAGCTGACTTTTTAGGAAGGTTAAGTAATTCTTCGGCAAGTTCGATGGGAGAAATAATGTAACTGTCCAGTTGATCTTTTCCCGGAAAAATTCCTGTGACAAGAATATCTCTTTTATTGTAGATGTCTTCTTCTTTGTTAATAATTCCGGTTCCGGGCTTAGGCATGAATATCGTTGCGTAATGATTGGTGGAATCTACAGGAATTGAAAGTCTGTTATCTAAGCTATTTTCCATTAATACCTCGTTAGAGTATTTAAAACTAGGATAAGTTCCATAGAAAACATCTTTATTGATAGGGTTTACCTTAATGTAGGCTGAGTCAACCCCTCTTAAATAAGCGATATCTCCCTTTCCGTTGAAACTGATGTATACTTTTTCTTCAATGACACGGGAGAAGCTGCTGATTTCTTTATTGTTTTTTAAAACAGAATTAACCTGGTCCAGGTTTTTAATGGTTTTTCCTGAAGTGCTTTTGATGGTTAAATCTGCATGAAGGTTTGAAATAAGGTCTTTATTCAGATTCTCCAATCCTGAGAAAACTGAAATAATGACGAACATTGCAGCCACAGCAACCGTCATGGCGCCTACTGCCAGCCACGTAATAAACGTAACGGCAGTACTGCCTTTTTTAGCCAAAAGGTATCTGGATGCTATGTAAAATGCAATATTCTTCAAGATTTATAAAACTGGATTGTCGCCTTCGCCTCTTAATTCTCTTTCCAGTTTTTCAACGTCATCAAGAGCAGTATCCAAATAGAAGTTAAGTTGTGGGATAATACGTACCTGTTTAGCCATTTTCTGGCCAATGAAGTTTCTGTATTGAGGTTTGTTTTCTTCAATTTCCTTCATCACAGCGGTACGGAATTCCTGTGGGAAAATGCTTAAATAAATTTTAGCAATACCCAAATCTGCCGTTACCTTTACATCTGAAACGGATACTAATATACTTTGTTTGCTATCTGCAGCCTGTTTGCGGAAAAGCTCTGCGAAGTCTTCCTGAATGATTTGTGCTACTTTTCTTTGTCTGTTACTTTCCATAAGTTATGCAAATTTAGTACTTTTGTTTGAATTGATACTTTGAAATTTTGCTACCGTATCAAATTTACGACTAATTATATTTATTTGTATTTATGAAGCTAGAACATATCGGTATTGCCGTAAAGTCTTTAGGAGTCTCAGATGAGCTTTTTGCCAAACTGTTAGGAAAAGAATCCTATAAGCAAGAAACAGTGGAAAGGGAAGGGGTAGTAACTTCTTTTTACGAAACAGGAGAAAGTAAAATTGAGTTGTTGGAAGCCAGTAATCCTGAAAGTCCTATCTCAAAATTCATCGAAAAAAAGGGAGAAGGTATCCATCATCTGGCATTTGGGGTAGAAAATATCCTGGAAGAAGTAAAAAGATTAAAAAAAGAAGGATTTCAATTTATCTCCGAAGAACCGAAAGAAGGTGCTGATAACAAATTAGTTGTATTCCTTCATCCTAAGTCTACAAACGGCGTGTTAGTAGAACTTTGCCAAGAAAAGCAATAAAAAATTTTGTAATGAAATAAATTTTACTATTTTTGCAAACACAAAATTTAACCAAGTTTTGAGGTCCTATAGCTCAGTTGGTTAGAGCACCTGACTCATAATCAGGTGGTCCCTGGTTCGAGCCCAGGTGGGACCACGGTTTTGAAGATAGACAATTCTTCGAAAATTTTAAAAACCCCTATTTTAGGGGTTTTTTTATGTTTTTATAGTTGCTATTTATAGACAAAAATAGTCATCGTTCCCAAAATAATTTTCCCCTCTTGTTTCCCCCGTAGATTAAACAGCAGTTTTTCGAAAAAAAACTTTATTACCTAATTCTGGTACGATATGACCTAAGGTAAATTTAGAATGAGAAATTAATGATATGATGTAAAATGTTGGTTGTCAGCTATTTGTATTTTTATATTTAAAATATTATACCTAAATTAGCTGATTTTTTCCTCTTCAAATTCTCTACTATAGTTATTGAGAATATAAACAAACAAATATTTTCGTTATGAATAACTATTCAATTAAAATTGTCAGAAGAACTGATAAACAAAATGCTAAAGGAGAAAATCCACTGATTTTACAAATCATCATTAATTCTCGTTCAAAGAAGATAGGTTTAAAAGAATCTATTGATCCTAAGTTTTGGGATGATAAAAACTCCAAAGCTATTGGTAAAGGATTCAAAAGTTTAAATGTTAAGTTGAATAAAATAAAATCAGACTTAGAAGCGCATTGTAGCTTAAAAGAAGCTGGAGGAGTATCTATTACATTTGATTTAATTGATCGGTATTTCAAAGGAAAAAGTGACAATGATTTCTATCAACTTTTTGATGAAATTGTTGAAGCTAAAGGGCTGAAAGAAGCTACGGCTTATAAGTATTCGTTGTTAAGAAAAAGACTTAAAAGTTATAAGTCGAATATTTATACTTCAGATATTGACTATAATTTTGTGAAAGGCTTTGACTCATATTTGAAAAAGTTGGAACTGAAAGAAGGTGGTGCTGTTTACAATATGCACAAATGTCTGAAATCTATTATTAATCAAATCTACTTAATGCAGAAAATTAGTTTTTCTCCGTATAATAACTTTAAGTTTAAAGGTCCAAAAGTGAATGATGAGTTTTTACACGAGGAAGAGGTGGTACGTTTAAGAAATTTAGAATTGGATGAAGAACAAATTAAAAAGTATAAATTAACAAAAGATATGTTTCTATTCTCTTGTTATACTGGATTGAGATTTAGTGATTGTGATCAATTATTAGTTAAAAATGTTGATTTAAATAATTCGGTAATTTCAATCGTTCAAAAGAAAACGGATGATATTTTAAAAATTCCTTTTAGCGCACAAGCTAAAAAGGTCTTATGTAAATATATAATCGGTAAAAAGAAAGATGAGAAGATTTTCCCCAGTATTACTAATCAGACTGTTAATAATAAATTAAAGGATTTGGCTGATTTAGCTAAGATTAATAAAAGAGTTCATTTTCATCTCGCTAGACATACGTTTGGGAGTAGCTTAGTGAATTCGTACAATATTCCTTTACCTTTAGTTAGTAAATTATTAGGTCATAAAAATATTTCAAACACTTTAATTTATACGAATTCTAACTTTTCCATACTTAGAGATGCTATGAAAAACTTTAGTTACGGTAAAAAATCGTAATTTCGTAGAAGATAAAAATATAATTAATATAAAAGCGTAAGCTATCGTATTGGTACAAGAAAACCGCTAAACTTCTTAGATAACCAAATTCGATAGGCTTACGCCCGTGTCATCTATTGGCGTGGGCGATAAGTCATATCTGGTTATCGGGTTCTTAGCGGTACCTCTTGTACGGATTGGCTTAAAGTTCCACGCTTTTTCTATGGATTAAATTGCCGTTTTGGAACTGAATGGTTACTAATAATCATGGGAAACTTTTCTTATCTGATTCAGAAAAAATTTCGAGAGCTGAACTCAGAACAACAACGAATCTTCATTAGCGAATTTGAAAGACAAAAGAAATCTGTAGGGATATCTTACTTACTCTGGTTTCTTTTAGGGTGGCACTATGCCTATCTTAAAAAATGGGGTTGGCTGATATTATATATCCTTACAGCAGAAGGTTTTTTTATTTGGGCAATTATTGATCTCTTTAGAATTCCTAAAATGGTTGAACAATATAATAATGATCTTGCTTTAGAGATATTACGGGATATTTCAATCATGTTTCCTGATGAAGGTCGTGATTCAGAGGATAAAGATGTTAATAAAAAGGCTGTAAATGATCTTTACATCACTCAAAAAACGCAATCAGGAGAAAGTTATTCATTTTATATAATCGTTGGTATAATCATCCTGTTTAGTGTTTCTGCTTTCTTCTTAAAGCCCAATAATACAGAGATGAAAAATAAGATTGTTGATGATATTATGGCTTATCAGCCTCAACTTTTCAAAAATATAAAAGATTTTTTTGCTGGTGAGAAGCTCAATGAAAGGCAATCCCAGAGCTTTATAACTTTATTTCTATCAGAGAATGGTTATGAAAGTAGTAAGGTATATGATGAAGACCTTGTTTTGCTAAGGAAATTAGTCTATAAAGATGAAAATGATAAACAAAATCTGATAACTGCTTATGGCTTCTTGGGTTTTACAAAGATTATATATGAGGATGAAAATCTGAAAGACAGAAAATTTGGAAGTTATAAAAATAAGCGGAAAACAAAACCTTATGAATATAGTGTAATAGAATCGACGAATAAATATCAAAAATTTGAAAGAACTGATTCTAAAGAAAGCCAAGCGCAATCTGAAATGAGAGAAAAAAGTAAAGTATTCCAGAATTCTGAAGTTGAAAATCAGCAAGGAGATTCAATCAAAATCAATTAATCATGAAAAACTTAATCGTACTTATCAATCTCTGCATTTTCTCAGTTTTTTACTCCCAGGATTCTTATGAAAACGAGCTTAGGCAGACTAAGTTGTTTGTAAAAGGGGTTTTGAAAAATCAACCGTCAAAAGTTACTGAATACGTTAAGCTGACTGACGGTAGAATAAAACAAAGTAAAACCGATAATCCGCTTGAAGAATTTGAATTTCAATGGGATATGTTTTATAAAATCATTAGAAAAAATAATAAAATTGTCTATATCAGTAAATCTGATGATTTATGGGGGCATATTGGAGATAGCAAAACATCTTATGACTATTACTTCAATGAAGAAGGAATTTTGGTTGGAGCTGAAAAAAGTTTAGATTTTTTTTTGTTAGATACAACGTGTGCTAACCAAGTCAAATATTATGCTTCCTATATGAATGTAAAAGCTGAAAAACTGGAAAAAGCCGAAATATATAAAGATGATAACGGAAATGTTATTGATTTTACTTCCAGAAAATGCAAAAATAGCAAGGCGTATATTCAGAGTATTACCAATAGTTTAGATAAGATCACCTTCAGAAATTTGGAAGGCTTTATGAAGGCTGAGAAAATCAAATATTACAAATAAGATTTGGAAGGAAAAATAAAACAAGAGGAAAGCAAGTAAAAGCATGATATGTTTTACTGAAATACCGAGTAAAATAGAAGTGAAAATAGAAGTCAGAATACAAGAAGAAGCAAGTAAGGGTTTTCTGAAGAGTTTCTATGAAGTCTAAAGGAAAAAGCCCCGATTCTAAAGGAAAAGCGGGCTTTTAAATTTGTATGAGATTGAGTAATACAAGTGAAAAATTTTAATATTGCAGAAAATTAAATCTAAAATAATAAGTATATCAATAAAATATTAAATGGAAAAGAATGCTTAATGCAAAATTCCTTTGACCTAGGAAGAAAATAAACCTTATTGAAATACTGAAAATATTTACGGAAAACCGTATTGTTACTTCAGTATTTTTTTTAATTTTTACTCCTACAAAAAAGTAAAACTTTAACTATGGGAATTACAAGAGGATCAGAATGGAGAAAATGGGATTTGCATGTTCATACACCTTATACGTTTTTAAATAGATATAGGTGCGAAGAATATGAATTTATTGAAAAATTAAAAAATGAGAATATATCATGTATCGGATTAACAAATTATTTTAAGTTCGACGATAGAGAGTTTGAATTAAAGAATAAGCTTGAAAAGGAAGGAATAACAACTTTTTTGAATCTTGAAATTAGATTAGACTATCAGAATAAAGAAGACGATTGTCTCGATTTACATGTTATATTTTCTAATGATGTTACCAAAGAAAATATTGAAAAATTTTTGCATAATATGGATGCAAATATTAGTGGTAATAATAAAAAATGTATTGATTTAACTGAAAAATCTGATTTTGAAAATGCTGTAATCAATTTTGATAAACTGAAAGAATGTTTAGAAGAAGAATCTATTGGTTTACGTGGAAAGTATTTAATCGGGTTTTTATCTCGTGGAAAAGGGAATGCCCGAACTAGTACAAACTATGAAAAATTAACTAAATATGCAGATATTCTTATCCATTCTACTGATAATCCGAAAAATATAGAAGAAGATTCAAAATTTTGGCTTAGTTATAGAAGGCCACTTTTACAGAATAGCGATGCCCATAATCTTGATAGTATAGGTAAAAAATTTACTTGGATAAAAGCTGAAACTACATTTGAGGGATTAAAGCAAATAATATATGAACCTGCCGAAAGAATAAAAATTCAAACAGATGAACCTGAGTCTGAAAAATTAGATAATTTGATGATTGATGAAGTAAGTTTTGAGTCCTCGGATAATAAATTTACTCCAGAAACAATAAAATTTAATAAAAATCTAAATGTTATAATTGGAGGAAAATCTTCAGGAAAATCTATATTACTTTATAAAATTGCAAGAACTTTAAATGCGGAAGTTTTATCCAATAATGCAGGTGATGAAATCTTGAAAAATAATATTCTAAAATATAAAGATACCGACGATAACAAATTTAAAGACCTTTACAACCTATCTGAAGGCGACAGTCAATTTAATTTCAAAGTTAAATTGTTTTCTGGAAGTGAACAATTTATAGTGCATAGACCTGAACAATCCAGCATATTACCTAGTATAAAGTATATCCCGCAAAACCATTTATCGAATTTAGTTGATAAGAGCCGAAAGAACGGAAATACTTTAAAAAAATTAATTAGGAATCTAGTGCTTGAAGCTCCAGATTTTAAAAAAAAGTATAGTGATTTTGTTGAGAATGCAATTGATAATGATCATCAAAGAGAAAAGGATATTGATTATTATTTTTCACTGAAGGATAACCTTAAAAAGAAAGAGGACGAACTTCAATCAAGAGGAGATACTAAAGCTTTGGAAGAAGGAGTAGCTTCTAATAAACGAAAGCTTGAGCAATTAAGTGTTGCTTTTACTGAGGGAGAGTTATTAGAATATAATACTCTCAATGAAGTAATGAATAGATTAAAGATTGAAGAAGGTAAGGTTAATTCTGATTTTGATAAAATTAGGAAGTTTAACGATGATTTAAAAAGATTTTTCACTGAACTTATTAGCCGCAAACGCATTTTGTTAGACTCATTGGAAACTGAAAGTATTAAAACTGATTTATCAGATAAATACAATTTTATAGATGAAGCTTTAGAAAATATCAATAGCCTAGTAAGAGAAATCAATAAAGATGAAAATAATATATTTATTCAAGAAAATATATTTAAAACTCATTTATTAAGAATTGAAGGAGAAAAGAGTAGTACAGGTGATAAATTAAAACCTCTCATTGAAAAACTTGCGAATCAAAAGCAGGTTGAATCTATTCAAAATAGTATTGCAGAAGATCAGAAAAAATTAAGTGAGATTCAACAATTTAAAAAAGAAATTGATGATAACAAAGTTGTTTTAAACCAACAGAAGGAAAAAATATTTGAAGATTTTGAAAAAAACTTTAAACTTTATTCACAAATTTTAGAAGATCTTAAACCAAGAATATCTTTATTGGAAGATCAAGATGATAAAGTTGACATTATAGGTTCGGTTAAATACAACTATCCTGATTTTAGAAAAATGGTTGATTCTATTTTTGATGGAAGAGGTTTTAACAATGAAGGTTTTGAGTATTTATATCAGTATGAAAGAACTGAAAATGTAAAGACTGCGCTTTCAGATGTTGATTTTAATTCTATAATAGATGATTTAAAAAGACTTTTTGAAAAAATTGAAATTAATCCTAATCTATTAAAAGGTAATAATACAGAACGAGATGCTTGTAAAAAAATATTAACAGACTATTTTTTTGATCATTGGGATGTGAAATCCGATGATGATGATATTCATAAAATGTCAACAGGTAAAGCAAGTTTTGTATTATTAAAATTGATTATTAAGCTTAGTAAAGATAATGGTCCAATATTAATTGACCAACCAGAAGATAATCTTGATAATAGGTCAGTTTCAAGAGATTTAGTTGAGTATTTAAAATTAAGAAAAAAAGAGAGACAAATTATTTTAGTTACTCATAATCCAAACATTGTAGTGAATGCAGATGCCGAAAACATTATTGTTGCTAATCAAAATGGACAAAATGATACTGATAGTGAAAGCCCATACAAATTTGATTATATAAACGGTGCTTTAGAAGATTCATTTAGAGATGACGATTGTAAAGATTTACTGAAAAGTATGGGTGTTAGACAACACATTACGGAAATAGTGGAGGTGGTATTGAAGCATTTAAAAAAAGGGAAGAAAAATATGGATTTTGAGGATAATACCCTTTTTAAAAATAAATAAACCTAATTTAGGTATTATATGACAAAGCGATCAATTGGTCGCTTTTTTCAATGTGGATTTTTTATTACTGAAAATCAATGCTTTCTGTTTTTGGTATCAAATGACTCCATGAAATAATCCATGCATTTAATGTTACTGCAGTTAATTAAAATAAAAATTGTTTAACAAATAAAATTAAAGCAATGGATAAAAAATTAGCATTGTATGTATTCAAACAAAACCGAAAATTAAAAAAAGAAATTAAGCAGCTCAGAAATCTTATCAATGAAAAATGTAATTTTAAGGAATTATTGACAGTGAAAGAAGCCTGTGAGCATTTTGGTTTTAGTGAAAAAACTTTCTATCGATACAGAGCCATGGGGTTAAAAGTAGTTCAGAAAGGTCGTAATTCAAAAATATACGTTAGAGTAATTGATGTTGAAAAATTCTTAAATAAATAAAAAATGGTTGATAGAATAAAATTTGTTGTAGATAATGCAGATTTAAGTGATGAAATTCTTAATAAAAAATTCTTTAAAGGCAGACCTAATAAAGAAGGTACAATAGTTTATACTTTTAGAAATAATTATATTGAAGAAGAGGATATTAATGAAGATGAAACAGATGATGAGAAAGTAATTCTGAAAAGTAGATATAGCAAATATTTGTATATCCAGTATGTACAATATAAAACATCAAAAAAGTTACCTAACGTTACCTATAATGTAAAAAACAAATTAATTATTCATAGAAATATCAGAAAAGATTGGTTTGGAAATGGAAGGCTCGCTGATTTAGGATACAAATCGTTTGTGAAGAAGATTAATAGTTATGGTGAAGAATTTCAAATAGATAATAAACGCTTGTGGAATGCTAGAGTGACTAAAATAGAACTAGGAGTAACTTTAAGATTACCAATTAAAATGTATGGAATTTTAAGTTGTTTTAATAGTTTTAGTGGACTAACGGAGAAGGATATCTATGGAAAGGATGGAGTGAGCTTTATTGGTACTAATTTTTCAGTTTCATTCTATGACAAAATAGAGAAAATGGATAAAAATAATGAGCTTTTCATTAAATCAAAGAATAAGAGGAAACTGAAAGAGAAAGTAACAAAAAAGAATTATTTTTTACGCTTTGAGCTTAAGGTGGAAAAAGTGAGTGGTTTTTACAATAAAAATTTTGATGATAAAATTAATCATTTGTCTAAAATCAGAGATAATTGGAACTATCTTCTTTACTCAGTAGGAAATCTATATCAACAAATAAAATATATTGATGTAGTATCTCCAGAAGTTATGGATCTGATTAAGGGCGAAGAAAAAAAGCCGATGGATAATCTGTTGAAGTTTCAAGGAATTAAAAGTATTACACCAGACATTTTTTTTGAGGAATTGTTACCTCAGATGAAGAAAGAAAAGCAATCAAAATTTAAAAAGGAATACAGAGACTTTTATAATGATTATGAGCGAAAATTCAGACATGGTTTCAAGGAAGAATTTCGAGCTAAATTAGACGAGAAAATTGACTCATTACTCAGAAGCTCTTAGTATAAAGAGTAATATAATACTTAAATTAGGTATAAATACAATATATAGGTAATAGGGTATAAGGAAGCAAGAAAGTTTCTTGTTTAATCAAGTAAAATAATATTGGGCTATCGTTTAAAGAATAAGATAGGGAATTTGCAATAGCTCACTAATTGGTTTACTTTTCAAGCTGTAGTCAAATTAATAACCACGAGGAGGTTAATTAATAAGGCAAATTTCGATGTTCTTTTTCTGGTAATATATTTTCCTATTATTATGCTTAAAAGAGAATTTTTACCCTTTAAATATTGATGATAAATTTGCTAAATGCCCATTAAGCATTAAAATAAAAAAAGTAATATTATTAAATTTCATAAATATACATTCTGTATTATAAATAAGTAAGGGAATGCTTGCACATTCCCTTTACCAATCATTACTTTTTAGGGCAACTTTTGGGTTTACTTCTGTAAAAGTATTTTCTTCCATCTTTCGTAGGTTGATGAACTTTTACAAATTTGTTTGGTTTACTATTCGTAGCCATTTCAAATTGTATTTTTGATTAAACAATATGACAACTTTAGCTGTGTCATCTCTCAGCCATTTCAGATGTCTGATGATAACATGATTAATAAACCATTGCAATTATACAACTTATATTGTAAATTATGGTAAAAACAAATATAATTATAGAAAATAAATACCCACTGATTTAAAAGATTGTATATATTTGTCAAAATGAGTACGAGAGTAGAAAATATTAACAGCGAGATAATTGAATGGGCTATTATGAGAAATGGTAATAGCTTAGATGAATTTTTCATAAAAAATCCGGAAGTCAGAATGTGGATCGAAGGAGAGAAATATCCTACTGTTAAACAACTCGAAAAATTTACTCATAAAGTGCATGTTCCTTTTGGTTATATGTTTTTACCTAATCCTCCTGAAGAAACAGTTCCATTACCTTTTTTTAGGACACTAAATGAAGGAGGTGATAATACTATAAGTTTAAATGTTTTTCATACTGTTCAAATAATCCAAGAAAGGCAAAATTGGCTAACAGAATATTTAGATGATTTAGAGCTTCCTGATTTAGATTTTGTTGGCAAATTTAATGTACATGATGATTATAGAGAAATTGTTCATGACATAAAAAGTACTTTAGGACTAGCTGATGATTGGGCATCGTATCATAAGAACTGGGAAGATTGTTTAGAATTTCTAACAAATAAAATCGAAGAGTTAGGAATTATCGTAACATTTAATGGTATTGTTGGTTTAAATACTCATAGACCTCTTGCTGTAAAAGAATGTAGAGGTTTCGTTTTGGTAGATAGAAAAGCACCGTTTTTATTCATTAATTCTGCTGACGCAAAATCGGCACAGATGTTTACTTTGATACATGAATTAGCTCATGTTTGGTTGGGAGAAAGTGCTGGATTTGATAATCAAAACCTTCTACCTGCTGATCATCCACTAGAGATTTTGTGTGATAAAATTGCAGCAGAGTTTTTAGTCCCAGAAACTATTTTTAAAGTATTTTGGCATAAGAATAAAGATTTAAGATCTTTAAGTAATAGATTTAAAGTTAGTCAAATAGTTATTGCTAGGAGGGCATTGGATTTAAAGCTAATTTCAAGAAAAGATTTTTTAAATTTCTATAATATACAAATGCAGGAGTTTAGAAATTACAGAGAAAAATTAAAAGATTCAGATGGAGGAAACTTTTATGCTACTGCTAAAAAAAGAGTGAGTTTGAGATTTGCTTCGTTTGTAGAATATGCTTTGAAGCAGAATAAACTCTTATATAGAGATGCATATAAATTGACTAGTTTGAAAGGGGATACCTATAATAGATTTGTAAACGAATATTTGTATAAGTGAAAAAATATTTATTAGATAGTAACATTTTAATTCAGGCTCATCGAATGCATTATCCATTTGATGTGTTTCCATCATTTTGGAGTAAACTAATAAATTTATCTGAAAACAATTTTATTCTAAGTATTGATAAAGTAAAGAAGGAGATATGTGAAATTTCAAATCCAGATAATTTATCAAATTGGTGTATGAATGATATTCATGATACATTTTTTGTTGATACGAGTTCTTGTGTTGATGCATATTCTCAAATAGCTATTTGGGCTAACGCAAATACACAATATACCCAAAATGCGAAAGATGAGTTTTTACAAACTGATTTAGCTGATCCATGGCTAATAGCTTATGCATTGAAGAATAATTGTAAAATTGTTACTTATGAGAATAGTGATCCATACGCTAAAAGAAAAATAAAAATTCCAGAGCCTTGTAATCATTTTGGAGTTGAGTTTACAACTCCAATTCAAATGATGAGAGAATTAGGTGATACATTTTAATTAATCTAATGTTATTTAATATACAACATTAGTAAAGATGTAGTGTTTATAGTTTTCCATAGTTTTAATATAGGTATTCATTAAAGTTTAAATTTATTATTTACATGGTTTAAAGAAAATATTTCCCCTATAATTTCCCCTTTGAAAATCAAAATGCTTGAAACTACCATAAATAAAGGGAAAAATGAAAAATATTCGAGCCCAGGTGGGACCACAGAAAATCAACCACTTACTTAATGTGAGTGGTTTTTTTTTGTAGATTTGTAATAGACAATTATCTCTTATCTATCAATTAATTGCTGATTTTTAGCTGCATATTGGATAAGTTGTTTACGGGAATAAATTAGAAATCTCCCTACACGGAAAAAAGGGATTTTATTTGTTTTGGTCCAATTGCAAATCGTTTGTACTGATTTGTTAAACATTGCAGCAACTTCTTGCTGTGAAAGCTGATCTTCTTTTGGCGGGAAGTAGTTTTGTTCTGATAAAGAATCTATTTGAGCATAAAATGTTATGTCCTTCGATTTTAGTTTGATTTTTCTTGTCATAATTTTACTTTTTAAATTGTTAATTGACTGTTTCAAAATTATTAATAAACAAGAAAAAAACTATTGGACAGCTTTGGATTGCCTTATTCTACAGGGGTTTTAAGATCTAGGTTTGTGCAGGTTTTCAGGAATTGTTTTACTTCAAATTCATAAGGTGCTACCTGGTTAGGTGAATCATTGGAGAAGAAATTCTGATTGGAGGACAATGAATACCCTTTCAGCCCACCTACATATTCATGAAAGATCCCAGGGAACTTCGTTTGCCATTTTTTCAATATTGCTAATCCTTTTAATACGTATATCGTCCCAAAGAAGTATTTTTTAAATTCACTTTTTGAATTAAGTAACAATTCTTTAGTTATTTCTCTCGTCATAATTAATTCATGATCAGAAAATTTAGGATAAGGTTCGGTAATGGTTTCAATAAATATTTCGCCTAAATTTAGCCCTAGTTTCTCAAATTCTTTTTCATTTTCATGTTTAATATAGCTTCTTTTATATACCTCATTAAAGATGTGTTTTACTTCTTTAATACAATGGATATCTTTTAATGGATTAATGAACTTATGAGCCGGGAAGTCTTTTAAAGGAACATTTTTATTAAAAAAGTCTTCGTGGTCTATAATTTTTGTAAGTTCATCTTGGGATACAGAGTTTTTCGGTTCGCTTAGTATAATGTCATAGTTGTTTGATACTATATTTATTAAAGGGATGTATGGTAGGTTTAGCCTGTTAAAAATACTATTATTTAAAACCGAATGATGAAGCTGATGCAAAATAAATCTTCGGTTTTCGACATCATTTTTAATTGTTTTTTTGAACTTATTTAAAGCTTCCTCTTTGTCATAAAGAAAAAATAAATGGAAAGCGTTTGAAATTGAAACAAAGCTTTGTGATTTAATTTCATGTTCCAAAATACAGAACTTTTGTTTTATTTTTACAACAATGATGTCTTTCAAACTGTTATATGCACGATGTAAAAATTCATGTTTATTATTTTTACACACCACATATCTGTTTATTAAAACAGCTATTTGATCTCCGGTGTTTAAGCTGCTCTCAATATATTCCAAATCTTTGTTAAAATTACTGACTATCTTGACTGTAAAACCATATATAGGATGACTGATAATTTCCACATTATGTCCAATTTTTTCAAACTGATGTTCCAAATGAGAATAGATCATCATATTATAATCTTTGAAAAAATCCATGATATGAATTATTGTTGGAAGATCACATTCCTTAAGAACTGTAAAGACCAATTCACTATAATCTAAATTTCCCTGTTTACTTAGAATATGGTTTATTACCTGATCATGGTATGGAATCAGCCTGAACTCATCATTAGCAGTTGGAGTGATAAATTTGTTACTAGGATACATTTTTTTCAATAATTCGTGTAAATAATTACATACTTTATGTTTTTAATATTAACGAGGAGACATTGTATAGTTCATGATATTTTTTGGTTTTTCAATAGAATATAGTTGTAGTTTTAATCTTATTTAAACATTTCACAAAAATTAAATTGTAATCAATTAAAGTAGATTAAAATAAATGTTAATTATTTGATTTACAGTGTTTAAATGTATTATTTAATTCGTTAAAAAGCAAATACATCTGCAAGATTTTAATGAAGAACCTTATTTACAATCTTTTTAAAAAATAAATTTTTTACCCTATAATATAATGCTAAACATCTGTTTAAAAAACAATAAAGAATAATTAAAACTCAGTTAACAGCCTTCTTTCTTATATGCCGTTGTTTTGCAGAAAAAAGTAATGAAGGAAAATAACAATGCACTTAACCGAAGAAGTTTTCTTAAAAATTCTTTATTGGCCGCGGGAGGATTTTTTATAGCCCCCTTAATAGAAAGCTGCTCAGATAGTCTTACCAATAATGATGATGCTCCAAATGATCTTAAAAATACAGGTTTTGAATCCGGTGTTGCTAGTTTTGATCCTACAGCAACCGGAGTTATCATCTGGACAAGATATTCTGTGGGAACCGATGCAGAAATTACTTGGGAAATAAGCAGAAATAGCAGTTTTTCAGAAGTGTTGAGAAGAGGAAAAGCTAATGCAACATTAGTTAATGATTTTACGATTGCAGTAGATGTACAAAACATTCCTTCCCATACAAAATATTTCTACAGATTTTATAATGTTAAAACTAAAGAAGTCAGTGTTGTAGGAGAAACCATTACTTTGCCTTCCAAAACAGATTCCGCAAATGATGTGAAAATGGCCGTGGTTTCATGTTCCAATTTTCCTGCAGGACTTTTCAATGTATATGGAGCGATTGCTCAGTCAGAAGCTGATGTAGTGGTGCATCTTGGAGATTATATTTATGAATACGCTCCAGGGCAATATGGTACAAATCCTTATACCAATCAGTTAGGAAGAGCCCATAAGCCGGCGAAAGAAATACTTACCCTTAACGATTACAGAGAGCGATACAGACAGTACAGAGGAGATAAAAACCTTCAATTGGCTCATCAGAAAAAGCCATTCATTTGCGTATGGGACGACCATGAATTTGCTAATGATACCTATAAATCCGGAGCAGAAAATCATCAGCCGGACGAAGGTGATTTTCAAGCCAGAAAAATGGCAGCTTTCCAAGCATACAGTGAATATATTCCTCTTAAAACAGGAAAAGACCTGAGAATTTACAGAAGCTTTAACTTTGGAAATATCGTTTCCCTCTATATGATGGATACAAGGGTGATTGCAAGAGATAAACAAATGGAATATTCTGAGTACCTGGATGCTACTGGGAATTTTGATCAGACAAAATTTAAGGCAGATTTCCTAAGTACCAACCGCAAACTGATTGGTAATGAGCAAATGTCGTGGTTAAGCTCTCAGATGAATGCCGATACTGCAAAATGGAAAGTATTGGGACAACAGATTTTAATGACAAAAATGATGGTTCCTGCCGAGTTATTAATGCTTTTAAATCAAATTCTTGCTGAAATAAAACAACACGGAAGCGCACAGCCGGCAACCATGCAGGCACTTCAGAATACCATTTCCCAGTTGATTGAGCTTAAACTGAAATACAAACAAAATATACCACTTACTCCTCAGGAAATGGCGAGAATTACAACTACTTTACCTTATAATTTAGACGCATGGGACGGATACTTTATGGAAAGAGAACAGCTGTATTCTATCCTTGCAGGAAAAAATGTGGTGGTTTTAGCAGGAGATACACACAACGCATGGTTGGGGAAACTCACCAATGCTCAAGGGAATGTTATCGGGACAGAATTAGCTTGTAGTTCCGTTTCCTCACCGGGGCTTGAAGGCTATCTGGGAATCACATCAGATCCTTCCAAAGCGATAGAACTGGCGAAGGCATTTTCAATCTTAATCGATGATTTGGAATATGCCAATCTTTATAAAAGAGGATACCTTCACGTGAAATTTACTTCCGGAAATGCACAGGCAGAATGGAGATTTGTAGACAATGTATTCTCTGAAACTTACAATACCGTTACCGAAAAAACACATACTATATAATAGTTCGAAAGAACACATCTTAATTAATTTTGTAAAAGGAGTTACAGCTGTATGCTATACTCCTTTTTTGTTGTATATTAAACAGATGCAAGGGAATATAGGGTGATGGACGATATTATATTAATCTGAATTCGAGATAAGAATTTTCTATTTTAATCAGGCTGAGAGCTTGAAGAAGGAAGTTAGCCAGGTTATAAAGAACAGTTTTTTCTGTATCTCCATCTTTTTAAACAGTAATGTCATTAATTTATGGTAACCATCTATAGATGATGTGGCTGTGACAGTAATGTACATCCCTAAATAGAGTTGACCGTATTGTTATTTAATATCTCATTGTTAAATATATTCAAAATAGGCTTATTAATGTTCATATTTTGTCTCCAATATTCTTCAAATTTTTCTGGAGACATTCTACCAATTGCATTATGCGGT
>NZ_PIZV01000008.1 GCF_002835665.1 Chryseobacterium sp. PMSZPI
CAGATCATTGACGTAGACAGCAGAGATCTTATTTCTCATGTTTCGAAAATCATTGAAGGCGGAAAAGCGGTTTTAAGTGAAAATTTAAAGCATGAAATGCACGAATCCATGATTGAAATGGAAACAGGTATCTGCCAAAATATTCAGGAAGCCAGAGCAGAATTAACCAACTTACGAAGACATTTAATCAATACCGCTCATGAGCAAGGATTGCGTGTCTCAGGAGGAGGAACCCACCCTTTCTCACATTGGTCCGACAACACGATCACTCAAGGAGAAAGATACATCAAAATCGTTGATGATATGGGAGATGTTGCCCGTGAAAACCTTATTTTTGGACTTCACGTACATATTGGAATTCCTAATCGCGAAGAAGGAGTAAGAATTCAGAATGTAATGCGTTACTTCCTCCCACACGTATATGCCCTTTCTACCAATTCTCCTTTTTGGATCGGTAGGTATACAGGTTTCAAATCTTACAGACAGGAAATTTTCGTAAAATTCCCAAGAACCGGTATTCCAAGTTTCTTTAACTCTTTAGCAGAGTTCGACAGCTATGTTGATCTTTTGATAAAAACAGGAACCATCGACAATGCCAAGAAAATCTGGTGGGATCTTCGGGTTCACCCATTCTACCCTACCATTGAGTTCAGAATCTGTGATATGCCGCTGAGAATTGACGAAACAGTCTGCCTTGCCGCTATTATGCAAAGTCTGGTCGCTAAAATTTACAAACTGCATCAACAAAATCTAAGTTTTAGAAGTTACAGAAGATTATTATTGAACGAAAATAAATGGCGTGCCTCTAAAAGTGGTATCGAAGCCCATCTTATCGATTTCGGAAAAGAAGAATCTGTTCCTTATCCTCTTCTATTGAAAGAGCTTTTGGAATTTATTGATGACGTTGTAGATGATTTAGGATGCCGCAAAGAAGTGGAATATGCCTGGAAAATCCTGGAAAACGGAACCGGAGCAGACAGACAACTTCAAATCTTTAAAGAAACCGGTGACCTTACCAAGGTGGTAGATTATATGATTTCCGAAACCGAGTATGGTATAACACACGGTGAACCTGCTTCATAATATTTTGGTAACTTTACAAAAAATATGATGTAATGAAAGATATTCGAATTGCTCTGCTGGATATGAACAACAACCATGTTAATCAAGGCTTTAGGAACATTAAAGAAATTTCTGAAGCATTTCAGCAGAACTCTGAAGAAAATGTAATCATCAAGACATTTGATGTGAGGTTTAAAGATGAAATGCCGGAAATTGGAGATTTTGACATCTTTATTTCTTCCGGCGGACCGGGCACCCCACACAGAGAAGGTTTTGAGTGGGAAAACAGGTTTGCTCATTTTTTAGATTCCATTTTTGATCACAATCAATACAATGAAGATAAAAAGTACCTTTTTCTGATCTGCCATTCATTTCAGTTGGCCAGCATCCATTGGAAATTAGGGAATATCTGCAAAAGAAAATCCTATTCTTTCGGGGTAATGCCGGTTCACAAAACTAAAGAAGGTAAAGAGGAATTTTTGTTTAAAAATCTTCAGGATCCTTTCTATGCGGTAGATTCCAGAGCATATCAATTCATTGAACCTGATCATGAACGTTTTGAAGAATTAGGGATGAAAATTATGGCCATTGAAAAATTCCGTCCTCACATCAATTTGGAAAGGGCAATAATGGCTGTTCGATTTTCAGAAGAAATCTTCGGAACACAATTTCATCCGGAAGCCAGTCCTGAAGCTTTAATCGAAAATCTGAAAGACGATAAAAACCGGGAAGCAATGATTGAAAACTTCGGAATGGAAAAATATCTTGAAACCATCGATAGAATTGACGATGAAGATAAAATTATCCTGACCAGAAATCAAATCCTTCCAAGGTTCCTGCAATTCGCAAAAAAAAACATTTTGAAAGAAGCTGAATCTTTGGCTTAAAAAATTAAAATAAACCACAAAAGTAGCAAAAGCTTTAACACTTAAGTTATTTTAAGTTACGACTAACTGATTTAGAAGTACGCTTTAGTTTTTGAAAATCTTTGATTTTCATCTTGTATGAACTTTTATACATGAACATTCTAAACTAACTTAAGAGTCCTAAAATCTTTTTCGAAAAACCTTTTGTAACTTTTGTGGTTAAATTATTTTGAATATCCAATCGAACATTTTTGCTCGATTTTTCAATATCACAAAAGAAAAAATATGATCCCAAAATATAGAAAACAGTTTAACCAGGAATTTTCAGAAGAGAAGTATCAGCAGCTCAAAGATATTTTAAAACAAAAAAGCGGTATAGAACCTTCTTTCAGAATTTCAGAAAGTCCGATGATTCTTACCAAAGCTTTTAAAGAAAAACTTCTTGACACCAGTGAAAGTATCATCAGTCAGATTAAAGGACTTCCGGCTGAAACGCTTCAAAAGGCTATTCCTGAAAATTGTAGAGTACCCAATGATACCGATCAACCTCATTTTTTCACGATAGACTTCGGAATCTGTAAAAGTGCCAACGGAGAAATTGAACCACAATTAATAGAATTACAGGCATTTCCTTCATTATACGCTTTTCAAAAAGTCTTTGAAGATACTTTCTGTGAGGTATATCCTTTTCTTTCCGAGATAAGCAATACTATGCCTCATGAAGATTTTAAACAATATTTAAAAGACCTGATCGTAGGTGATGAAAATCCTGAAAATGTAATCCTTCTCGAAATTTTTCCTGAAAAACAAAAAACGGCCATTGATTTTGCCTTAACAGAACAATTATTAGGTATTAAAACGGTTTGTCTAACGAAGGTAAAAAAAGAAGGCAAGAAATTATACTATGAAAAGAATGGTCAACTTCTAGAGATTAAAAGAATCTACAATCGTGTCATATTTGATGAACTCGACAGAATCCCGAATCTTAAAACTGAATTCGATTTCCGTGAAGAAGTGGATGTAAAATGGATTACACACCCAAACTGGTTCTTTAAAATCTCTAAATTCCTTCTCCCTTTGCTGAAGCATCAATTTGTTCCCAAGAGTTATTTCCTACACGAATTCCCGGAAAATGAAAAACTTGAAGATTTTGTATTAAAACCTTTATTTTCATTTGCCGGAAGTGGTGTTAATCTAAATCCGACCAAAGAGACTACAGATACCATTGAAGATAAGGAAAATTATATCTTACAGAGAAAAGTAAATTACGAACCTGTTTTTGAGGACATCAATGGAGATTTTTCAAAAGCAGAAATTCGATTGTTATATATTTGGAAGGAAAATGAGGATCATCCTATTCTACTGGAAAACCTTGGAAGAATGACTAAAGCCGCCATGGTAAATGTAGATTTTAATAAAAAAGATGCTATTTGGATTGGAAGTTCTAATGCATTTTTTGGAGAAGGATAAATGAGGAGAATTGAAGATTGCACCTTATTAACCACCCCGTCAAAAATTCTTTGAATTTTTGCCACCCCTCCATTGGAGGTGAATTTCCTCACACATTAAAAGGTAACCTATTTGAACAGATTAGGAAAAACTAATTTGCGTTGGTAACCAACTTTAAACCTTAAACATTGAACTTTAAACATAAAACTATTGAATTTAAAAACCATTGAAGAACAACTGTTTCAACCCCTTGGATTAATCTGTTCAAATATTGAAGAAGACTTAGAATGCAGGGAATATTCAGGTTTTAATTTTACTGTAGATGAAAAGAATATCAAGTTCCGTATTTCTAAAATTACACCCACTAAAACCGGACAATTTGTAACACTATGGAAAAGAGATGAAAATGGAGAAACAATTCCTTTTGAACTGAATGATAATTTTGATTTTTATCTTATTGCAGCTTTCAAAGATCAGCTTTCCGGAATTTTTATTTTTCCTAAAAATATTTTGTCGAAGAAAGGAATTTTATCTAATGAGAAAAAGAAAGGAAAACGAGGTTTTAGAATATATCCAACCTGGGATACAGCCGAAAATAAGCAGGCAATAAAGACTCAGGAATGGCAAACCCAATACTTCCTGGAATTTTCCAAAGATCGGGACGCAATACTCCAACATGCCAGAATATTGCTGAAGATATAATCAAAATATTGGTTCTCCCTGATTATGCAGGTTTTTGCACAAGCATCAACGTATTCCGTGAAATCAGCGAGAGATTAAAAAAATCAGAAGATCTATGAAAAACGGCTGCACTTTACAGGACAGCCATTTTTTTTATTTTAAACTCTTTTCTAAAGATTTTTATCATCTTCAAGCAATTCTCTTGCCTGATATTCCTGAACGAGATCTATAGCATTGGAGATCACATCACTTAGAGCGGTAATGAACGTTCCTTCTTCAGCCATTCCAATGGCATGTTTCAAAGCTTCGATTTCTTTAGGAATAATCTCATAACTCACGTCTTTTCCTGAAGCTTGCATTCCTTCAATAATTAATCCATTGATTTCATCTTCCGTTCTTCCACGAAGATGCTTTTCATTTCGGATAATAATATGATCGAACATTCTCCCTGCAATTTTACCACATTCTCTGATGTCGTTATCACGCCTATCTCCAACTCCTGAAATAATTCCTATTTTCTTTGTAGATTCTACATTTTTAAGGTAATCTTCAATGGCTTCATATCCGGCAGGATTATGGGCAAAATCGATCAGGACTTTAAAACTTTTGAATTTAAAAACATTCAATCTTCCCGGAGTAAGCTGAGCACTTGGAATAAAAGTCCTTAAAGAATTGGAAATATCTTCAATTCCAAATCCGTGAAGGTAACTTGCTAAACTTGCCGCCAATACATTTTCAATCATGAATCTGGCTTTTCCTTCCATTGTTATAGGAAAGTCTTTTGCTTTTCCGATTCTGATCTTCCAATCTCCTTTTTTAATGGTAACAAACCCTTCTTCATATACACAGGTAATTTTTCCTTCTTTGGCAAATTTGACAATATGAGGATTATTCTCATCCATACTAAAAATGGCCACATTACAATCAAGATCATTTACAATCTTCATTGAATATTCGTTGTCGGCATTCAATACACTCCAACCATTTTTCTTTACACTGTCCAATACCACCCTCTTCACTTTCGTAAGGTCTCTTAAACTATGAATATCATTCATTCCTAAATGATCCTCCTCGATATTAGTCAATACTCCGATATCACATTGTGAAAATCCCAATCCGGAACGTAAAATTCCTCCTCTTGCTGTTTCAAGAACCGCAAATTCCACAGTAGGGTCTTTTAAAATAAATTCTGCAGAAAGGGGGCCTGTAGTATCTCCTTTTGATAACATTGTATTTTGAATATAAATACCGTCTGATGTTGTAAAACCAACCCTATATCCATTACTTTTCACAATATGGGAAATGAGTCTTGTAGTGGTTGTTTTCCCGTTAGTCCCGGTTACCGCAATAATCGGAATAGTAAATGGTTTTCCTTGCGGATAAAGCATATCAACCACTGGTGCAGCCACGTTTCTTGGAAGCCCTTCACTTGGAGCCAAATGCATTCTGAAACCAGGAGCGGCATTCACTTCTATGATAGCACCACCACTTTCTTTCAAAGGCTGAGTCAGATTTTCAGCCATAATATCGATGCCACAAACATCCAGACCAATAATTTTGGATATTCTTTCTGCCATCGTAATATTTTCAGGATGCACCATGTCTGTTACATCAATGGATGTTCCTCCCGTTGAAAGATTGGCCGTAGATTTCAGATAAACGACCTCACCTCTCTGAGGAACGGTTTCAAGGCTATACTGAAGTTTTTCAAGCAATTCTAGTGTATCCTTATCAACTTCTATTTCTGTTAGTACATTTTCATGACCATATCCACGTCGTGGGTCTTTATTTTCCTTTTCAATAAGCTGTTGAATGTTCAATTCTCCATCTCCAACAACATGTGCCGGCACCCTCCTTGCTGCCGCTACCATTTTATTGTCTATCACCAAAACCCTGAAATCATATCCGGTGATATATTTTTCTACAATTACTTTTCGAGAATATTTTTGAGCATGTTCCAGGCCTATCTTAGCAGACTCCCAATCATTTACATTAATAGACGAACCTTTTCCATGATTACCATCCAAGGGTTTCAAAACAATAGGATATCCAATTTTTTTGATAACAATACCCAAATCTTCTTCATTTACCACTAAATCTCCGATTGGAACCGGAATGGCTGCATCATGAAGCATTTTCTTGGTCAATTCTTTATTACAGGCAATATCCACGGCAATAGAACTCGTTTTCCCCGTAATGGTGGCCTGAAAACGTTGTTGATTAACTCCATAACCCAGCTGTACTAACGAATTCGTACCTAATCTGATCCACGGAATTTTTCTTGAAGCCGCCTCTTCTACGATACTTCCGGTAGAAGGTCCAAGACGGACACGTTCTCTGATTTCCTTTAATGTATGGACACATGCATTCAAGTCATAATCTTTGCCTTCGATAAGTGCCTCCGCAATCTTAACGGCTTCTTCCGCGGCATAGATTCCTGCATTTTCTTCCAGATAATTAAATACCACATTATACACTCCCGGAGTTTTTGTTTCACGGGTTCTTCCGAATCCAACATCCATACCCGCCAATGTTTGGATTTCTAAAGCAATATGTTCAATCACATGTCCCATCCAGGTTCCTGTTTCCACTCTATGGAAAAAACCACCTTCCACTCCTTCGGAACATCTGTGAGTAATCAATGATGGGATCAATTTTTCAATCCTTTCTCTGAATCCTTCAATTTTATTAGTAGGATAATTTTCCATTTCCTCAAGGTCTAACCTCATCTGTATCAATTTCTTTCTTCTGATACTCCAAATATTAGGACCGCGTAGTGCCTGAATCTTTTCGATTTTCATAGTCTATTGGCATTTTAACAGTTAATAATAACTCCTTTTATAACCAAAGATAATGTAAAACCCTAAACAAAACCATACCACGATTAAAGATTTACTAAAAAAGGATTAATTTTCATTAACATTCTTAAAACATTAAAAATCAACTAAAGATGGCATGAAATTCGCCAAACAATGTTAATTATTTTTTAATTTTGTACCATGACGAAACCTGTTGGAAAATTAATAGTTATCGGAGGTGCTGTAAACAAAGGAAGTTTTGCAGAAACCGATTATGATCAGAATATCGAAAAAAACCTAAACTTTTTTGAACGCGGGATCTTACGAAAGATCATCAACGAATCAAAATTAAAGGAGGATTCGGTGATTGAAATCGTAACAACTGCTTCACAAATTCCACAGATCGTAGGCACCGAATACAAAAAAGCATTTGAATTTTTAGGAGCCAGGAATGTCAATATTCTTGATATTCATAACCGTGAAGAAGCTAATTCTGACGCTATGGTTGCGAGAGCAAATGCTGCAGATGTAATGATGTTCACAGGTGGTGACCAGCTTAGATTAACTTCCATTTTGGGTGGAACGAGATTTCATGATACTGTTTTATTAAAATATCAGGAACAGGATTTTATCTATTCCGGAACTTCTGCCGGAGCTGCGGCTGCTTCCGAAAATATGATCTATCAGGGAAGCAGTTCTGAAGCATTGTTAAAAGGAGAAATTAAAACAACACAAGGATTAGGCTTAATTGATAATGTTATTATTGACACTCATTTTGTGCAACGAGGCAGAATCGGACGTCTTTTCCAGGCTGTGGTTAATAATCCAAGAACCTTAGGAATCGGACTTGGAGAAGATACAGGACTTTACATCCATAATGATGTCATGACTGCTGTAGGTTCGGGTCTTGTTATTTTGGTAGACGGAAGGTTTATTAAAGATACCAACCTTACCAACATCAACCTTGGAGAACCTATTTCTATTGATAACCTGACGGTGCATGTAATGTCTATGAATGATCATTATGACCTTACAACCAAAACCCTAACGATTGAAAATTCTCAATTTAATCCAATACCACAGGATAAATAAAATAATTTATTATCACTATACAAACGGGACTTCGGTTCCGTTTTTTTATTTAATATTCCTATTTTAAGTTTGGCTCCAAACCCAATGGAATATTTTAAAATTTATTAAATCGCCCCCTATTGATGTGGATATCCTAATTAACGGATAATCATTATCGCAATAGTTATTTAACGACAAGATCTTTTATCTTTTATCTTTTATCTTTTATCTTTTATCTTTTATCTTTTATTTATAAATTACCTTCGTAAAAATTATTCATCAACTCTTATTCTATGAAAATCATCATCCACGGCGGTTTTTTCTCTGAAAGTGACCAAAGCCATGAAATAAAAACTGCAAAACAAAATTCTTTAAAAGAAATCGCTCAAAAAGCTTTTGAATATTTACAGACCCATTCCGCTTTTGATACGGTGGCTTACGTTGTTTCTCTATTGGAAGACGATCCTTTATACAATGCCGGAATTGGTTCACAAATTCAAAGCGATGGTGTTATCCGGATGAGTGCGGCCATTATGAATGGGGATACTCAAAAGCTGAGTGGAGTCATCAATATTCAGGATGTAAAGAATCCTATTTTTGTTGCTAAAGACCTTATAAAAGAAGACGACAGGGTTTTAGGAGGAAATGGAGCAAAAATATATGCTACCGAACATGGATTTGAAAACTTTTCTACTGAAATTCCCCAAAGAAGAAGTGAATACGAAGCTAAACTTAATCATGGAGGAAAAGGAACTGTTGGTTGTGTCGCTATTGATAAAGATGGAAAACTGGCTGTTGCAACTTCTACAGGAGGAAAAGGATTTGAAATTCCGGGAAGAATTTCAGATTCGGCCACTGTGGCCGGAAATTACGCTAATGCATTCTGTGCTGTAAGTTGTACCGGTGTTGGAGAAGATATCGTAAGCAATGCTACTGCTGCAAAAATCGTAACAAGGGTTACAGACGGAATGAATCTTGAGCAGGCTTTCCATAAGACATTTGATGAGCTTAAAGCCATTGACGGATTTGCCGGCGCTATTGCAATAGATAAAGAAGGAAACCTATATCATCAGGATTCCTATCCTACTATGGTTTTCGCAAGCTTTGATGGTAAAAATTTTGATGTCTTCTCTTAAATTTAACATTTATTTATAATTCTATATATTTTTTTGGCACGTATTTTACATAAGTATTAGTAACAAATTTTAATATTAATACTTAAAAAAATAGAAATCATGGGAAACAAGGCAAAAGGCTTATTAGCTTTATTAGGTTTGGGTGCATTAGCTTATTGGAAATATAAGAATTCATCTCCTGAAGATCAACAGGCGGTAAAAGATAAAATCAATACTGCAAAAGATAATCTTAATAAATGGGGTAATGATCTTAAAAATAAAGCAAATGATGTTGCTTCTCAGGTTCAGAATAAAGTTGACGAAGTCAAAACAAAGGCTGAGGACTCTTTAAACTAAAAAACAGACAGTAGTTTTTTTAACATTCATATATTAGAAAAAGTCATCGCAGTAGTTACGATGACTTTTTTGTTTTTTTAATATCTTTTATATCTTATAATTTTTGGGCTATAAGAGCAAATACTAAAGGTATTTTATTTCCAAATTGTGGAATTCTCCATTTACCCTTTTCAAATTCATCTACATGCCTGAAACAAGGATATGGAGACCAGTCAAATTCCTGAAAAAGGTCCAGTTTCAAATTCTTTTTCATCAAATTATCAAGCACTTCTGCTAACGAGTGATTCCACATGACATATTCTTGTACAATAGATGCAGATTGATCTGCATAAGTACCTTCATACGTTTCTATAATTGGTTTTTCATTAAAATAATTGTACGCAACTTTGGTAAAGTCGTCATCAAACATCCAGACTACGGGATGAAATTCCGCCATAATAAACCGGCCACCTGGCTTTAAAAAATGACTAATCACTCCTGCCCATTTTTCCAGATCAGGAAGCCATCCTATTGTCCCATAACTTGTATAAACAATGTCAAACTTTTGATCCAGTACATTCGGAAGATTATAAACATCTGAACAAATAAATTCTGTATCGGTTCCACATTTCTGAGCTAAATCTTTAGCGGTTTCAATCGCTTTATCAGACAAATCGATTCCCGTTACTTGTGCTCCCATTCTTGAAAGTGAAATAGAATCCTGTCCAAAATGACATTGCAGATGCAAAATACGTTTCCCTTTTATATCTCCTAAAAGTTCCAATTCTATTGAATTGAGTGAACTTCTTCCTTTTAAAAATTCATCTACAAAGTAAAAATCCGATTTTAGATGGGGTTCTACCTTAGCATTCCACGAATTTTTATTGATTTCTAAGTAATTTTCCATGGTGTTCAATTAAAATTAAGATTATTAAAATCTCATACGTTTATTTTCTAGCGGCATACCTTCTCAGTTCTGCCGGACCAAATTACAAATTCTCTTCTATTTGTTGTAAAATAAATAAAAAATAGCTCAAAGTTTCTTTTCAGTAAAGAACAACCTTGAGCTATTTCCGAATATATCTGAATATATTTTTATCCTAAAAACTCTTCCAGAGAAACCGTTTTCTGTTCTCCGGCTTCAAGATTTTTAAAGGTAACGGTACCATTTTTAATTTCTTCTTCTCCTAAGAAAACAAGGTTTTTAATTCCTTTCTTTTCAGCATATGTAAACTGTTTGTTGATCTTTGCAGACTCAGGATATAGTTCGGCCGAAATCCCTTTCATTCTTAATTGCATGATCAATTTTAAGGCTTCTGTAGTTTCCTCACCTCCGAAATTAGCAAATAAATATTCGATTTTAGAAGAGGCTTCTTCAGGGAAAAGATTCAGCTCTTCCATCACAAGATAAATTCTATCTAATCCGAATGAAATTCCAATTCCCGGAATATTTTTAACTCCAAAAACTTCTGTAAGGTTATCATATCTACCACCTCCACCGATAGATCCCATTGCCACTTCATCAGCTTTCACTTCAAAGATAGCTCCGGTATAATATTCTAATCCTCTCGCCAATGTGATATTGAATACTAAATTCTGCATATCAACACCAAGATTCAGCGATTGGGTAAGGACAAACTCTAATTCATCTACTCCTTTTAAACCAATCTCATTTCCTGCAAACTTTTCTTTCAACTGAAGAAGGTTTTCCAAAGCGTCATCAGATTGGCTAAACAAGAAGTCTAATTTATCAATCGATTCCTGGGAAATTTCTCTTTCCAATAATTCTTTAACAACACCCTCTTTTCCAATCTTGTCCAGTTTATCCAAAGCTACAGTGAAATCGATAAGTTTGTCTGTGATTCCTGCATATTCGGCTAACCCGGAAAGAATCTTTCTGTTGTTCATATGAATGGTAACAGGAACTTTCAGATCTGAGAATGATTTCAAATACAATTGAATCAATTCTACTTCCTGCAATAAGCTTTCACTTCCTACAACATCTGCATCACATTGATAAAACTCTCTGAATCTTCCTTTTTGAGGTCTGTCTGCTCTCCAAACCGGTTGAATTTGATAACGTTTATAGGGAAATGTCAACTTTCCCTGGTTCATCGCTACAAATCTTGCAAAAGGTACAGTAAGATCATAACGAAGAGCCTTATCAGAGATTTGTGAAGTAAGTTTTTGATGGTTTTTATTGTCCCAGTCTTCTTGATTCACCTTTGAAGCATATTCACCTGAATTTAAAATTTTAAAAATCAGTCGATCACCTTCTTCTCCGTACTTTCCCGTCAATGTAGAAAGATTTTCAAAACTTGGTGTTTCCAATGGTTGGAATCCGAATAATTCAAAATTATTCTGTAGAATAGTAATAATATATTTTCTTCTGGAAACTTCCTGCGCCGTAAAATCTCTCGTTCCTTTTGCTAAACTTGGCTTCATTTCTTGTATGTCATTTTGATATATGCAAAAATAAGGAATTGCAGGGACTTTTACACTGCATAAAAAGCTGAAGAAGTAAACTTCCCCAGCTTCCGGTTGTTACAATGTCCTTTATTTCAAAAAATCAGACACTTTCAAGGATCTCAAGTATTTCTTCTCCATAATTTTCAATCTTATGTTTTCCGAATCCTTTGATCTCAAGTAGCTCTTCTTTTTTAGCAGGCTTATACTTCGCTACAGACATCAGTTCCTTGTTGCTTGCAATAAAGTATGTTGGCAGGTTCTGCTCCCTGGCTTTCTCTGACCTCCATAGCTTCAGTGCGTTTAGAATTTTCTCTTCATCATAGCTCAAAGAATCCCCTTCTGCAGAGTATTTCACCACTTTTGGTTCCTTTACTGTATTTTTCGTCAGCCTTGGCTCTTCAAAATACAAGATAACAGTCCAATAACATTCATCACTTACAAAAGCGGTTTCCACTTTTATAATCTCGTTAGCTTCCAGAAAATCGTCCAGCATTTTTTGGTCTTTGTAGAGAAGCTCTTCAGGAAGTCTTATTTTAAAAACCTTTACTTTCATCATTTGCAGTCTTAATTATTTCCCACCCAACAGCAAAATCTCATCTACCCGAATTTCTGTAATGTACCGCTTAACACCATCTTTATCATCATATGATCTGTATGTAAGCTTTCCTTCGATGGCAATCTCTTTACCTTTGGGAACATATTTTTCAAAAATTTCCGCTGTTCTTCCAAATGCAATGAGATTATGCCATTGCGTTTCTTCTACTTTTTCGCCTTTAGCATTGGTGTAATGATCGCTGGTAGCTAATGATACACTTGCTTTTACATTTCCGTTGTCGAAGTTTACCATTTCAACTTCTTTACCTGTGTAACCAATTAATGTTACTTTGTTTCTTAGTGACATAACTTTTATATTTTAAAGATTAATAATTCAGATAAGAGACGTTCACTGTTTTCTCAAATCTCTGTTGCAAAGTTTGCGATACTACCCAAGGCCAGTCGGTAAAAAATTATTTAAAATCACTTGTAGTCGTTTGTTGTCGGATATAAAAATCAAAAATCTTATAGTAGCATATCGTTAAACTCCCTATTTAAGGCGGTTTTTCTTTGTACTATTTTTAAAAATCATACATAATAAAATCAGATAAAAATTTTGTTTAATTTTTATACATTAGTAATAACCAATAACGGAGAACATTTCAGATATGCAGATTTTTTTCAAAACCATAGTACATTCAGGATTAATTATTTTGTTTTCAAATATCCTTCAGGCACAAAACATGTATCCACGGGTACCACAAACAGAATTTAATCTAACCGATTTTAATCTCCAGTTGCCTATTGAAAAAGATCATTCCATTAGTATTATTAAAGGGACTGATATAGCACAATTTTCTTCAAAAAATTTTTACTTCTCCCCACAGGATAAAAGCATTCGTTTGTTTTGTTCCTCTGATGGCCAACCTACACAAAACTCACATTATCCAAGAACGGAACTTCGACAGGCGGAAGAATGGCATTTTGAAAAAAAGCATAGCTTCAAGGTAAAGATGGCTATAATGGAGCAACCAAGCTCAGGAAAAATTATTATTGGTCAAATACATGGTAACTCAAAAGGAACAGAAGCTTTAAAAATCTGGTGGAATAATGGCCAACTTCAGGCAGGATTTAAGAAGGAAGTTAATGATAAAGAAACCCGGGTCACACTTTTGAAAAATGTTTCTATAGGTCAGATATTTGATTATAGTATTGAACAAAACAATTTGGAAATCAAAGTAAAAATAGATCAACAAATAAGTCTTTTCAATCTGGGAAACAGTTGGAAATCGGAATCAGTATATTTTAAGGCAGGAAACTACCTCCAAGATAATAAAATCCCTGTAACATCTGGGCTGGTTGCTATCTATAATATTGAACTTACGAAATAAAAACGATACAAAACAGATCGTATTTAAAACAAAAAGATGCCCGAAATCTGAGCACCTTTTTTCATATATCTTCTGCTATATTTTCTTGCATTCAACAATACTTTTGGCTTCGGTACCGATATCAATAACACGATGAAATGTGAAACCGGCTTTCTCAACAAGTTTTTTAAATTCATTTGCTGTTCTCTCTCTTCCCGTAATGCAGGCCATCATTACGATATCCAACAACTTAGCAATATGCGGTTGATTTTGAGATTCGTCAGGAATGACAGCATCTATGATTAATAATGTAGCTCCTTTGGGCATTGCATCATAGCATACTTTTAAAATCTTGATACATTCTTCATCATTCCAATCATGAATAATCCATTTCATGGTATATAAATCTGCTCCTTCGGGAACTTTATCAAAGAAACTTCCTGTAGCTACAGAGCATCTGGCTTTTAAATTTTCCGGAATAAGTTGAATTGTTTTTTCAATAACATGGGCCTCATCAAAAATAATCCCGGAGCTCTCCGAGGAAGAGTTCAAAATAGCATACATCATAATTCCATTCCCGCCTCCTATATCGACAATGGTTTTGTAAGGAGTAAAATCGTAAGTCTGGATGATTCCCTGAAGTTCCATACCAGATAATCCGGTCATTCCTCTTCCGAAATTGGCAGCCAGTTCGGGATATTTTTTGTAATAATCCCACAAATTCATTCCATGGACATGTTCAAAGGGTACTTTTCCTGTTTTAACACTGTAAGTAAGATCGGCGAAAGCAGGAAAATGCTCGCTCATATTTGCCAGAACAAAGTCTTTTACCGTACCGGGAACTCCCGTTAGTAAAGTAGCCCCGAGGTCATTTAATGCAAAAGTTTTACTGTCCAATTCTTCAAAAATTCCTACACTACTTAATGCCCTCATAATTCTGTACAGCTGCATTTCCTGTGAATCCGTTTCTTGTGCT
>NZ_PIZV01000009.1 GCF_002835665.1 Chryseobacterium sp. PMSZPI
CTATTCATTATGGAAGAAAGTTTAATTCTAAAAAATATTTCAAAACATATTTCCCTCGACAATCAGGAAATTTCATATTTTTTATCTTTACTTAAAGAAAGAAAAGTAGCCAAAAAGGAACCGGTTTTAAAGCAGCAACAAATCTGTAAAGAAATCAGTTTTGTAGAGTCTGGTATTCTGAGGGCTTTTTATTCGGATTCTGCCGGAAAAGAATCTACCGTTATGTTTGCCGTTGGCGATTGGTGGATTACGGATATGTTTTGTTTTGTTCATCAGAAACCGGCAATGCTAAATATTGAAGCTCTGGAAGATAGTGTTATTTTACAATTACAAAAAGACAGTCTGGATGAGCTTTACTTTAAGATCCCAAAATTTGAAAGGTTTTTCAGAATTATGATGCAGAATGCCTATATAAGAGAACAGCTCCGAGTGATTGAAAATTTATCTCTTTCAGCAGAAGAACGATATGACAATTTTCTTCAAAAGTATCCTTTGGCAGCGCAACGTATTACTCAAAAGCAGATTGCATCCTATTTAGGAGTTACTCCTGAGTTTTTAAGTACAATGAAGAACAATCGACAAAAAAGCAGCTATTCTTAATCTACATTATTTTTTTTACCTTGTAAGTTCCGTTATTTTACACAAAAAACTATGCTTATACTTATTGCAGGTCCTTATCGTAGCGGGACAAATGACGATCCGAAGCTGATCCAGCAGAATCTTCAAAACCTTGAAGCTGCAGCGCTTCCTATTTTCAAAAAGGGACATATTCCAATGATTGGAGAATGGGTTGCACTACCATTAATCCACCTTGCAGGCTCTACTCAGATTGGAGATGAGGCATGGCAGGAAATACAATATCCCATCGCCCACCGTATTTTGGAGAAGTGTGATGCTGTGCTTCGGATAGAAGGAGCATCAAAAGGAGCCGATCAAGATGTAAAAATTGCCCAAGAAAGAGACCTTACTATTTATTATAATATAGAAGATATTCCTTATGCAAAACCCTAATATTAAAATTTTACAAACAGATATTCTCTCAGACAATTGGTATACTTTAAATAAAGTAACTTTTAGTATTTTAAAAAAAGACGGAACCAAAGAAACCCAAAGTAGAGAAGCGTATGACCGCGGAAATGGAGCTGTTATTCTACTTTACAGCAAGAGTACCCATACCGTTATTTTAACACGACAATTTCGTTTACCTACTTACATCAATGGAAATTCTACAGGAATGTTGATTGAAGCCTGTGCCGGACTTCTCGATAATGATAATCCTGAAGACTGCATCAAACGGGAAACGGAAGAGGAAACAGGATATAAGATTTCTAAGGCTGAAAAGATCTTTGAAGCTTATATGTCTCCCGGTTCTGTGACTGAGATTCTTCATTTCTTCATTGCCGAATATTCCAGTGAAATGAAGATTAATGATGGTGGTGGTCTTGAAGAAGAAGGTGAAAATATTGAAGTATTGGAATTGCCTTTCAATAAAACCCTTTCCATGATTGATTCCGGAGAGATTAAAGATGCGAAAACGATTATGCTTTTACAGCATTTGAAAATTAAAGGAATTTTATAAAATTTGTTTTTGACGAATCTGATTTTATAATAACTATATTTATATCATGGATAATTTATCAACCCTCGAGAATATAAAGCTTGCTATCAATCCTAAATTCCAGGATTGGGTATTATTTAAAAATGATACTTATATTATTTTTGATGATATTACTACCATAGAAAATGTACAGGATGAAGCCATTAAACTGATGAAAGAATTCGGGCCTGTGTTTGCAGGAGGTACTGCCGGAGACTTTAGTGTTATTCATTTGAATTCTACTGAAGGTTGGCTTGTTTCCGGCCATGGATATGGTATGTATACCTATGTACATCCAACCGAATTGGATAATGAAGTTCCCAATGATTTAGAAATAGGATTGCTAGGGAGATCCAAACGAAACAGTGATGGCGAAAACCCAGAGATTGTACATATTAATAGCAGCAGTGATTCCTAATCCGGATCGGCCACCTAAAATTATTTCTCATTCATAAATTTAAACCGTGTTACAAGATCATATTACCTTAAAGGACCGCTACAAAGACTTTATCAGAAAAGTAAGTGAAACAGAAATTGTTTATAGCTTAAAAAATGACAAAGGATATGCAATCTCCTATTCCAACGACTTTGAACATGAAGATGGTAAACCTGTACAAATCATTTGTTTCTGGTCGGATTCAGCTAGAGCAGAATCCTGTGTAGACAAGGAATGGAATCGTTATGAAGCCACTCCTGCTCCACTTAATGAGTTTCTGGAGAATTGGTGCCTTGGAATGAACAGTGATGGATTATTGGTAGGGATTAATTTTGACAGGAATTTGTTCGGCTATGAAGCAGAACCTTTAGAACTTGCCCTTGAAATTATTGAAGAACTAAAGAAAAATAAAAAGTCTTTGACTCTCAAAAAATTCGATGATCTTGAAGATATGGAAAGTCAGATCAAAGCTGTATTAAAGGATTAAAAAGATTCATGACAAAATCATTGGGAATAAAGATTGCTAAAGTGATCGCAGTGTTTTCAGTTTTTATTTTCAGTATTCTGATGTTGAAAACGATTTCCCAATATACTTCTTTTGATAAAACGGTAGGTTTCCTTGCTTTTAAACAGCAAGTAGTTAATAATCCATATTGGTTGGCATTCTTCTATATCCATATTTTTTCAATAACTCTTTGCCTTCTCGCAGGGTTGACACAATTTTCAGCTCAATTTCTTAGAGAAAACAGAAGTTTACATAAAATAATTGGGCGGGCTTACGTTTACAACATTCTTATTATTAATGTTCCAGCCTGCTTCGTATTGGGATTGTTTTCAAACGGTGGATTAATTGGGATTACAGGATTTCTGATTCAGGATATTCTTTGGGCTTATTTTACAATGGCAGCTGTACTTTTCGTTAAAAAAGGAAATATTATAAAGCATAAAAGATATATGATTTTAAGCTATGCTGTAACAACGACAGCACTTACCTTCAGAATCATTAAGAATCTGTTTTATAGTGAACAATATCATGATTATGAAAAGTTCTACGGAATGAATGTATGGCTTGCACTCTTTATCAATCTTTTAATAGCTTATTGGATTATTGGAAAAAATCAGGAAACTTTACCGTTCAAGGCTAACATTAACAATAAGGATCGCAAAAGCGATCAATAGAATCAGAGAAAACGAAACAATCAATATTAAAAAATTCAGAAAGTGTTTGTACTTACTATTTTTAGTCCATCTTCTGCAAAGACGCATAATAAGATAAGAAATTCCGGCAAAGATTATCAAACAAAAAACGAAAAAAAATAAATCCCAGTCCATGTTATGAATTTATATAAAATATTATTTAAAAATTAAAAAAAATGACATTCAAATTTCTATAAAATATCATCATGAAAGTAAAAAATATAGACCATCTTGTTCTCACCGTTGCCAATATTGATCAAACCATTGAATTTTATACTCAAATCATGGGGTTTGAAGCAGTAACTTTCGGAGATAACAGAAAAGCCCTCACTTTCGGCAATCAGAAAATCAATCTGCACCAAAAGGGAAATGAGTTTGAACCTAAAGCTAGCTCTCCTACCTGTGGTTCTGCCGATCTCTGTTTTATTGTGCAAACGGATATCCATGAAGTTGTAGAAGAACTTAAACAGAAAAATATTAAAATCATTGAAGGTATTGTAGACCGAACCGGAGCATTAGGAAAGATAAAGTCTGTTTATTTCCGTGATCCTGATCAAAACCTTATTGAAGTCAGCAACTATTATTAAGATAAATTTTCTCACAAATATTGATGGCTACACAGATGTTAAAAGTAATGTTTACTAGTTTTAATTGCCACGGATTCATTAATTATTTTATCCGTTATCCGTAGTTAAAATTTAACCACAAAAGACGCAAAAGTTTTTTGAAACACTTTAGTTTTATAAAGTTAAAAGCTCGACGATCAGAAGTGGACTTAAGTTTTAAAAATCAAAGATTTTTTTAGAATTTGCGGTATCTGCTCAATCTGCGCGAAAAAAATATGCATAAACATCTGTACAAATCCGTGGATCCGTGGCAAAAAAACAAATAATAAAGCTGCTTTATTAAATATCCATCTCGTTCTCCTCTCCAAATTCCTTCCAATATTTAAATTTTTCCGGATCGGCAAAAGTTGGATCTTCTTTAAAAAAGTATAACAGTCTTTTCAAAGCAGTGTTATAAAGTCCATATTCCAAGGCTTTCTCGAAATGTTTGATTGCCTTTTTAGGATTTACTTTTACCCCCAATCCTTCATCATGCATAATTCCGTAAAAGATATTAGAATATGTATTTTCTTTATCTTTTCTTAAATAACGCTGAAGGTTTTCGTAATCACTTTTCTGGTAATAAATTTCAGCAATCTTCTCATTATTAAAATATAATTTTTTCTCTGCCTGCTTATAATACTCCAATGCTTTATCATAATCTTGTGACACGTAATCTCCGTAAAAATATAAGAGTGCAAGATTCTGCATAGCCAACCCCTCTCCTAGGTCTGCAGCTTTTTTAAAACATTCCAAAGCTTTTTTAATATCCTGAGGATATCCCTTACCAACCTGATAATGATACCCCATATTATTCAAAGCCACGGGCTGGTCTTGTAGAGAAGCTTTTTCATACAACGCTATTCCTTTCTCAAGGTCATAAAATCCAGGATTAGAATCATCTGTATAAATAAAACCCAGATCAACCATCATTCCTGCATTTCCACGATTTACGCCTATCGTATAAAGTCTAATGGCATCTTCTGTTTTACCTTCTCTGGTATATTCTTCAGCACGTGCTACGAGGATGTCATCATCAAAATACATTTCATATCCCAGGCCTTTATTTTCTGTCCAGGTTTTGTAAAAATCTAGAAAATACTTTTGATCCTTACCACGAAGATTGTACTTTTTCTCATACAAAGTTCCCATCTGACTATCGGAAACCTGAAGCAATTCTCTTTCTTTGTTAAGGATAAACATATCCTGCCCTTTAAAAAGACAAAGCATCTGTTCATGGTATTCTAATCCCTCGCAGACATAATCATAGATATTGCTTCGGGTATTTGTTTTTTGATCATAATAGAACATTCCCTCTGAAGTGGTAATCCGAAAAATTTCCTCTTTGCAGGCTTCAATTTTTTTATATTTCTTAGAGGAAGGCAATAACCAATAATCTTCTGAAGCATTATAAATCCCCCACCCATTGACATCAGAAATCAAATAGATATCTCTCATAAACTGGGTATACCAATCTCTCTGATAATTTTCAATGGTATGGTCACTCAATCTGAATTTTTCAAGCTCTGTGCTATAAATAAACCATTCTTTAGCTTTTTTATAAATAAAAGAAGTATAACCGTAATCTCCCAGTACCATTATCGTATCAACTTCATAATCCAAAAGGCTTCCATCTGACTTTATAATGTTGATTTTTTTCTGAAATTTATTAGGTTTAGCAAAATAATATCCGTTCGAAATACCGGACAATACCTTTTCCGGATATTCCCCAAGAAAAATGCCTTCAAAAGTATAATAAGCTCTCTTTGAAGTTCCTATTTGTTTACGATAAATAAGATCAGGATATTCATGTTCAAAAGCTGCCTCCGAATAATCTGTAATAATTTCTTTACCTGATAGATCAATTACACGATACTTATCTTCTTTTTTAGCATTGAAAAGCCCTTTGTACCATAATAATTTATCCAAATCATCATATTCGAAAGGAATGACAATTTTTCCCAGAGTAATGTCAATTAATCCGAGTTTTTCATTCTTTTGTACAATACCATAAGCTCTTTCTTCTATAGACATTGGATCAAAGGCATCTTCATAGGTACATTCAACCAAAACTTTACCATCATTTCTCAGATACCCGAACGTCCCGTTTTTCTGGGCTACGGCAATTCCATCATCGCTAAAAGCAAAAATTTCCTCATATATGGGGGGAGCTCCAATATTTCCTTTTTTATCTTTCAATCCCCAAAGATTGTTTTCTTCAAAAACATCTGAGGGATTTTTATATAGTTCTTCATTCCAATATCCAAGGCCATAATCTATCCAATCTGTTTCCAACAACTCTAAGAAAGATTCATATCCGCTTCTGGCAAAGATTTCTTTTTCCAGCCACACAAGATCCTGCTTGGCCATAGCTTTATCATATAATTTATTTTTTTCCTGAATTTCCAATACCCAGTCTTTTGCCTGCTCGGAATGACGTTCTTCATTCATATTGAAGACATCCGTTGCATTCATCACAAAGGTATCATAAGGTAGTGTATCCAAAACATCAAACATCTTATTGACAGGTTCATAGTATGCTTTTTTATAAAGCAACTGATAATGTTCACCCAACAATTGATAGAATGATTTCAGTCTTGCCACTCCATTTTCTTTATCAAAATAAAGTAGTTTTCCTTTTGACCTTGGATTACAGGAAAATAAAGGAAGAAGCAATTCCGGAATTTCATAATTCCATTCACCCAGGTAATGGGAGTATCCTTTTTTTGTTTTTGAATCTATATTATAGACATAAATACGATGCGCCATCTTCTTTACCTGTTAAAATCCAAACTTAGAAAATAGACCCGGTTTTTTCCATGACGCTTTGTATTCATCGGCAATAGAATCATAATCTGCAACCGAGCGTACCTGATCTAATATTGCATGAGCTGCTTTTAAATCTCCGGCCTGATACAAAACAACTGCTTTAGCCAGCTCAACACTTTCTACAAGATCATCGTACCCCCATTCTTCAGCATTATAAATGGTATTAAATCTTTCAGCAAGAGATAAAGCCCGTTCTTTTTGATTCAGTTTTTCATAAACTTTTACGCCATAGCTTAGCCAAAGCACATATTCCTCAGGATCCATTGCCGCTTCACATTCAGCATCATATTGACTGAAAACAGATGCCGCTTCCGGATAATTTCCCTGAAGAAAATCACTTTTAACAATCATATAAATAGTTTTGGCTTTATCAAAGGTATCTAAAACAAATTCTTTTTTATTTTCAAGGTATCTTTTAGCAGCTATTGCTACATTTTGATAATCTTCTTGCTCATTATAAATCTGCATCAATGCATACTGAGGATTGGCTTCTTTTGGAAAACGCTGTGCCATTCCTTCATAATAAGCTCGTCTGGTATCAATATCCTGGTTATGTTGATGTTCAAATAAAATACCTTCCAATATATTTTTGCTAGCTACCAAATCTCTATAGTCATAATCATCAATTTCAGGATTTTCCACAGTATGCTGATATGCATAGATAAGTGCTTCTTCTGCTTCTTTATAAATACCTTTAACTCCCAGTAATTCATGAAGCTGAATCTGGCGTGTTCTGTTGTAAAGTGTTTTATAAAAATAATCTTCAGAATCTCCGTAAAGATTGAAATAGGTATTCAGTGCTTTTTCTGCCTCTTCATGGTTTCCTCCTTTCAGTAAAGCATCAATACGTACAAGATGAAGCTCCATAAATTCTGAATAAGTAAGCCCTTCAGTAGCTGTTGCAACAGCTGCCTGATAGTCTTCCAACACCAAATACTTAATAGCTAAATTATTGCAACACATTGCTCTGGTATGCAGATCGTTGTCATAATCACTTTCAAATTGACCTTCTCCAAAATACTTTCGGAATGCTTCATGTGCCTGCTCATATACGATACGGCCCACTTCATGCCATTTCAATTTATCATTTTCATTCTCTAATGCCTCTATACATTCGTTCAGATAAACCCCTTCGTTGTAAATGTCTGCGGGATAATCGGAAAATACAGGAACTTCGGATAATACTGTCCCATTCAAAAGATATTCCGAGTCTGCTTTTCTTCTCCAGGCCGTAGCATTGGATGATAGCTGCACCGCTTTGTCCAATAAGGGAATAGCTTCGGCATATTGCTCGTTTTCATATAAGAATGTACCTGCAAAATGATATCCTGAGAATAGCTCCGGATGTAAGCTGATAATTTCAAGAGCATGATGGTAATAAAAATCTTCTGCAATATTCAGTACTTCAGGATAGTTTCGTTCAATAATCAACTGATAATAGAAAACATCGGGATTATGATATCCATTTCTAATCAGTTCCGCAAAACGCTGATGCCATTCTGCCAGTTTTTCATGAATGTGAAGTGCTGAATTTTCACCTTTTATCGCCTTTAGCATCATCTTCAGTGAAAGATCAGGAACATTATTTTCAAATGCAATATCGGCAAGATTGATAAAGTCATATTCATTACGGCTTACAAAAGTAGAATGTCCTTGTTCAATAATGGAAACAAGTTCCGCTCCTGAAACCATTTTTTCACGATCAAGAAGGTAAATCTTTTTGATCCAGAAAAGTGATACATTTTTGTCTCTTACTTCACGTTCATCAACATGCGCTTTCCGGCAATAATATATTGCTGCTTCAAGACTGTTTAAAAGTGCTTTATTTTCCTGTAATGATTCATATATTCTTACAAGGAAATCATATCCATATCCCGCATAATCAGGATCATCCAACATACGTTCCGCATAAGTTATGAATTCTTCTTTATTTTCCTGAGTAATATGTTTTTTGCTTCTGGCTATTTGCATCAAAGTGTACTCATTCCCCAAAGGATAGTTCAGAATGTTGTATAATGCTTTCTGATTGTTGGGATTGATCTGCAGAATTCTGCGCAAATAAGGAATAACATGGTCTCTGATCGCATCATAAACTTCCTCATGCCCATCATAATAAACAATGTCATGGTAAGCTACTGCCATTAAAAATAAGACTTCCTCATCTTCGGGATGAGATAGTAAGTATTGTTCTCCTTCCACAATACACTGCTCTAAATCTCCCTGGTAAAACAGTTGTTCTAGGTTTTCGTACATTCTTAATATTTTGTTCTATAATTTAATTATTACATTTCTTATCTGTTCAGCTGATCAGAATTCAGAATATGGGGGCTGCAAAATATAAAAAACCAAAAGAAAAACAAGTAACCATCCCTATAAATCCCTGAAACCAGTGAGTAAATAATCCTTCTTTATCACCGGAATTGAAATTTTAAGTTTTAATTTTAAACCGAAATTCAACAGTATCAATTTTTCAACCATAAAAAACATGAAAAAATTATTTACAGGACTTTCTTTGGCTTTATCCATAATGATGATTGCTCAAAAACTTCCTGCCCAAAAGGGACAACTGGCTCTTTACAGTTATCAGACTTTTGGATGTGACGTCAAGGGATATTTTGATTCTTCAAAATATAAAAAAGAAGAAATTGATGGAACGTACAAACTTTTATATCCTTTGACCGAATCTCCTTTTTCGTCTCTCATTGTTTTTAATCCTGCTAAATTTGATCAGGTTCGTAACCATAGCACGCAACTTTTACAACAGGTGGAAAAAGAGTATTTGGAGAGAAAAAAAGAGCTTACTGAACTTATAATAATAGATCTTCCGATATGGAAAACTCAACATGCAGAGGCGATTCAACTATTGGAAAATCAATATCAACTTAGAAAAGCGCTCCTCATGGGATATACTGATCCTCAATCTCTGCGAAACAGCAAATTTTATAATACCTGCAAAGAATATATTGATGCAATGACAACCCAGGATAAACAAAAAATGTATTCGGCCTGGAAAAGTTTATTTGAACCTCAAAACAATGAAAAAACTGATGCAGGAATAAAGGATGCCTTTAATGCGAAATGGAACGATCCCCGAAAAGATGATTATGCAATTATTGATCTCATGAATGCCTTCAGTAAATGTGCAAATCATAGCTTCAGACATAAAGCTGATGAAGAAGGTACCTTATTTAAAACTTTCGAAAAGGTTTTCACAAAAATAAAGAGAAATTGTGATGAACCATAAGCATAAAAGTACAACGTAACAACCTGATTTTAAACAAAAAAGTTAATCAAAATTATAAGATTTATTAAAAGTATTATCAAATTGAGAAAATAAACATATAAAGTTGGTCTAATCCTTTAATTTTCAAATTTAAAGCCTTAATTTTGCGTCGAAATTCAAAAAATCAGATTCTTTCTACAACTATGCGCATGGAAAAAATGATGATTGGGCTTTCCTTAGCTCTTTCTGTTACTATTTGGGGGCAAAAAAGCTCCATAAAAACAAATAATCTGACACCTTACAGTTATCAGACTTTCAATTGTGATAACAAAGGGTATTTTGATTCTGCAAAATATAAAAAAGAAGAAATAGACGGCATAAATAAACTTTTATATCAATTCAATGGTGTTCAGTTTGATATTCAACCCGTTTTTAAGTTATCCAACCTTGAAGAAGTGCGTAAAAATAAAGAGGAATATCTTCAGCAATTGGAAAAACAATATCAGGAAAAGAAAAAGGAACTCTATAATCTTGAAGTGATTAATCATCCGATGTGGAAAAAACTGCAACAGGAAACCATCCAATCTTTTGAAAATGAATATCAACTGAATAAGGAAGAAATCCTCGCTTACTCCGATCCTACCACCCTGAAAGACAGTAAATTTTACAGCACCTGCAGAGAGCATATTGACGCTATCTCCTCTCCTGATAAAGAAAAGATGTTTGCAGCATGGAAAAGCTATATTGAACTCAAAAGTAAAAATAACGCTGATCCCAAAGGAGTAATGGCAAGGTTCAATGCCAAAATGAATGATCCTCAAAAGGAAGATTATGCTTTGATCGACATGATCGGGCTTAGCTTTCACAATTGTGCCAACAACAGCTTCAGACCCAAACGTGACGATGAAGCAAATGCCTACAAAGATTTTGATAAGATCTTTACAAAGTTGAAAAGAAATTGTGATGAGCCATAAAGCTTATTAAATCATAAAAATTATAATGACAGTACTTTATTGGGTACTGTTTTTTTAGGGTAATAGGTTTCGGCTAAAGCCAAGTGATTTTTTTATAAATGATAAAATGGGCTAAAGCCCATTTCTATTGAATTGTCAATTGTCAGGAATTAATATAACACGGACAACTGCTTGATGATTATGATAGCAAACTATTAAAATTGGTAAAATAAAAAGCGCCTCAGAAAATCTGAGGCGCTTTCGGTTAATTAATAAGGTTTAATTTATTTATCTAAATGTTTCGGAGTAAATCCGTCTTCATTGAGTTCTCTGTGTACATAGTCTGCTTTCATTTCAGCTTCGTAGTCTACTTTATTATCTTTACCCATTCTTCTTAAAATAGAGTCAAATAAAGAGTATACTACCGGTACGATAATCAAGGTAAGGAATAGGGACGATGTCAAACCACCGATAACTACCCATGCAAGACCTTTATTCATTTCTGCTCCAGCTCCTGTTGCCAATGCGATCGGTAACATACCGAAGATCATCGCAATCGTGGTCATAAGGATCGGACGAAGACGTGCGTGGTTAGCCTGGATCAATGCATCATGAGTACTTGCTCCGGCTGCTTTTCTTGCATTCGTAAAGTCAACGATCATAATCGCGTTCTTCGCAACAAGACCAATCAACATGATCATCCCTAGCATCGTAAAGATATTCAATGAATTGGCTGTTAAGGCAAGGATAACCATTACCCCGATCATCGCCAACGGAATGGAGAACAATACTACGAAAGGATAAACGAAACTGTCATACAATGATACCATTACCAGGTATACCAATACAATAGCTGCTAATAAAGCAATTCCTAAGGTACCAAAACCTTCCTGCTGGTTTTCCATATCACCACTCCAGATGTAGTCTACACCGATAGGCTTTTTATCATTCATAAATTTCGCTGCCCATTCGTTTGCAACGTCTCCAACTGGTCTACCTACAGCTTTTGCTCTTACTTTTACAGAAGGAGATTTATCTCTACGTTCAAGCAAACTTGGCCCTGATCCCATTTTAACATCGGCAAACTGACTTAAACGAACCTGCTGTCCCTGAGGAGTTGTAAAGATTAGATTTTTAACGTCATCAATGGATTGTCTGTTGAAATCTCCAAAACGGATATTGATATCATATTCATATTCCCCGGCTTTGAATTTTCCATCTGTATTCCCGTTGAATGCTGTTTGCATCGTTTGTCCTACACTTGAAAGATTCAATCCTAAAGAAGCCATTTTATCTCTGTCAAGAGTTACCTGTACTTCAGGGTTACCTGAATCTGTAGATAATTCTGCATCTACTGCTCCTGGAACTTTTTTCAATAATTCAAGGATTCTTGTTGCTTCTTTTACAGCAGTTTCATTATCAGGAGCTGTTACTACCATTTCGATCGGAGCGTTTTCCGCACCCATGATACCGATTGGAGCAGTTTTGAATTCAACTCCTGTGAATTTCTCTTCTAATGCTCTTTTTACTTTAGCTGCTTTGATATTGGTACTTTCAGAACGTTCAGATTTATCTGTTAAGTTGACCTGAACCTCAGATTGGTAAGTGGTAGCCTGTGCTCCACCAAAACCTGTCGATTGCTGACCAACTGTTGTAATAAGATCTACAACGTCTTTATCATTTCTTAGAAACTTCTCTACATCCAATGTCAATTGGTTAGTCTTTTCAATGGTAGCGTCTTTCGACAATTCCATTTGTACCAGGAACTGACCTCGGTCAATCGGCGGGAAAAATTCACCTCCAATGAAACCAAATGCCACCAACGAGAATGAAGACAACAGGATAATGAATGTAATCACTACCGTAGCAATTCTTCTTAATGTTGTTTTTAAACACCATTCAAGAATACCTGTAACCCAGTGAGTAAATTTGTCGATTAAGCTTTCAAACCAAAGGATAAATTTTTCAAACCAGTTTTTACCTGTCAGATGTTCTAATTTACCAAATCTTGATGATAACCAAGGAATAATGGTAAATGATGCTAACAATGATAATAAGGTTGCAATAACTACCGTGACGCAGAACTGAGCAAGGATATTTGCAACAAGACCTGAACTCATTGCAATCGGAAGGAATACCACTACAATTACCAGGGTAATCGCTGCTACTGTAAATCCAATTTCTGATGCTCCATCGTATGCTGCTCTGATCTTACTTTTACCCATCTCCATGTGACGGTAAATGTTTTCCAGTACTACGATCGCATCATCCACAAGAATACCTACCACAAGGGAAAGTCCTAGTAAACTCATCAAGTTCAATGTATATCCCATCAGGTTCATTCCGATGAATGCTGCCACCAATGACGCAGGGATAGAAACCATTACAATAAAAGCATTCCTGATACTGTGAAGGAACAATAGCATTACAATAGCTACAAGGATAATCGCTAAAAATAAGTCGAAAATAACGTGGTTAGCTGATTCCAAAGTAAAGTCTGTGGTATCGTTTACTACTTTTACTTTTATTCCCTGAACTTTATATGCTTCTTCTACTTTTTTAATGGTTTCCTGAACACTTTCAGATACCGCTACTGCATTGGCATCAGACTGTTTTTTAACTTGTATTAAAATAGTTGGAAACTGATTAAACCTTGCCACTTTTTCAACATCTTTCTGAGAGTCAAAAACTGTTGCAACATCAGATAAACGAACCTGAGCTCCATTTTTATTGGAAACTACAAGATTGTTCATTTCTGCAATAGACTTATATTTTCCGGATAGTCTAATGGTAGATTTTGTAGTTCTGGTTTTCAAACTTCCTGTCGGGAAATCCAGATTAGATGAAAGAATTGCCTGTTGTACATCCCCTATTGAAAGTCCATATCCCTGCAATTTTTTCTCATCAAGATTCACCTGAATTTCTCTTTCCTGTCCTCCTACAAGATCAACCTTTGCTACTCCATTTACACGGGAAAAAATCGGTTCGATCTTTTTATCTAATAAATCGTAAAGGTCTTTACTATTCAATTTGTCGGAAGAAATACTCATCGTGATAATAGGTAAATCATCCAAGGAGAATTTATTCAGAGAGGGTGCTTTTACATCTTTAGGAAAATCTGCCAAAATAGCATTTACCTTACGCTGTGCATCATTTAAAGCAAAGTCTACATCTGCTCCGTTATTCAGCTGTACCATAATAACCGATAAGCTTTCATAGGAAGAAGATTCTACTTTCTTTACGTTTTCCAAGGAACCAACGGCATCTTCAATCTTTCGGGTCACGGATGTCTCCACCTCTGCAGGTGAAGCTCCCGGATATACCGTAGAAATCGTTACCATATTGGTTTCGAACTTCGGAATCAATTCGTATCCCATGAGCGTATAACTCAGGATACCTCCCAACGTTAGAATTGTAAATAATACAATTACCAGCGAGGGTCTTTTAATCGATATTTCTGCTAACTTCATAGATCTGCTACTTTATAATGTTTACTTTAGATCCGTTGTCCAGGTTGATCTGTCCGCTGGTTACTACCTGCTCTCCTCCATTCAATCCACTTAATACCTGAACTTTATCTCCGTAAATTTTTCCAACAGTGACTTTAATCATTTTAGCAACTCCGTTTTCAACAACGAATAATTGTCCTGAGCTTACTCCGTTTACAAAGGCTTCTGCAGGTACAGTCAACATATTCTGAGTTTCTGCACCATGATTAGTTTTAAAGGTTGCCGTAGCATACATACCCGCTTTTAAATTTCCTCTGTTTTGAACTTCAATTTCAACCGGGAAATTTAAAGATGCATCACTTTTAGGAGCGATAAATGTAATTCTACCTGCGAAAGAATCTTCCGGTAAAACATTTACTTTAATAGGCACTTCCTGACCTAGTTGAATTCTTCCGATCTGGCTTTCATCCACTAATACAGAAAGTTTTAAGCTATTGATATTAACAATTTCAAACATTGAAGTTCCAACGGAAACCACTGTTCCTGGTTCAACCATTTTTTTATTAATTGTACCACTGATTCCTGCACGGATACTTGTGTCATTTACTCTTACTCCTTGTGCTTTTACAGCAGCCTGAGCATTTTTAAGTTGTAATCTTGAGTTATCCAGTTGTTGTTTTGTAACACCTCCTGTTTTAAATGCATTTTCATAACGCTGGTTATCAATAATTGCATTCTGTAGATTATTCTGAGCCTGCGTAACATCTACTTCGATAGCATCTCTTTTGATAGTTGCCAAAACCTGGCCTGCTCCTACTCTTGATCCTTCTTTTACCAAAACGTTGACAATACGCCCTGAAATTTCAGAAGCCTGATTCATCTCCTGCTTAGGAAGGAAGGTTCCGTTCGCTGAATAATCCGTATCTATATTTTCTCTTGTAACTGTTACAATATTAACATTGATTTTATCTACCTGCTTGGCAACCTCCTTTACTTCCTGAGTCTGTTTTTCTTTGTTACCAGCAATCTTGTAAGCCGCTAACCCTACGAGTACCGCCGCTACGATGATATATATTAAAGTTTTTTTCATTTTAGTTTATTATGGGTTTTGTAATGTGTTTAACTCTCCTTTTGCTTTAATTACCTTGATCTCAGCCTGCTTATAATCCAACAATGCATTCGCATAGTTTTGTTTAGCCTGCGTAAGTGAATTCTCGGTATCTAATACTTCTGTAAGTGTTGCTAAACCATACTGGTAATTAGCTTGAGTATTTTTCTGTACTTTTTCCGCAAGGTCCACATTATCTTTCATGCTTTGAATATTGATAATAGCGTTTTCCATATTAGAAATAGCATTTTTATAATCTAAACTCAAGTTCAGCTTTCTGTTTTGAATATCCTGATCCAGATCCTGAATATCAATTTCAGCCTGCTGGATTTGAGCTTTAGTAGCACCACCCATAAAAATCGGAATCTTAATCGCTACACCAATAGAAGCATAGTCTCCCCAATTGGTTCCCTGGCTTGATCCTGTAGCATAGGGAAATTTATTTCCTAACCCCTGCCATCCGTAGTTAGCCGTAAGACCTACCGTAGGATATAAATTAGCTATGGTTGCTTTCTTGCTGTATTGTAAAAGTTCTTTTTGTTTATTTAATACTTTTAATTCCGAACGGGTTTCCAGATTAACATTTGTTGCTAACAATTCAGGATTCGGTACAATTTCTTTTTCCTCAAGTTCAATAGAGTTTTCGATAGGAATACCCATATAAAACTTTAATGAATTTTTTGAAACCTCTACCGCATTAATCAGTTGCTGTTTATTAGAACCGATATTGGTAAGCTGAACATTGGTACGATCCAAATCTATTGGTTTTGCCAATCCGTTATCTACCAAACTTTTGATGACATTTCTTACTCGTTCTGTATTGGCATAGCTTTCTTGTATTGTTTTTAGATTTTCCTCCTGAACAAATACCTGATAGTAAGCTGTAGCAACATTTTCAATGATTTGCTCGTTTGTCAATTCAGAATTCAAGAGATAGAATTCACGAGTCGATTTTGCAGCTTTAAGGCCAATAAAAACTCTTTGGTCGAAAATGTTTTGATTAAGAGTAACCACATTCACAGATTGCCATTTTGTTCCGAAAGCCACCGGAATAAGCTCTCCCGGCTTACCTACAATTTCTCCGGGAAGAACTGTTTTTTGTAAGATAGGATTGTACGTGTTACTGATGGTTGCACTGATCTGAGGTAAAGCTCCGGCTCTGGCCTCATCGATCTTATACTCGGCTTTTTTAACCTGTAAAGCAGCTTTCTTCGCTTCTGCTTTATTTTGAAGTGCCTGTTTGATAGCTTCCTGCAGAGAAACCTGCTGCTGGGCAGACACTGATGAAAAGCCGAAAATCATAAATGCTGCAGCTATCCCAATTTTTAGCTTTTTAGCAGTTATACGTTTTCTTTTCATAATTTTATACTTCGTTTATTTTTTTATTTTTTAATTCAGTCATTATTTTATTTCTAAATGACGAATCATCTTTAGAAATACTTTAGTTTTTTTTATTTTTTAAATAACATATTGATAATAATATCTCTACGTTCCGAAATAATCTTATCATACTCTTCATCGTTGATCATCAGATTCTCCATAAACAGAGGTCTTATAGCACTTGGGAAAACCAATAGCGAAACCATATTCAGAATAAACTGAACGGGTGCCATTTTTTCAATATTACCCAATTCCATTTCTTCTTCAATATCACTATACATCTTCTCCAGGACATCCTCTTCAATTTCCCTTTGATGACAGGTTCCTTTATTAATCTGTGAAACAATATACGTTTCCAGATACGGATACTGAAGACTCGTTGCAAGACTACTTTCTATAAACTTGCTGATCTTTTCTTTGAATGGGAGATCGGAATTTTGGATGATATTTGATTTTTCCTGCTCTACTTTTTGAGCCTCATCAAAAATGATCTGAATCAGTTTATCTCTAGATCGGAAATAATAATTAATAAGTGTTCTATTCACTCCTGCTTCATCGGCAATCTCCTGCGTAGTAGCATCAAATTTTCCTTTCACAAAGAATAAATTCTTCGCTGTCTCCTTGATCAATTCCTGTGTTTGGTCTTTTTTTGCTTGATTTGACATTTTTGTTAAACAAATTTGTGCAAAATTAAACAAATTTTGTTTTTGACAAAATTGTTAAACAATAAAATTAAACACAATTGTTATGATTTACATCATATTCTTTAATTTTAAGAGACTGTGATAATTGTAAAGTTAAGTCTGTAGATGATTATCAAACCTTTGCTTTTTTTAGTTTCATCGAACCTTGGGCTTGTGATTAAAGGAGTTTCCACAGAATACATGAATTTCACAGAAGTTGGTGAAAGTTTTTTCTCGTAGATACCGCAAATAAAGCAGATTTTTTTTATAAGTAGGAATCTAAGATCTTTCGGAAACTATCGGATCAAACCTATAAGGTTTAGTTCGGCTATGAAATCTGCGTTATCTACAAAATCAGCGAGAATGATAATAGAAATTTTTGATTTCTTTAAATTTTTTCAGTGCAAGGCTATTTGTAAAGAAAGCGATCAAGATTTGAATGCTATACAAAAAATCAATTTAGAAATTCAGACAGACACTAAATAATAACTATGATTTTAACAAAAATGAATCTTACGGAAAAAAGTATAGTAAAACAAAAAGAGACCACCCTTTTGGGTAGTCTCCATATCATTTTGAAACGATTTTTATAACAATTTGATCTTATCTTCTGAAATATCGATAATCTTATCTTTATAAAGTCCTCCGATAGCTTTTTTGAAGTTCTTCTTACTCATCTGAAGTTCATCTTTGATTTCTTCCGGTGAAGATTTATCTGATACATATAAAAGACCATAGTTTTCTTCCAGTTTGTTCAGAATTTTCTGTTTGAATTCGTCAATATTTTCAAAACCTTCCGGTTGTAGAGAAACATCAATTTTACCATCTTCACGAATCGCTTTAATGTAACCTGTCTCTTCTGATAAAGGATAGAGTTTTTTGAAAACATCGGAAGCATAAATAAGTCCGATATATTTTTTATTGATCACCACATTCCAGCCCAGCTCACTTTCATTCATCATGATCAGGTCTACTTTATCTCCTTTTTTGAATGGTAAATCCTGGTATTGCGGGTTTCTTTTGAATTTCGTTGTCCCCGTAATCAATTCCATATCTTCTTCTACATAGAGATATACTAAATATCTCTTTCCTTCGATGATTTTAGTTTTTTGCTGCTTATAAGGAATGAATAAATCTTTAATGATTCCCCAATCCATAAATGCTCCACTTGGAAGGCTCTGCACACAGCTCATTACTGCAAATTCACCTACTTCAGCCAATGGAATCTCAGTCGTTGCTTTTAATTTATCATCATCCTGATATACGAAAACCTCAACTTCCTCACCTATTTCCTTTTCTTCCTGAATAAAGATTTTAGGTAAAAAAGCCTTTTCACCTGATCCGTCTGTTAGGATCCATCCTGAGTTAATCTTTTCTGAAATTTCTAAACTTTGAGTTTTTCCGAGTTGCATTGATGATAAAATTAGCTGACAAAGGTACGGAATTTTTAAAGATTGCAACCTGGTCCATATCCTTCTAATCTTTTTAAAGCTTTAATTTGCCTTTTAAATCATCTATAAAACCTGTACATTTGAATAAAAAAGATACTAAAAACATGAAAAAATATTGGATTATTACATTTTTTTGTTCTGCACTGGCCATGCATGCACAGATATTGGAAAAAGCAGCTTTTAATCTCAGTTATCGTTATACAGGACGTAATGTTTTACAGGCCGGATTGGAATTCAGAGTTGGAGACTTTAGTCATAAGTCTATAGTTCTGGGCCCTTCTGTACTTTATACACGTATTGACCAGAAAGATAAATTTCTTCCGGAAGCCAATATCTATTATTCCAACGATGGACAATTGTATGGTGCTTCTTTTAATCAATATTCAATAGAACCCAGAATAGGTATTTCATTATTCAATATTTTCTTTCTTAATACGGGATATGCTTTTCCGATACACAGAGAGAAATATTTTAAAGGAATCACTTTCGGAATACAGTTTAATATAGCTCCAGCAAAAGGTTCTAAATTTTATGATCAAATGAAAATAATGTAACTAATTTCCTACCTAATATGTTATTGTTGGTATACGCTAAGACGCAAGAAATTTAATAACGTACGGTATTTAAGACGCAAGAAAATCAAAGATTTCCAACGACATTGTTCTACTTTTCGCCACGAATGCCAAATTATTTTATCAGTGCATTCCTGGTAAAATTTATATTAAAGCTTCTCGATTAAAGAGATTTCGCAGATTTTCCGCAAACATCTGCGAAATCTGTGAAATCCGCGGGAGATAAATACTGTCTATGGAAATATAATCCATTAGCTCACGTTTACTATTTTCAAAATCACGCTCCATTTTTATGCCCCAAAAAAGAGAAACCAAAAATTGATTTCTCTTTTATATTTAAAATGATTAAAACTTTTAACCAGATATTAAATGTGAATTGGTCTTTTCCCTGTAGCATCTAATGCAGCTTCTTTGATAGCTTCTGCATAAGTTGGGTGAGCATGAGAACTTCTTGCAATATCTTCAGCACTTGCACGGAATTCCATAGCTATAACACCTTCTGCAATAAGATCGGCAGCTCTGGCTCCGATGATATGCATTCCTAATACTTCATCTGTTTTTTCGTCTGCAATAATTTTCACAAGACCATCTACATCACCACTTGCACGGCTTCTTCCTAAAGCTCTCATTGGGAAAGAACCTACCTTGTAAGCTACACCTTCTTCTTTCAGTTGCTCTTCAGTTTTACCTACTCCTGCAACTTCAGGCCAGGTATATACTACACCAGGAATTAAGTTATAATTGATATGAGGTTTTTGACCTGCTAAAATTTCAGCAACTAAAGTTCCTTCTTCACTCGCTTTGTGAGCAAGCATTGCTCCTTTGATAACGTCTCCGATAGCGTAGATATTCGCAACATTTGTCTGCAGGTGATCATTCACTTTCACTCTGCCTCTCTCATCAAGCTCTACTCCTGCTTTTTCAAGACCAAGACCTTCTGTGTAAGGTCTTCTTCCCACAGAAACTAAACAATAATCTCCTTCTACTACTACTTCTTCTCCTTTTTTATCTTTAGCTGTTACTTTTACAGTATCTCCATTTCTTTCAACAGCAGAAACCGCTGTAGAAAGCATAAACTTCATTCCTTGTTTTTTAAGAACTTTAGTCAATTCTTTGCTTAAAGCTCCATCCATTCCCGGAATGATTTTATCCATAAATTCAACTACAGTTACCTGAGCTCCTAATCTTAAGTATACAGATCCTAATTCAAGACCAATTACACCTCCTCCGATTACTACTAAATGTTTAGGAATTTCTTTAAGGTTTAATGCCTCAGTAGAAGTAATGATTCTTTCTTTATCAAGAGAGATAAAAGGTAAAGAAGATGGTTTAGATCCTGTTGCAATGATTGTATATTTTGATTCAATCGTTTCAGAAGAACCATCTTTTTTCGTAATTTTGATCTGAGTCGCAGATTCAAAACTTCCTACTCCTTCAAAAACAGTAATTTTGTTTTTGTCCATCAAAAAGTTGATTCCCTTAGTGGTTTGATCTACCACCTCATTTTTACGTTCGATAATCCTTGCAATATCTGCCTTTGGCTCATTGATAATAATTCCGTGGCTTGCAAAATTGTGTTTTGCATTCTCGAAATGCTCAGAGCTGTCAAGAAGTGCTTTTGACGGAATACATCCAACATTAAGACAAGTTCCGCCTAAAGTTGAATATTTTTCAATAATTGCTGTTTTGAAACCTAATTGTGCTGCACGGATAGCAGCTACATAACCTCCAGGACCAGAACCTATTACGGTAACATCGAATTGACTCATGTTATTTTATGAATTTGTTTATTATTATCTATCTTAAGTCTCACAAATTTACATATAAATTGCCAAGCACCAAAGTGAGTTTTATCAATTTTGAATTCAAAAAATTTTAAATACCTTAACACGGTAATTAATCGACCTTCACGCTTCCACTTCCTATCGTTCCTGAACTTTCAAAAAACGAACCGCCATACACATACCACTCAATACTTTCCAGATAGTCTACTGCATTTTCAGGAGTGATCTGTGAACGGTCTTTTTTGGAAACAATTCCTTTGTACCATCTCCCTGATTTAGAATAATGCTCATATTCAACAAAATAGTGAATCCATATTCTCTGGCATAATTTGCATTGTTGAATCGTTACTTCTCCATTTCTTCCGTTAGTATGATCTATACCTAATTCGGAACTTCTGTATTCCGTATAATTGAAATCAGGTTTCTCACAAGCGCATCCTATTTTAGGAATCGTTTTCATTGCATTCTAAATTTAAAGCACAAAAATACTAAAAACCCTTCAACCGAAAGCTATGATCTAAAGTAGAGAATAAGTAGCGGATCTTTTTATTTGAGATGAACAATTATGATTTTGCTGCCATAGCCTTCTTTTTCAGTCGAAGATAAATTTTAACATTTAAAAAAAACATAATCAAGATCATCAATAAAGACGGAAGAATCTGACTATAAGGTTTATAATCCGGCAAAAGAGTTCCTACAAAAGCAGATAAAAGTGCTCCCATCGCACTAATCATTTTACTGGAATGTTCATAACGCCATAGATTACCATATACGGACACTGGAATGCAATAACGAAAGACATCATAAAAAACCACCAGCAATAGATATCCTACTCCTGAATAGATCACTACAGGATTCCAATAAAAACCAATCAATTTAAGATAATATATAAACGCCCAAGCTATCGTTAAAGCTCCCAGCATCGCCAAAAGATCTTTCAGATAAAAGCGGTTTGATTTTTCTTTTAAAATTCTAAATCCTGAATAGGTATTGTAACCGGCTAAAACCGTAATCAGCAATAAAAACAGATTTCTTTTAAATACAATTACCCCGAAAGCTCCGGTTGTTACCACGACAATCATACAATATATAAAAAGTTGTCCGAGCTTTACATGCAGAGAGGTTCCTTTTGTTTTGAACAGAATCAGAAATCCGGCAATCAGTGCAGTAGTTCCGCTAGTAACGTGTATGAAAATGTTACTTAGATGAAGAGGTGTATCCATAGTTTTTTGAGGGTAAAAATCCCATAAAATACAAAACTGTTCGTCCTAAATGATCGGTTAGGACTCTTTTCTGAGAGATCCAGACTTCTTAAATTCAGATGGAGTCATACCTGTTTCTTCTTTAAAGATTTTATTGAAGGTAGACTTTGAATTAAACCCTGATTCAAAAGCTATTCCCAAGATTGAATATTTTTCATACCCGGGATTTTTCAACTTTTTTCTAACCTCTTCTATTCTGTAAGCATTCACGAATTTATAAAAATTGGTATTAAGCCCCTGATTAATCGCCTGAGAAAGTTGATGAGTCGAAACATCCATTAAGACAGATAATTTTTGCAAACTTAGCTCCTCATCAAGATAAGGCCGATCTGTTTCCATAAACTCTAAAAGCTTTTGAGAAATAACATCAGAACTGTTTTTATTCTGAACATTATTTTTTTCTTCTTGTTTCATGACAATATCCATATCAAGACTTCCCTGTTGATGAAAAACAATGCTTTGTCTTAAACTAAAGAATACAATACAGAATAAATATCCGCTTTGTACTACAGCAACGATTTGAAAGATCTGATCAAAAGGAATCACATCCGTTCGTGTTCCTAATGCGATCATGCAGAAAACTCCAATAAAAAGGATAATTAAGGAAGCAATAATATACTTCAGCCAGTTAAGATTGATCTTTTCAAGTGCTGAATAATATTCAGGAAGCATTTTCTGATATTTTTTCAAAGCCAGAAAACATAAAATAATATATACAACCGGTACAGCAGCCATTGGAAAGGTCAGAAAATCCAACACTTTGTTTTGATCCCTGTCAACAAAATAAGGAATACTATTTTTAAATCCAATCCGGCTATAAAACACTGAGATTCCAGTAAAGATAAGGCTGTAACAGATAAAAAACAAAGAATGCTTAATTAAACTACCTAATCGAAACCGACTATTAAAAGTAATGGAAATAACGTACAGATAAAGCATTGCCATACTCAATACCGGAAGTGCAAAACCAAAAGGCTGAACGATTTCAGGAAGAAAAGATGGAAATAAATAATAGGCAAGGTTAACTGCAGCAATCAGCAACCAGACGATAAGATAATAATCGGAAGAGACCTTCTTCTTTTTGGAAAACAGCAGTGTGATGCACATCAATGCAATAATGATCCCCGAAAAAGCGATGCTTCCCAATATCATCATTAGATAATCGTTTTGATATACTGAAGTCTATTGATAAGGTCTTCAAATTTATTCATGTTATTTGATAAGGTCCAGCAATACCTTCTCATATTCATTCAAAATAATATTTTTTGAAAATCTGGATTTGATAGAATTTTTAATGGCATCACGATTATAATTGCTTTGAAAAACCCTCATAATATGCTGGGCAAAGTCATCATAATTCTCAATATTTGAAATTTCTCCATTCACCCCATTTTGGATAATTTCATTAATTCCTCCGGGACAATTATTGGCTAAAGAATAGGTTCCACATGCCCCTGCTTCTAACAAAACGTTTGGAAAACCCTCATAACGCGAAGAAAGGATAAACAAGTCCGCATATTTCAAAAACTGATAGGGATTCTCTTGTCTTCCATGAAAAATTACATTTTTTAATCCTAAAAATTCTTTCATTTGAAGCAGGACTTCTTTGTCTTTTCCGTCTCCTAAAATATGCAGCAAAATATTTTCATTTTTAAGTCTTGAAAAAACCTTCAACAGATTATCAAAACCTTTTCTCGCAGATAGGTTTCCTATAGCAACAACATTTTTATAATTGTATTTATAACATTCCGGTTTTGGAGATATCGCTAATTTATCATCAATAAAATCAAAATCTACCGGATTATTAATCTTAACTATCTTTTTCTTTTTAATATTAAAATTATCAACCAAATCTTTCATCATATCATCGCTCTGGGCAATAATTTTTTGATAATTATTGTAAAAATGGTAGAAGAACTTTATTTCTTTTCTGGTAACATGTTGGGACACAACGTTGGTTTCCCTGGCAATAAATTTTGTTCTCGGAAAAAGTTTGATAAACAAAGAAAGATAAGCGTTTACCTCTCCAAAGCCGGAAAACACAATATCCGGTTTCCTTCTGTAGATTTCACCTAAAATAGGCTTTAAAGAATGCCTGATTCTCTCCGTATTGATATCGATAATTTCAACATCTTTTTTTAGAAAATTGAGATATCCGCCCTGTTTACGCAACAGCAAAATCTTCGGTTCAAACCGATCCCGGGAAAGATGATTTGCAATGGTGGTAACTATTCTTTCTGCACCTCCGGTTTCTAGATCCGGCAGAATAAATATGACAGATATTTTTTTCATCAGTTAAAGTTACTAAAAAGTTTCATTATGTGTCAAGCATTAAGAAACTGAAGTTTTTATCTTAAAAGCATACAAATCCGGGAGAAGATATAACCTCATACAAACATCTGCAAAATCAATGTAATCCGCGGGAAATAACCGTCTATACCTATTCTCTTCAACATAAAAAAGCTCTTCTAATGAAGAGCTTTTTCAATATTTTTCATATTTCAATTCCTTAGTTAGCTACATCGCTGATAAATTTAATTCTCAGCATTCTTACCTCTTCATCAGAAAGTTCATCACCGAATTCGTCGAGTAATACTTTCATACTATCGCTTTCAGATTCGTTCATAAATTCCATGAAACCGTCTACAATATCTTCATCAAAATTATCTTCAATGTAATAGTCTATATTTAATTTTGTCCCTTGATAAACGATTCTTTCCATTTCCTTTAAAAGCTCATCCATTGAGAGATTTTTAGCTCTGGCAATATCTTCAAGATCAATTTTCTTATCTGTACTCTGAATAATGAAAACTTTATGGCTGGATTTGTTAGCCACTTGTTTCAACACCATATCCTGAGTACGTTCTATGTTATTGTCTTCAACATATGTCTTAATATAGTCCGCGAATTCTTTACCATACTTTTTAGCTTTTCCTTCTCCTACTCCATAAATTTTGGTAATTTCATCTACCGTAATAGGGTACTGAACCGTCATATCTTCCAAACTTGGATCCATAAATACCGTATAAGGTGGAATTCCATGTTTTTTCGCGACTTTTTTTCTTAATTCTTTTAAAAGATTAAATAAATTCTGATCCAAACCTCCGCCGGCCTGCTGTTGTACCTGATCGCTTTCAGCTTTAGCCTGAGTAAGATCGAATTCTCTATCTTCCGCAATTAAAAATACATCTTTAGACTTACCATTAAGTACATTTTTACCTTTTTCTGCAATTTTTAAAACGCCATACGTTTCAATGTCTTTTTGTAAAAAATTCTGAACAGTAGCCTGTCTCAAAATCGTTTTCCAATAATTGTCTTTTTCTTCTTTTCCAAAACCAAAATGCGGGTTCTGTTCCAGTTTATAAGATTTCGTTACAGCCGTTTCTTTTCCTACGATTACGGAAATCAGATCTTTTGCCTTGAATTTCTCTCCTGTATCATTAATGAGATCCAGAGCTTTTTTCAAATCGGAAGTTGCATCTTTTAATTTTGGTGGATTGGATGAATTATCACACATTTTTGCTCCATCTCCTTTCACTGGATCAAAGCTTTCCCCAAAATAATAAAGAATGTATTGCCTTCTGCTCATTGAGGTTTCAGCATATCCTACCACTTCATTAAGAAGTTGCAATCCGATTTCTCTTTCGGAAACAGGTTTCTGGGCCAGAAATTTTTCTAGTTTTTCAATATCTTTCGGATCATAAAATGCCAGACAGTGTCCTTCACCTCCATCTCTTCCTGCTCTTCCGGTTTCCTGATAATAGCTTTCCAATGATTTTGGGAAATCATAATGAATAACGAAGCGTACATCCGGCTTATCAATTCCCATTCCGAAAGCGATGGTTGCTACAATTACATCCACTTCTTCCATCAGGAATTTATCCTGATTCGCCACCCTTACTTTTTGATCTAGCCCTGCATGATAAGGAAGTGCATTGATTCCGTTCACTTGTAAAAGCTGAGCAAATTCTTCAACTTTTCTTCGGCTCAGGCAATATACAATTCCGGATTTTCCTTTATGTTGATTAATAAATCTAACGATTTCCTTATCTATATTAATTTTTGGACGTACCTCATAATATAGATTAGGACGGTTGAAACTTTCTTTAAAAACTAAAGCATTAACCATTCCTAAAGTCTTCTGGATATCATCCTGAACTTTAGGAGTTGCCGTAGCCGTCAAAGCAATCACCGGTACATTGGCGATTTTGTCTATGATCTGTTTCAAGTTTCGGTATTCCGGTCTGAAGTCGTGCCCCCATTCTGAAATACAGTGTGCTTCGTCAATAGCAAAGAAAGAGATTTTAACTTCTTTCAAAAAGTCCAGATAATCATCTTTTATTAATGATTCCGGAGCTACATACAGGAGTTTGGTCTTTCCACTTTTGATATCGTCAAAAACCTGTTTTGTCTGTGTCTTGTTTAATGATGAATTTAATACGTGCGCTACCCCATCATCGGATGAAAGGCCATTCACTGCATCTACCTGATTCTTCATTAACGCTATTAAGGGCGAAACGACTATCGCCGTACCTTCTGAAATAAGTGCCGGGAGCTGATAACATAATGATTTACCACCACCTGTAGGCATCAGAACAAATATGTCTTTCCCATTCAAGAGATTGTCTATGATTTGTTCCTGCTGTCCCTTAAATGTAGAAAACCCAAAATACTTTTTCAATTCGCCTGATAAATTGGCTTTTTTTGCGCTCATCTAATTTTCTATTGCTAAATTTGCATCTAACCCAAAGTTATAAAAATTCTGCTTAAAATAAAAGCGAACGAATTTATAAAAAATAAAATTTATATTAAATATTCTTTTTAAAATATAACGTTTTTAAATAAGATTTTTGTATACCTTATCAAAGTAAAATGGATAGAATCAGCATTATATCAATCGCTAAAAGTACTTTAGAAATCGAAATTTCCGAACTTGAAAAATTAAAAAACAGAATTGATGATCAATTTGCCAAGGCTGTAGAACTCATTCATTCGGCAAAAGGTAAACTTATTATCGTAGGAATCGGAAAATCTGCCCACGTAGGAAATAAGATTGTAGCCACTTTAAACTCTACAGGTACCCCTTCACAATTTCTTCATGCTTCAGAAGCTATTCACGGAGATTTGGGAGTTATTCAGAAACAGGATGTGGTTTTATGCATCTCAAATTCCGGAAATTCTCCTGAAATAGCCAATCTTGTTCCTTATTTAAAAGATTATTCTTCAGCTTTAATCGGAATGACGGGAAATAAGAGCAGTAAACTTGCAGAGTTTTCCGAAGTAATTCTTGATACCCATGTTGATATTGAAGCATGTCCGAATAAATTGGCTCCTACAAGTTCTACTACCATTCAAATGGCATTAGGAGATGCTTTGGCAGTAGCTCTTATGGAACTGAATGATTTTAAAGCCAATGATTTTGCTAAATTTCACCCGGGTGGCAGCTTAGGAAAAAACCTTACCTCAAAAGTTGAACAATTCCTTTCTTCCCAAAAACCTCAGGTTACCGAAGAAGCTTCAATAAGAGACGTTATCATTTCCATCAGTGCATCAAGCCATGGAATTACGGTAGTGACCAATGGAGACAACATTATCGGGGTAATTACAGACGGAGATTTGAGAAGAATGTTGATGAAAGGTGAAGATATCGGTAAAGTTTTGGCTAAAGATATTATGTCTGCACATCCAAGAACTATTGAAAAAGAAGCACTGGCTAAAGAAGCGATGAAAATTTTAAAAGAAAACAACATCGGTCAACTTGTTGTTACTGAAAACGGAAAATATTTTGGAATCATAGATCTGCATAAGCTGCTTGATGAAGGAATAAACTAATTCTATTATCATGAGCCATTTTCTGAAAACACATATCCGGGAACTTATCCAGCTTACTGATGATGAGTTTGAAATTGTACAGAGCCTTTTTACAAAAAAGAAATTCCGGAAAAGGCAATTCCTGGTGCAGGAACATCAACCTGTGACTGAAATTTATCTGATTGAAAAAGGTATTCTTAAAAGCAGTACCATCGACAGTACCGGGAAAGAACACATTCTTCAGTTCGCAGCTCCCCATTGGTGGATTTCAGATTTTGCAGCTTTTTTTAAACAAGAATTCTCTTCTGTAGCTGTTGATTGCATTGAAGACTCGGAAGTATATGCTATTTCTTATGAGAATTTAAATATTCTTTGTTCGAAGCTTCCTGTTATGGAGCGTTTTTTCAGAATAAAATCTAATTTCGGATATGTAGCATTGCAACAAAGAATTCTTTCTTTAATGAGCAAAACAGCCAAAGAACGGTATGAAGATTTTTTAAAACAATATCCAGGCTTTATTGAACATTTGCCCAAGCAGCTTATCGCAAGCTATCTGGGAGTTTCCAGAGAGACATTAAGCCGATTATACTCTTAAGATGTGACCTGTGTCACATCTTTTTTTTGATTTAGATCCTTATATCTGCTTCTATAAAATTCCAATCTTTGTATTATAATTTTTAATACAAAAAAAATGAAAAAGAAAGCATTAATTGTAGTGACAAGTGTAGAAAAATATCCTGATATGGACCGAGCAACCGGATTATGGCTAAGTGAAGCCGCTCATTTTTATGAAAAATTGCACGAAAAAGGATATGAAATCGATTTTGTAAGTCCAAAAGGAGGTTATACACCTCTTGACCCGGTTTCTTTACAAATGTTTGTACAACCTGTAGACTGGAAGTATTATGCTGATGAAATCTTCAGGGATAAATTGGGAAATACGTTAAAACCTGAAGACATCAACCCGGAGGATTATGGTGTTGTTTATTATTCCGGAGGACATGGTGTGGTATGGGATTTTCCCGATAATGAGCCGTTACAGCAAATCGCCCGTGAAATTTATGAAAACGGAGGCATTGTTTCTTCTGTATGTCACGGAGCCGTAGGGCTTTTCAATATTAAACTTTCTGATGGAGAACTGCTAATAAAGGGAAAAACACTCACCGGCTTTTCAAATTCAGAAGAAATTGCAGCTGAACTTGCTGATCACATGCCTTATCTTACAGAAGATGTTCTGAAAAGCAAAGGCGCTCATTACGTAAAAGCAGATCAGGATTTTGTTCCTTTTGCTGTAGCCGACGGAAGATTGATCACAGGTCAGAATCCTCAATCCGGTGGTGCCGTAGCGGAAAAAGTATTGGAAGTCCTTGAAAAATAGACCTACAAGCTATCATTATAAAAATGTATACAGCCTAAACTATTGGCTGTATATTTTTTAAAACAATATGGAACCATCACAACTCAAATCTTGAAAAAATCATGACCAATAAATTCTAAATACTGATTATTATTTCATAATTTCGCAGACTGAAACTGCTTACCAATTATAGGTTGGCACTTTGGATAGATTTTATGGACAATAATAAAGACATGTCCTTTCTGGGGCATATTGGAGAATTAAGAGGACACCTGATCCGTTCAATTATCGCTATCATCATTGCAGCTTTTGCAGTTGGTTTCAATATCAACTGGATTATGGACCATATCTTTTTCGGGCCGACGAGAAATGATTTTCCTACATTTAGAGTTGTTAATCACTTTTCAAGAATGCTTCTGGGAGAAGATAGCATTCACCTTCCTAAAGACTTCCCTGTACGTGTGCAAAGATTGTATCAACAATTTAACGTTATGATGGCCGTTTCTATTTTTGGAGGAATGGTAGCAGCATTTCCTTATATTGTTTGGGAATTGTGGCGTTTCATCAGCCCGGCATTACACCCGAAAGAAAGAAAAAATTCCATTTATATCATCAATGCGGTATGGATTCTTTTTATGACAGGAATTTTATGTGGCTATTTTTTAATCCTTCCTTTTGCTGTCAACTTTGGGGTGATCTTTAAAATTTCGGATATCATTGTTCCGCTTTATGATCTAAGCGATTATACAACTTTATTTTTACAGGTCATTTTAGGGATGGGAGTTATTTTCTTATTTCCTATTCTGATCTATTTCCTGACAAGCATTGGAATTCTGACTCCGACATTCATGAAAACTTACCGTCGTCATGCTATTGTTTTAATTATGGTAGTTGCGGCAATCATTACCCCTGCAGATGTATTGAGTATGCTCATGGCTGCTTTCCCGTTACTTATATTATATGAATTCAGTATTATGATGTGTACGTTTACCTATAAAAGAGTACAAAAAAGCAATGGAAACCTTCCGGCTGTACAAGAATAATCTTACTAAATAATAAAATTAAAAGGCGTCTTTCCATTGATGAAAAGACGCCTTTTTTTAATTGTTCTTCCAGTAAAAAATTCATATTAATTTTTTACTTAAAATATACTTTTAAACATAAAAAAATAATACAACAATGAAGTAACAAAGATTATTTTAAATAAATTTTATTAAAAATAAAAATACAAAGCATTCATTATCAATAAAATACAAAATAAATTAAAAAAATACACTACATTTACAATAAAGTAACACATTTAAAAAAAACATTATGAAAAAGAAAATTATTTTCGCTTGCACGTTAGCTTTAAGCCTAACGGGCTTAGAAGCACAAAGGTGGCAGCCGGTGACAGAGAAAGTTATTCCTGTAAGAAAAGAAGTTAATATTATCCACGCTTTTAAAGTAGATCTTAATTCTTTAAGGGATATGTTGAAAAATGCTCCTGAAGCGGGACAAGGCGCTTCTCCTATAACAATTTCCCTTCCAACAACTGACGGAAAAATTGAAAGGTTTTCAGTCTATAGCTCTCCTGTAGTTGAAAAATCGATGGCCGACCGATACCAATTGGGAGCCTATTCAGGTGTTGGATTAGACAATCCTAATAAACAAATCAGGTTCAGTACAGCTC